>NZ_JBJODK010000003.1:0-433251 GCF_045900275.1 Clostridioides sp. GD02367 | reverse complement strand
TCCTATATGCTGACTATTTTAGCTACTAACTCATGACTAAAGTCACAAGTGTGCGTAGCTATTTTTCAATCAATAAATTACTATTCTATTAAATTAACTTAATAACCTTTAAATTAAATTATAAAAACTGTTGTAGGTTAGCAACAACAGTTTAAAAAGATTTGTTTTATAATATAGAGATATATTAATTCGTAATGCTAGAGCTAGCCCATTCCTTACACTGAACGATTCTTTTTCCATCATCACCTTGTTCTTTATCATATGCAAATTGATTAAGCATTTCACATGGAAATGTATCACATAGACCACAATGTGTAAGATTTTTATTTTCACAACATGATTTTACAGGGCATTCTTCACCCCAAAAAGGTTTATCAATATATGTACATCCTTTGCAATTGACCTTTCCTTTGTACTCACATTCATAACATAAAATTCCACATCTTGATTCTATCATTGTTACTCACTCCTTAAATATAAATTTTATATGATTGTACATCAAAACTTATACTTTTCATTGTAAAAATCGGACAAATTTTTTATATAGGTTGTTGGATTAACCCCACAGATAGATTTAAAATCATTTATAAAATGGGATTGGTCATAATATCCAATATCTTGAGCTAAAGTTGTAAATGGCATATTATTATTTTGTACTTCTTGTAATACAAGATTTATACGAAGTAATCTAAGATAGGATTTGATACTCATGCCAAGAGAATTATTAAAAATCCTATTTATATGACGTTCACTATAACAACTGATTTGAGAAATATTTTTAACTGACATAATGGAATTCTGTTTTCTTGTATTTTCAAGGATTGGGATAGTCATATCTATTATATTTGATTTGAACAAGTATGATAAAAATAACATATCTAATTCTTCTATTAATTCTTTTAGAGTGCTCGTTTTTTCAAAAATAGAATTAATCTCTGAGCTAAATAATGTATTAAAATCTTCAAGTTTAATTTTTAAGTCAGTGGATTCTCTTTGAGAAAAACCTGTTAAATAATATACTCCACCTGGACGAAACTCAACAAATACTCGAAATAGTACACTTTCTATGTCGTTTTTTACAATTATAGTTTTCGTTGTAGCTCCCCAAAATTCACTATCCATACTCTTTTTATCAAATTCAAATATCATACATCCACTAGCATCAGGTATTAATGTAAGATTTTCTTTAGTATTTATATCGGGAATAGCTATTGTATAGTGTGCTATATATGGTCTTAACAATTTATGTGGCAAAATATATGTATACTGTTTGCAAGTATTTAAAATATTATTGATTATTTTATTCATAAGTAAATCCTCCTAATATATTAAGAACAAATATGCCAATTTATTTTAATATATAATAAACAAAATTTGATTCAACTGAAATATTTTAATAATATGTTCTTGTTAAATTCAGATACAATAATTGTAAGGTAAAATTTCAAAATATACAATTATTATAAATTATAGATGCCACTAAATGTATCTTAAATAAGAGTAAATATAAATCAAGATTAGAAAAGAATAGTATTACTTTCATAATAAACACATATAAAGATATTTTTAAGAATAAAATTTATTATTAAATAAAAAATAAAGGAGAGTGGTTTAATAGCATGGCATCAAAACAAACACCAAGAAACAATTTAGAAAAATTTTTGAGAATAAGAGTTTTATCACATACAGGCGATAAAATACATATAAAATTACCTGTAAATTTTGCAAAGAGAATGATTGAGAATAATGCTTTGGATTTATTTAATGGAAAAGATGATGTAGTTGATGGTAAAAAGGTTACTGAGATATTAGTCAAAGCATTTGACTATGACCTAACTGGAGAGGTAGTTCACTTGGAAAGAAAAAATGGAGATATTATTAAGGTCTCAATCGTGCAATAGACCTAATTTATATGAATTTTATTTTGAAAAAATATAACTAATTAAGAATTAGTAGGAAAGTTCAGCTTATTGTTAGTATATAATACACATTTATAATTTATAGATGTGTATTTTTTGTATGTAAAGTTTAAATGTATATATTATTAAAATATTACCATTTTGGAAATAGATGTAAATGTATGTTGTATAGTATAATATAAATAGTATATTACTTTGTAAAGTTAGCAAATAAATCCAAGTTAAAAAATAAGTTAAAGAATACAGTGTTATTAAGTAGAATATTGGGAGTATTTTTTATAGCCAAAGGGTCAGAACTAGAAGAAGTGGAGGAGGAAAACATGTTTACAGATGGAAGAAGCAAGAAAGTAGTTTTTATAGCACATTGTTTATTAAATCAAAATGCTATTTCAGATGGGACTGCCATATATCCTGCAACATTTAAGGATGTAATTGAATTATTTGTTAATGAAGAAGTAGGTATTGTTCAATTACCATGTCCAGAACTTAGTTGTTTGGGAATTGATAGGGGAAATGAAAATGGTGCTAATGAAGATGTAGTAAAAGAGAATACAAGAATTAGGAAAGAAATGCAAAAAGATGATAAATATAAAAAGTTACAACTATTAGTCGATTATGTGATGCAACAAATCTTAGAATATAACAAATATGGTTTTAAGATACTAGGTATTATAGGTGCTAATCGTTCTCCAAATTGTGGAGTTGATACTACTTCAGACAATGATGAAGAAATCAATGATAAGGGTTTGTTTATGTCAGAACTTTATGAAAAACTTGAAAAAGAGAATTTATCAATTCCAATGATAGGATTAAAGAGTACAGATGACTACATAATGAAGATAACAACATTAATTCAAAAAAATGAGTTATTACATTGATTTGGTACTTATTTTTGGAATAAGATTTATTAGTAGTATAATAAAGGCAGAATAATAAAAAAACGGGACGTGGCAGCCAAGTGCTGGCAAAGACGCCCTGTTTTTTTATATAACCTAAAAATATGTACTTTTTTAAATTTATTATATTCTTTTAAATTGAATTTTTTCATCTGAACACAAAGTTTCAAACCTGTATGTATCTGTCATCTCATAAAAACCAAAAAATATAAAACCATCACGAGAAGTAAATTCATATTGAATATTTTCACTTTTCAGTGTCTTTTCTACTTCACTTATTTTTTCACTATATACAATGTCCACCATATAATTTATCATTGTAGAACCCCTCCTATTAATATGACAATATTCAAATATATAATAACATATTTAGATGATACAATTGTATTAAAAATGAAATAAATCTATTATATTAAGGTATTAAATTTTTATTAAAATGCTTATGAATAATCTAAATAATAATAGTTTGATACTAAATAAGATAAGAATTTGAATCTTGAATAAAAAATAAGAAGCTATAAATAATATAAGTATCATTTATGGCTTCTTATTTTTTATTTATTAGGATTACATATAAAAGCAATCACTATATTTTTTGTTTAAGTTTTAATACTTGTTTTACGATATTTGTTGAATGGTCAGAAATTCTTTCTAAATTAGTAAGTAAGTCAAGATAAAGTACACCAGCATCTATTGTACAACTTCCATTATTTAATCTAATCATGTGTGAATTTCTAAAAGTTTTTTCTAAGTAATTTACTTCATTTTCAACTTCTAAAACCTTGTTTGCTAACTCAAAATCTTTAACATCTAAAACTATTAAAGCATCCTTGAAGTTAGTCATAGTTTTATTGTATATTTGGTATATTTCTTTTATTGCACTGTCAGAGAAGCTAATATTCATTTCTTTAACACTCATAGCTAATTCAGCTATATTTTCTGCATGGTCAGATACTCTTTCGATATCATTTACAGTGTTAAAAAGTAAATCTGTTCTAAAACGTTCATCGTCTCTAAGAGGTTCTTTAGAAAGTTTTAATAGATAGTTCAGTATATCTTTTTGTAATTTATTGACAACTTTTTCTGATTCAAAAGTTTTATTAATATCATCACTACTCTTATTTAAGAATCCTGCAATTGCATGTTCTAAAGAATTTGTAGCTTTGTGTCCCATTCTTACAACTTCTTGTACAGTATTACCAAGTGCTATAGATGGAGTACTAAACATTCTTTCATCTAAGTACTTAGTATTATTTACTACTTCTGATTCAGTTTCTTTAATAGGTATAAGTTTACTTGCTAATTTAACTATGTATTTAGAAAATGGTAATAATATTATAACATTTGTAAGGTTAAATAAAGTATGTGCGTTTGCTATTTGTCTAGCCGTATCAGTTGGGTTAAAATGAGTAACTATAGCTGATATAGGTTTATTTAAAACAACCATAAATATGATTGTACCAATTACATTGAAGCTTAGATGCATTACAGCTGCACGTCTAGCATTCCTGCTTGCACCAACACTAGATAAAAGTGAAGTAACACAAGTACCAATATTATCTCCATAAAGTATAGGTAAAGCAGCTGATAGAGGTAGTATTCCTTGAGAAGCCAAGGCTATTAACATACCCATAGATGCACTTGAACTTTGTATAATACCTGTTATAGCAAATCCTGCTAATATACCTAATAGAGGATTTTTACTAAAATATAAGAGTACATCAGTAAATGCTTTATATTCAGCAAGTGGTGCCACTGCATCTTTCATAAATTCCATTCCTGTAAACAATATACCAAAGCCAATAAGTATTTCAGATAAATGTTTTGTTTTTTGATTTGATGTAAATAAATAGAATACAATACCTACACCTAGAGCAATTGGTGCTATTCCTTCAAGATTAAATGAAACTAATTGGGCAGTAACTGTAGTACCTATATTTGCTCCCATTATTACACCAATAGCTTGACTTAGATTCATTATTCCTGCATTTACAAATCCTACAACCATAACCGTAGTAGCACTTGAACTTTGTATAATACCTGTAACAACTGTACCTACCAGTACACCCATAACAACATTACTTGTTAAGAGTTCAATAATTTTTTTTAATTTGTCTCCTGCCGATTTTTGTAAACCTTCTCCCATTAAACTCATTCCATAAAGAAAAAGTCCAAGTCCACCGATAAGACTAATTGCTATATTCACGATATTTCCTCCCTTAAGAAATTAATAAATTTTTTATCTGAATTATAAACTTTATTAACTAAAATTTATTGTTTCCTTAATATAGAATAACAAATTTTGTCAATAAAAATATTAATGTTTTGTTAAGTATACGTTAAGAGAATGTTAAATTTTTAAGTTGTTGTTAATTTAAGAAAATTCGATATATATAGTAATTTAAAGACTTTAACTAAGATTTGGCTTATTTTATGTATAATTGATTTAACAAAGAATTAACCATGTTTGTAAAAATTGTGTAAAAGATATCATCCTTTTTTAAAAAAGATGTAAATGTAACTTTTACATCATATACATCAATAGATGAGATAGAAAATGCTTCTAAATCAAGTTTAAATATAGTGCTTAGAAAGAAGGTATAAAAGCAGCTATTTTTATGAAGAAAGCAAAAACTGTGCTGTATTTGGAGATTATAATACTGTTTTATGTGTCAGAGACTTGTTAGAGGAATTTTTTATATAATCGAAAAAATACTAAATATATAGCATCAAGGGCACAGATAATATGTAAAAATACTTATTATAAATAGATTTAATATAAATTAATGTATATTTTATTAAAATAATTATTAGTTATGTTAGAAACCTTAAGATATTGGATATAATATAATAAACAGGTAAATTTTGTAATTAAAAAAGTGCCTAGTTTATCTTAATTATAGGGGAAGTGGGGATATTTTATGGAAAGATTAATGGAACTTATAGAGAGAAAATTTTTAAAAGATGTAGAACTTTTAGAATTGGAAGACATAGAAAATGTAATAGAATGTAAAATGACACAACCATATAATGCTCATTATAATGAATATTTGGTAAAAGTAAAAAATAGAGATATTATAGAAGAATATTTTGTGTATTTAAAACATAGATAAGCATAAAAGAGGTCTGTATTTATTTGTATTGTTGCAAAATAAAGACAAGCCTCTTTTACGTTAAATATAAACTATAAAATTGCTATTTATTTGATTTTTTCAACAACATTAGTTAATATTGAGTCTAAATCATTGCTAATTTCTGTAACTCCATTATGAGTAATATCTATAATTTCTTTAGTCATAGGAAGTTCTCCTAAAAGTTCTAAATCTAAATCATTTAAAAATGTCTCAGTAGATTCTCCATCAAATAACTTAATTTTTTTAGAACAATCAGGACATTGAATATAACTCATGTTTTCAATAACTCCAAGAACATTTATGTTCATTTTTTTAGCCATATTAACTGCTTTTGATACAATCATAGATACTAAATCTTGAGGTACAGAAACCATAACTATTCCACTTATAGGGATAGATTGCATAACAGTTAATGCAACATCTCCAGTACCAGGAGGCATATCTATTAATAAGTAGTCTAATTCCTCCCAAAGAACATCAGTATAAAATTGTTTTACAACTCCTCCAAGTAAAGGTCCTCTCCAAACAACAGGTTCATTTTCATCATCTATCATAAGGTTTATAGACATTACTTTTATGTTATTTGCATTTTCTACAGGATAAATATAAGAGCCATCAGAATAAGCTTTTACATTTTTTACACCCATAAGTCTAGGAATACTTGGTCCAGTTATATCTGAATCTAATATACCAACCTTATATCCCATTTTATTTAGCTTATTAGCAAGTAAAGCAGTTACAGTTGATTTTCCAACCCCACCTTTTCCACTCATAACACCAATTATTTTTCCAAATTTATTGTTAGGGTTATTTTCAATAGAACAATTTGATTGACTATTACAATTTCCCTTTGATGGACATGAATTACAATCTGCCATATCTATTACCTCCAAACTTTAATATTTATTAGGTCATTTGTAACCTACATATACTATTTTAGTACAATTGAACCATAAAGTCATTATTTAAAAGTAACTTAGAATATTTTCTGTTGATTGATTTATAATTTATAATAAAAAAAGAAGGTAATAAAAAAATTATAACCTTCTAAAAAGTGATTATTTCAACTGACCTATAGACATTAATCATATAAATATATGGAAAATATTTCAATATATTATGCATAACTGGTCATTTTATAAGTGTAACTGGGAATTAGATGTATATTTTATAAAAATTTGATAAAAAAACAATTAAAAATCGCAAAGAAAAAAGATATAATTAGAAATGTAGTAGTAAATGTTTTATTATAGATAATAGTGTTTAAGTATTTTAAATAATATTTGGAGGAATATAGATGGAATTAAGACCAAGAAGTGCAAAATTAGAAGAATTCGATAAGGTAATAGAATTAATAAACTATGTATTTAGGATATCAAGAAATCATAAACCAACTATGATGGAGGAGTTCCCTCTCTTATTAAATAAAAATAATATAGAAAATATGATTATAATATCAGAAGATGATAAAATAGTTTCAGATGTAAATTATTTAATTCAAGATGTATATATTCAAGGAAATAGGCTGAAAGTTGCAGCTATAGGCGGGGTGTGTACTCATCCAGATTATGAAAAAAAAGGCTATTCATCTAAGGTATTGGATAAAGTAGAAGAAAAAATGTTTTATGATGGTGTAGATATTGTAATCATTTCAGGAACAAGAACTTTGTACAGTAGAAGAAATTGTAGTTTGGTAAAAAGCTTCTACAAATATACAATAAAACCTGAGAATGTGAAAATACCATATGAAATAGTTGAATTTGATGAAACTAATTTTGAAAACGATGATGATTTAGACAAAATGATTGAACTATATAATCAAAATAGTACTAGATTTATAAGAAGAAAAGATGAGTTCAAAAAATTATTACATGCAGCAACTATTGCTTGGGGACCAATTGATTATAAGAAGGTATTTATAAAAGAAAATAATAATATTATAGGATATTTAATAATAAGAACAATAAAAAAAGAAAATTCTATTGTAGGAGAAGTGGCTGAGATAGGGTTAAACTCTGTAAATGTTGAAAATATATTGAAATACGTAACAAATAAATTTGGTTTAGAATATTTAGATTATAAAGTACATGTAAGAAATCTTAAAGACCAATTACAAGGTAATGAAATAAAAACTTTGGATTATCAACAAGGAACTATGAAAATAATAAATTTTGTAAAATTGTGTGATAACCTAAGAAGTTATTTTAATCAATATATAGATTCTGAATTATTAAAATATATGGAGTTTAAACAAGTTGAAAATAAATATATTATTAAATATAAAGAAGAAGAACTTGTAATAGAAAGTTTGGATAAACTTAATAAACTGTTTTTTGAAAAAAACGAAGAGCAATACAATGAATTTAAACATTTAAAAAATATACATGAATTTGCAACAAAGGTGTTTCCTTTAGATTTTCCATGGACTGCAAATTTAAATTATCAATAATTGTGTGCTTTTCGACTGTATTCAATAAAAATGGATTATGTTTAAAGAGAGCTCTTATTAAATAACGTAAATTAGTTTATGTTAAAAAAGAAATTTTGTAAGATACTAGAAGGGATGAAATATTATATGGACATACTTGATGATATAGCAGAATGCATATTAAATATGGGTGTAGACAATATAGAAAATTTAGTGAAAATTGCTATAGATAAAAATATTGATGTAGAAGATATTTATGAATATGGTTTAAACAAAGGTATGATAGGAGCTTTAGATAAATTTGAGAACAAAGAATACTATCTTTCAGAAGTTATAGTATGTACAGATGCACTAAATAAAGGAATTAATCTTTTGAAAGGAACTGGAAAAGTAAAGGAGAAATCAAAGGGAGTAATTCTGATGTCTGTAGTAGAAGGAGATACCCATGAGATAGGAAAAAACATTGTAAAAGTAATGGTAGAAGCTACTGGATATAAAGTTATTGATTTAGGTGTAAATAGAAAAAGTAAAGATATAATAGAAGAGGCTATAAAAAACAATGTTGATATAATAGGCTTATCTTCAATGATGACAACGACTATGGAGAACATGAAGTCAGTTATAAATGAACTTAATAGGATTAAGATAGATAAAAAACCAAAAGTAATAATTGGTGGAGGTCCTGTAAGTATAGAGTTTGCAGAAGAAATAGGAGCAGATGGATATAGCTCAAATGCTCCAAAAGCAGTCAAATTAATAAACAAACTTATAGGAGGTGAAGTTTAAGATGTTTTCAGATATGACTTTACTTCAATATATAAACAGTGAGGATAGAGGCTTCTTTCTGCCTGATATGGGTACAAATGGATTATTTTTAATAAATAAAAAGGCATATGAAGTATATGATAGTGTAGATACGCAGTTAGAATTAGCAAAGACTATGGACAAGCATTTTGAATCAGATTTTATATATTCATTCTGTGATGGGATTACGTTTTGTGAGACTTTAGGTCTAGAGACACTAAGACCGGATTATGATTTTCCAAGTGTATTAACACATACTATAACTGATAGGGAAAAATTAAGAAAACTAGAAGTTCCAGACCCTTATACAAGTGGACGTATGCCACTTAATATAGAAAGTTTGTCACTTATATCAAAAAGTATAAAAAAACCATTGTATGAAGCTATACAAGGTCCATTTACACTTGCAGGCCAGCTAGCTGGAGCTACACAACTTTTGAGATGTATAATAACTGATAAAAAATTTGTAGAAGAGTTATTGGAATTTACAACTGAGTTGGTAAGAAGATATGCTGTGGCTGCAAATAAAGCAGGAGCTAAGTATATTTCAATAGCAGAACCAACATCAGTGACCTTAAGCAAAGATAGATTTGATGAGTATATAGTAAAAAATTTAAATAAAATATACGATGAGCTTGATTGTTGGAAAGGGATGCATATATGTGGAGATACTAGGGAATTATTAGACAATATGTTAAGTTGCAACATAGATGCAGTAAGCTTAGACCAAATTTTGGACTATGAAGAAATTGCTCCAATGATTCCTAGAGATATAGTATTGATTGGTAACTTGGACCCAATAAAGCTTCTTGGTCGCTCTAACCCAGATAAGATTAGGAGAGAGACACTAAAGTTGTTAAAGAAGATGAGAGGATATGACAATTTCTTATGTAACTTTGGATGTAACTGTTTAAATACTACTCCAGTAGAAAACTTACAAGCAGCTATAAAGGCAGGAAGAATTAGTTATAAAGAATTAGATAGGATTGATATTAATGAATTATAATAGTAATAAAGATAAATCTTTTTTAGAATCTCTAAATCTAGAAGACATTTTTATAGATAAGAACATTGTGCTAAAGTTTTTGGGGTATGGAAATAGGAAGGCTCCAGATACGATTAGTGAAATCGTTGAAAAAGAAATAAAAAATATAAATGATAGCTTAGATATTAAGATATATATGAGTGAGATTGATATTGATAAAATGCCTAAAAAGTGTAAAAAAGCATTTGCTATACTATACACAATAGGAGATAAGATTGATATCAAGATGAACGACTATATGGAAAATTGTAATATGATGGCAGGGTTAGCACTGGATAAAATAGGAGTAGTGTGTTTAGATTGTATTAATGAAAAAATAAAGAGGTACTTAAAAGAAGAATATAATAATCTCAATATATCATACGAAATATATCCAGGAGATAAAGATTTTGAGATTGAGAAACAGAGAGAGATTTATAACTATATAAAAAATAAATATAATAATGTAGAAATAGAAATCAATGATTATCACCAGCTATCACCTATAAAGAGTGTGGCAATGCTTATTTTAATGGGAGATGAGGAAAATCTCGAATCAAGATGTAGTAAATGTCCTCAAAAATGCTTTTAGCTATTTTTAAGATTGAAACTTGTTTTATGTATAAATTGCAATAATTTTTTTAGTTACTATATTTATAAACTAAAAAAATTATTGCAAAATAATAATATTCCACTTGATATGTTGGTAATTCACAAACTAAATAATTTTCTTCAACTCAATCAGACTACTTATTTCATAAGTTGGTGAATAGTTAGTATTATTTATACTGTTATTGAAATTTAACCAACAAGTATCTATTCCTGAATTTATTCCTCCTAAAATATCTGATGTCAAACTATCACCAATCATTAATACAGAAGATTTATCATAACAATCAAATTTTTTAAGTGCATATTTAAATATTTCAGGATTTGGTTTTGATACTTTTAATTCCTCAGAGACAATTATTCCATCGATATACTCTTTTATTTCTGAATTTTTAAGCCTTTTGTTTTGAACTTCAGATATTCCATTTGTTATTATAATTATTGTGTATTTTTTCTTGAGATATGATAATATATTAACTGCTCCTGGAATTAAAAATGTACATTCACTTAAAAAATTTAAGTACATTTTGCTAAGAGTTTTAGGGTCAACATCTAATTTCATTTCATCTGCAAAAAGTTTAAATCTAAGCAATTTAAGTTCGTCTAAAGTTACGATATTTTTTTCAAGGTCAAGCCAAAGTTTATCACTTATATTTCTATATATTTCTATACATTTCTCATAATCAAGTCTCAAACCAAATTCAGATAGGAGTCTTTTAAAAGCATGTGATTCACTCTTCTTAAAATCAAATAAAGTATCATCTGCATCAAAAAATATAAATTTATATGTTTTCATAAGTTTTATTCCTCTATAAAATAACTGCAAAAATTACTTTACTTTCGCTATTTGAATTGTTTTGCCATTTGTGTTTTGTTCCCAGAGGAACTTTAACACTATCTCCTTTGAATAGAGTGAATTCATCATCATCCATAAAAAGTTTGACTTCTCCATCCAAAACATATGCAATCTCGTCTCCATTGTGAGTAATCCTATCTACACAAGAAGAGGTATTTGGAGCTAAATCCATAATTGCAAATTCTAAATTGCTACTAGAGTCTGGAATTAAAACTTCATATACAACGTCATTGCTTCCAGGCAAAATAACTTTTTTTCTACTATCATGTCTTACTATTAAGCTTTTTTTATCTACCTCAGATACAAAAAATGTAAATAGAGGAACATTTAGAGAAGATGCTATAGACTTTAATGAATTTACAGATGGATTAGCAAGGCCTCTTTCTATTTGGCTTAATAATGATGGTGTAACATCAGCTAGTTTTGCTAAATCTCTAATACTTAAATTTTGTTTTTTTCGAACTTCAGCTATTTTTTCTCCTAAATTTAAATCATTCATATGAATATCCCTTCTTTTTCATTTAAAAAAATATTATCCTAAAATAATCAAATAAAAAGATTATACAGTATGAAATTATTATAACATATAGAATGTATTTTTGAAAAAATAATGTTCAATCTAATTGAATAAATTAAAATATAATTGACAAGTGAATACAGAATACTTAAAATATATTTAAATAAAATTAAATTAAGTAAAAAATAATTAACCTATGATAGGAGGGAGTATTATGCAAATAACAACTTTTGGAGCTATATTTGGCTTATTAGTAGCAATTATTTTAATTATAAAAAAATTTCAAGCTGTTTATAGTTTAATGTTAGGAGCATTTATTGGAGGAATAGTTGGAGGAGCAAATATAACACAAACTGTAGATTTTATGGCAACTGGGGCTATGAACATTTCACCATCAATTCTTAGAGCTTTAGCATCAGGAGTATTAGCAGGAAGTTTAATAAAAACAGGGGCAGTAGATAAAATATCAGAACAGATTGTAAAAATATTAGGAGAAAGGAGAGCTTTGCTTTCAATTGCCGCTTCAACTATGGTACTTGCTGGAGTAGGAGTAAATCTGGATGTATCTATAATAACAGTGGCGCCTATAGGATTATACATAGGTAGAAAATTAAATTATTCCAAACTATCAATACTTTTAGCAATGTTAGGAGGAGGGAAAGCAGGTAATATCATATCGCCAAATCCGAATACTATAGCAGTGGCAGGTAACTTTTCTGTTAATCTATCTAGTGTTATGATTGCTAATATAATTCCAGCAATTGTTGGAATTGTGATTACAATTATTTTAGCAAGTATGCTAACAAACAAGGGGAATAAAGTAGAATCATATGAAATCTTAGAGAAAAGAGAAAATTTACCAAGCTTATTTAAATCATTATGTGGTCCAGTTGTAGCAATATTCTTATTGTTCCTGGGGAATATATCTCCAATAGTCATAGACCCTATGATAGCTCTTCCAATAGGAGGAATAGTAACCTTAATTGCCACAGGAAATATGAACAATTCAAGAGAGTATTTAGCCTTTGGATTATCTAAAATGCAAGGTGTTTGTATATTATTACTTGGAACAGGAACTATTGCAGGAATTATACAGGTTTCTGAATTGCAACAGAGCACAATAAGTATCCTGCAATTTTTAAATATGCCACAATTTTTATTAGCACCAATTTCAGGTATACTTATGTCATTAGCAACAGCTTCATCAACAGCTGGAGCTACTATAGCATCATCAACTTTTTCTGATGCTATAATAAATGGAGGCCTGTCACCAATTTCAGGAGCATCAATTGTAAATGCAGGCTCTAGTGTATTTGAGCAATTACCACATGGCTCATTATTCCATACTAGTGCAGGCAGTATAAATATGGATATAGGAGAAAGGTTTAAATTAATTCCATATGAAGCATTAATAGGAATAGTGATGACTATAGTTTCAACATCTATCCAATTAATTTTATAATAAATACAAATATTTAATGAAAAAGTAGGATTTTGTTATTAAATATTGAATTTAATAATAAAAAGAAGATTGGAGTTTTAAAGTGAATAAAAAAAAGATAGTTATTATGGGCATTATTTATTCTTTTTTAGTGGTATTTTCACTTACAAATATGTATGTAAATACAGAATATAATCTCAATATATTTGAATATATTAAAAAATCACTACCATTTACAAAAGAAGAAAAAGAATGGTTGGAGGAACATGATAATTTGGTGTATAGTTCTGACCAAAGTTCTCCTCCTTTGAGGTATGAAGGTAAAGAAGATGGGCAGTATAAAGGAATCATTGTCGACTTAATGAATTCTTTGTCAATTCAAATTGGTAAAGACTTTTATTTTAAACCAAATACTTGGTGGAAAGAATCTTTCATAAATTCGGTAGATAATAGTATAAAATTCTTCGATTTAATTCCATCAGAAGAAAGAGCAAAAAAATTTATATTTACAGACCCAATATATACTTTAAGTGCAAATATACTAAAAAATGAGAAATCTCAAGACATAAGTAGTTATATGGATTTAAAGGGAAAGACAATTGCGATACCAGAAGGTGACTATTCTATAAACTTTTTAGAACAAAAAGTTAAAAACATAAATATAGTATTAACTCCAGATATAAAGACTGGGGTTAATCATTTAATATCAGGGAGAGTAGATGCAGTTGTAGGTGATGAACCAGTATTACGATATTATATAAGTAATTATGGACTTTCAGATAAATATGATGTTTTAACTAATCCTATTTATACTAAAAAAGCTGTTCTTGCTGTACCTAAACAATATGAAGAATTGGTCAGTATTCTAAATAAAGGGATTTTCAAACTTCAAAAAAATGGAGTATATAAAGACTTAAAGAAAAAGTGGTATTTTGCATATAATGATGTTGATGATATATTGTATGAAAGAGGAATTGTGCCAAGTATTTATCTTTTTATAGGTATAATTTTAATATCAATTTATATTTTTTATAGCTATACATATTTGTTAAAGATAGAAATAAAAAGAAAAACAAAAGAAGTACTAGAAAATAAAAAGACTTTAGAAGCTACATTTAATAGTATTACAGATATAATAATGCTTATAGATGAAAATTACAAAATAGTAGAATCGAACAAAGTTCTATCTGATTTTGTGAATGAAATAAGTTACAAAAGAGAAGATTTAATTAACCTTATGAAGGGAATTATTGAAAAAACATTTTCTGAAAGCACCCATAAAACAAATGAAATTGAATTACATAATAAGATTTTAAAGATAAGTACTTTTCCTGTAGAATATAAAAAAAATAATATTGAGTATATAGTGGTTCTAATTAAGGATATAACGAAGGATAAGATAGTAGAGGCAAAGTTACTTAGGGAGAACAAGATGATATCTATAGGTCAGCTAGCTTCTGGTGTAGCACATGAGATAAGAAATCCTCTAGGGATAATAAGAAACAATTGTTATCTTTTAAAAGATGATGTTACAATGGAAGAAGTAAATGACTGTGTAAAATCTATAGAAAGTAATGTAGATAGAGCAAGCAACATAATAACAAACCTGTTAAATTTCGCAAGAATATCGGATGATAATTTAGAAAATATAAATATAAGAAATTTTATTGAAAACATAGTGAAGCTTCAATATAAAATCTTGCAGTTAAAGAATGTTGAAATAAAAATAGAGTGTAATAAGAATTTAGTATGTTATATAAATGGAGAATCACTAAAACATGTATTTATAAATTTAATTTCTAATTCGGTAGATGCAATACATGAAGGTGGGCAAATTGTTATAGACTGTTATGTAGAAAACAATTATTTGTTTATAGATTTTAAAGATAATGGTGAAGGAATAAAAGAAAATGCTTTGAAGGATATATTTAATCCTTTCTATACTACAAAACCAATAGGTGAAGGGACTGGTTTAGGCTTATACATTACTTATAATGAAATTAAAAAGAATAATGGAGATATAAGTGTAAAAAGTAAATTAGGTATTGGAACTTGTTTTCATATAAAGATTCCACTAAATAAAGAGGTGACTATATAATGAAAATACTAGTAGTTGATGATGAGCTAGAGTATGGAACGGTAATGAAAAAAATTCTACAAAAGAATGGTTATATTGTAGATATAGCACTAAATGGGGAAGAAGCTATAAGTATCATTAAAAAAGATAAGAATTATGACTTGGTTTTATCTGATGTTATGATGAAAAATATGGATGGGGTACAGCTATTAGACAGAATTAAATCTATTAATAAGAGTATAGAAGTTATATTAGTTACAGGATATGGAAGTATTGAAAATGCAGTTGATGCTATGAAAAGAGGTGCGCTATCTTATTTTATAAAGAGCAATCCTATTGAAAATTTATTAGAAGAAATTGAAAAGGTAAAAGCAGTGAAAGCATCAATTTCTACACAAAAGAATAATTTAGAGTTTACTTTAGAATCCAAAAATAGGAATTTCAATGATGTCATAAAAATTGCAGAAAAAGCTGCTTGTAAAGATGTTAATATATTAATTTTGGGAGAATCTGGTGTGGGGAAGGATATACTAGCCAGGTACATACATAGTATAAGTCCAAGAAGGAACGAGATATTTGTACCTGTAAATTGTTGTGCTTTTTCAGAAAATTTATTGGAGTCTGAGTTGTTTGGTCATGAAAAAGGTTCTTTTACAGGAGCTGTGGATAGTAGAAAAGGTAGGTTTGAGCTTTCAAATAAAGGAACTTTATTTTTAGATGAAATAGGAGATATACCTTTAAATGTTCAAGTAAAATTACTGAGAACACTTGAAGATAAATCTATAGAGAGAATAGGAAGTAATAAATCAATTAAAGTTGATTTTAGGTTAATTTGTGCAATGAATAAGGAACCAAAAGTAGAAATATCAAACGGAAATATAAGAGAAGATTTTTTTTATAGAATAAGTACAATCACAATAACTATACCACCATTAAGAAGTAGAAGAGAAGATTTAAATACACTTATAGAATTTTTCTTAAATAAGTATCAAAATGAACATGATAAAAAGGTATATTCAATTGATAAGGAAGTAATGGATTTTTTATTAAATTACAATTATCCTGGAAATATAAGAGAATTAAAAAATATAATAAATAGGCTTGTAGTCTTAAGTGAAGAAGGTAATTTATCAAAAGATAATTTAAATTTAATATCAAATAATGTGTATATAGATGAAAAAATAAGTATTAGACCTCTAAGAGAAATAAGAAAAGAATTTGAATGTGAGTATATTGAAAAGGTTTTATCTTTATGTGGAAATAATGTGTCAAACACAGCTAAAAAATTAGAAATTAGTAGAAGGCAATTAACTAATAAAATATCAGAATATAATATTAAGTGAGAAAAAAACTTCTCATTAAATGAGAAAAAAACTTCTCAAACTCTATTAAAAGATAAGTAGAAAAAACATACTTATCTTTTTTTATTATAATTTTAAAATTTAAGATTTACAATAATTATTGTTAAATTCAATACTTATAAAACTTAGAAATGAAAATCTCTATAACATTAATAAATATAATACACATCTTAAATAATTGGCATAGAAAATGCTTTATATATGAATAAACGTAATAATAAATACTTTTAATTGCGATTAAATATATTAAGGGGGATTTTCATATGAAGCTAGAGCTAGGGAATATATTTATAAAAAATGTTGAATTTGGAGAAAAGACGGAAGTAAAAAATGGAGTATTATATGTGAATAGTAAAGAAATAGAAAAAATAGCCTTGGAAGATGAAAGAATTGTAAATGTAAATGTTGAACTTGCAAGACCTGGTGAGTCAGTAAGAATAGCTCCAGTTAAAGATGTAATAGAACCTAGAGTTAAAATTGGAGATGACAGTAAAATATTTCCTGGAATTATAAACAAAGTAAAGACTGTAGGAAGTGGAAGAACACATGTACTTTTAGGAGCTTGTGTTGTAACTTGTGGAAATATAGTTGGATTTCAAGAAGGTGTAATTGATATGAGTGGCCCTACTGCTAAATATACACCTTTTTCAAAAACAAATAATATATGTATTGTTATAAAAGCAAAAGATGGTATAGGTACTCATGACTATGAGGAAGCAGCTAGAATTGTTGGATTGAAAATAGGTGCATATATAGGTGAAGCAGGAAGAGAAGTTGAGCCAGATGAAATAATTGTATATGAGACAAAACCATTATTAAAACAAGTAAAAGAATATCCAGACCTACCAACAGTAGCATATGTTCATATGTTACAATCACAAGGACTTTTACATGATACTTATTATTATGGAGTAGATGCTAAACAAATAGTTCCTACTTTTATGTATCCAACTGAAATAATGGATGGAGCTATAATCTCTGGAAACTGTGTAGCACCATGTGATAAGGTCACTACATTCCATCATTTAAATAATCCAGTTATACATGACTTATATAAAAGGCATGGAAAAGATTTAAACTTTATAGGTGTTATTTTGACCAATGAAAACGTATTCTTAGTTGATAAAGAGAGAAGTTCTGATATGGTGGCAAAATTAATAGAGTTTTTGGGTGTTGATGGAGTACTAGTTACAGAAGAAGGTTATGGAAATCCAGATACTGACTTAATGATGAATTGTAAAAAGTGTAGTGAAGTTGGAGTAAGTGTAGTTTTGATAACAGATGAATTTCCTGGGAAGGATGGAAAGAGTCAATCTATAGCAGATGCTACTAAAGAAGCAGATGCAGTTGTTTCTTGTGGTCAAGGGAACTTAGTGGTTCATTTTCCAGCAATGGAGAAAATTATAGGAACTTTGGAATATGTTGAAATGATGATTGGTGGGTATAAAGGGTGTTTAAATGATGATGGAAGTATGGATGCAGAACTACAAATAATAATAGCTTCAACTATAGCAAATGGTTATAATCATCTGACAGCAAGATATTATTAAATAAATGGTTAAATATAGAGTTTTGTTAGAGTAATAATTGGTCTAATTAATGTATAACTATAAAGTGTTTTGGAGGGTTAAGATATGAGTAAAATCAGAGTGGTTCATTATATAAATAATTTCTTTGCTGGTATAGGAGGAGAAGAAAAAGCAGACATTCCACCAGAGAAAAGAGAGGGAGCAGTAGGACCTGGAATGGCATTTCAAAGTCAATTTAATGATGATGCAGAAATAATTTCAACTGTAATTTGTGGAGATACGTATTTTGGAGAGAATATTGAAAGTGCAACTCAAGAACTTTTAAAAATGATAAAAGACGAAAAACCTGATTTATTTATTGCAGGGCCTGCGTTTAATGCAGGTAGATATGGAGTAGCTTGTGGAGCTATTTGTAAAGCAGTTGAAGATGAGCTAAATATTCCTGCAATTACAGGAATGTATAAAGAAAATCCTGGAGTAGACATGTTTAAGTTAGATTTACACATAATATCTACTGGAAATTCAGCAGCTAGTCTTAGAAAAGTAGTTCCAATAATGATAAAGCTAGGTCTTAAACTGGTTAGAGGAGAAGAAATAGGTCCTCCTGAAGAAGAAGGATATATAATGAGAGGGATAAGAAAAAATTTCTTCCATGAACTTAGAGGTTCTGAAAGAGCAATTGATATGTTGGTTAAAAAGATGCAGGGAGAAAACTTTGAAACTGAGTATCCAATGCCTGAGTTTGATAGGGTTACACCTATGAAGCCTATTAAGGATTTATCTAAAATAAAACTTGCACTAGTAACTTCTGGAGGGATAGTTCCAATTGATAATCCAGATAAAATTGAGTCTTCAAGTGCTACTAAGTATGGAATTTATGATTTAACAGATATGGATTCTATGTCAAATAAAGATTTTACAACTATACATGGAGGTTATGATAGAGCATATGTACTTGAAAATCCAAATTTAGTTGTTCCACTAGATGTAGTTAGGGAACTTGAAAAAGAAGGTATAATTGGAGAATTGGCAAATTATTTTGTTACTACTACAGGAACAGGAACAAGTGTTGGAAATTCCAAAAGGTTTGGGGAAGAGTTTTCAAAGAAACTTTTAGAAGATAATGTGGATGCTGTAATTTTAACATCTACATGAGGTACTTGTACTCGTTGTGGAGCAACGATGGTAAAAGAGATAGAAAGAGCTGGTATAGCAGTTGTTCATATTTGTACTGTAGTACCAATATCACTTACAATAGGAGCTAATAGGATTGTTCCAGCAGTGGGAATACCATACCCACTTGGAAATCCTAATCTAGGAGAAGAAGAAAGTAAAAAGATTAGAAAGAAGATAGTTTTAAAAGCTTTAAATGCCTTAAAAGAGGATATAGAAACTCAAACCGTATTTGAATAATAAAAATAATATAACACTTTAATTAAAATTGATATCATAAAATAGTTTTTTTAAATTATTTTATGATATCTTTTTTTATTATGCAAATTTAAATATAGTAAGAATTATTTATATATGTATAAATTAGGCTTATAAAATGATAAATTAATTTGACTTAATCTTGATACATAAATTTAAATTAGATATACTATGAAAAGTGAGGTTATTACATTTTGGAACATATATTCAACATGTTAGAACAGTTTAATTGAATAGAAAAAATTAACTTTATATAATAATTAGAATAATAACAAGAAAGAAGGTGTATATATTGATTTCAATTGCCATTTGTGATGATGAATCATACATGTTAAATCATATAAAAGAAAATGTACAATTATATATGAAGCAAAATAATCTACTGTGTAATATAGAACTTTTTGATAAAGCAGAAGATTTACTATACAATCACGAAAAGTTTAGCATTATCTTTTTAGATATACAAATGAAAGAGATTAATGGAATGCAGACAGCTAGAAAATTAAGAGCATATGGTAATGATTGCTTTATAGTTTTTGTTACAGTTTTAAATGAATTTGTATATGATGCTTTTGAAGTAGATGCTATAAATTATCTGATAAAACCATTATCTAATGAGAAACTATATAAAACCTTGGATAGGATAGTTATAAAACTTGAGAATAATGAAAATAATTATATCACAATACAAAGAGGTTATTCATATTGGCGATTGAAAATTGTAGATATTTTATATTGTGAAGTCATAAAAAGAAAGATTTACGTTCACTTAAAAAAAGAGACTATAGATTATTATGGAACCATTGATAATTTAGAGAGAAGTTTGCCAACAAACTTTTTTAGATGTCACCGTAGCTATATAATCAATTTGCAATCTGTATATGGGTATGAAAATGGTAATGCAGTTATGGAAAATGGAGACAAGATACCAGTTTCTAGACTACGCCAACAAATATTTTCAGAAGCTATGCTTGAATTTATGAAAAATAGGAGGAGATAGTATGATTAATTTATTTTCTTCTGATTTATTTTTAAAGTATAGTTTTTTATTTTCTTTTATCATATATAGACTTTTGATGGTAATATTGCAATACTATTTTCTAATTAGTTTTACAAATACTAATTCAAAACATTGGAGTTTTATTTTGTATTCGCTAGTTTCATTTCTGTTAATCATCATAGATATATATTTTAATTTAAATAATTTATTTTCTTCACAGATTCTATTTCTTCTTATGACTTTTTTATTTGTGAATTATATCATAAAAAAATCTACAGTTTTATCTATAGTATCATCTCTATTAGTATATATAATTGAACAGTTAGTATATGGATTTATAGCTCCATTAAATTATCTTATATTTCTTAGTAATGCAAATACAAATATTTATAAATTTTATATAAATGTTGGGATATCATCTTCAATTACTATTATAATAGCTGGATTTATATATTGCTATAGTGCTAAAAAATTTAATATTGAAGTTGTAAAATTTGATAAGTATTTAGTAATTTTAATAACTCCATTGTTATTTATAATATTATTTATGAGAGCATTTAAAAGTAGTTCATATATAAATATAGATACAAAACTTCAGACTGCAAAATTGTTGTTAAATACATCTTTGACTGAAGCAATACAAGCATTTCTTTTTTCTATAATTGGAACTATATGTGTATTTTTTTCTCTATTTACCTTTAAGAAACTTATGCAATCTTTAGAAGCAGATAAAGAGAAGGAAATTATGAATCAACTAATTTATGCTCAAAAAAGCTATATTGAAGAAGCTAAGTCACGGTTATCACAAACTATATCATTTAGACATGATTTTAAGAATCATTTAGCTATTGTCAATGGATTATTGAAAAAAGGACAAATTTCAAAAGCACAAGATTATTTAAATAAACTTGAAAAAGTGACAAGTGACCTGTCTTTTTCTTGCCATACACAAAATGTTGTCATTGATGCTCTTTTTAATAATAAATTGAGTGTAGCAAAGCAATTAGGAATACAGGTGGATTGTGAAGTAATCATACCACAAGACACTAATATGAAGGATTTTGATCTATGTATAGTATTTGCAAATGCTATTGATAATGCAATTAAAGCCTGTAGGCTTGTAGATAAACAAAATAGGTATTTAAAGCTTTCTAGCAAGCTAGAAGGTGGATTTTTTTTGATAGAAATAAAGAATAGTTATAACCCAATAAATAATTATACAAGTGGCTCAGGTATAGGAATTTCAAATATAAAAGAAATTGCAAAGAAATATCAAGGAGCTATAAGTATAGATAATACATCGGATTATTTTCAAATAAGTATAATGTTAGTTATTTCATTACAACATATTGATATTTGAGAACAATTCAGTTGAAAATAAACTTTGTAAGCAATACTATGTATTTAAATAAAAAAGTTTAACATATAGAGAAAATAGGAGGTTGCTAAAATGAAAATAGGAAATATAAGTGGTCAAGCACCAATTACAAATAGTTCAGATAATTGTCAGACTGAGATACAAAGTTTAGAACAAAAGAAAAAAGTATTGCAAGATGAAATAGAGAAATTAAAAAGTAATAAGAGTATTGACAGTGAAACAGCCAAGTTAAAAATAGAAAGCTTAAAAAAAGAAATAGAAGAGATTGAAAATAAAATTCAAGAGCTAAAAGGAAATAAAGCACAAGAAGCAAATGGAGAACAAAATAATATTTCAGAAGTAAACAAGAACCTATTAGAGAAAGGAAAAGAACCTTTTACTAATGAAAATATAAAAACATTGTATGATGTTTTTGAGAGAAGTGATGAAGAAGAGCAATGGGATAATACATATAGTCTTGTTCAAGATGATAAAGATTCAAAAGTAAAATTTAATAGACCAATATAGTTTATTTATAAAAATAGTTTTTATTTTGTACTATTAAGGAACAGTATCCATAGATATATTTATTTGCATTTAACATACCTATGGATATTTATATGTGGTTTTATAAGAGTATTATTTATGAGTCTGTATTAATAATTTTTATACTGATGTAGTATCAATTTAAGGTTATCTATACACATAAAAAAAGAGATTTTAAAATCTCTTTTTTATTCTTATATATTAATTATTTTTTAAATTTATATTCTTTGCATCGGATTTTCTAATAGCCAAATCAAATCCTCTAAATCTAATCACTATAGGGTCATTAAGAGGAGCTATCTTTTTAACTTCAACCTCAGTGCCATCTATTAATCCTAAAGCTAGAAGTCTTTTCATAAGTTTTTCATTCCCAGCTATATTGTCTATAACTCCCTTTTGTCCAAGTTTTAAATTGTAAACAGTCATTATTAACACCTCCTAATGAAAATCATTATCAAATTCTATATTTATAATATATAACAAAAATAGCAAATTGTCAATATATAACAAAAAAATAAACATACTAACTTAGTATGTTTATGAAAAATAATATACAAGGGATACTGATAACATCTAGCAAAAATCCACTTACTAGTGGAACTACCAAAAATGCTTTTGGAGAATCACCATATTTTTGTGTCAAAGAGCTCATATTTGCTAAAGCATTTGGAGTAGCCCCTATTCCATGTCCAATTAAACCACTTATTATGATGGCAGAATCAAAGTCTTTTCCAAGAATTCTAAAGCAGATAAATACTGAAAATAGGATTATAAAAATCACTTGGAAAGTTACTATTAGAAGAATAGGAGGTAATAATGTAGATAATTCAAATAAATCTATATTCATAAGTGATAAAGTCAAAAAAATTCCTAATGAAAGTTCTTTTAGAAAATTAATAAGTTTAAAATTTAATTTCAGTATATTTATTTTATCATTTAAATTTCTAAAAATAACGGCTGAGAACATACAAGTTACGACAGAAGGTAAAAGAATATTAAACATTATATAAAATATTCTACTTATGATTTCTCCTGTATTTATGCAAATAAATATGATAAGTACCTGTTCTAAAAATATAGTTGGTGTTATTGTTTGAGAGAAGTCATTATTTCTTATTTTATTTGTCTTTCTATTGTAATTAGAATTTAATAAATCTATATCTGTTGAGGGTTTTAGTTTATATTTGTTTATTAAAAATCTAGCTACAGGACAGCCTAATATACCACCTATAATAAGTCCTATTGTTGCAGCAGATAAGCCAACTCCAACTGCTCCATTTACACCAAGATTTTCTATTGTAAGTCCAAATGCAGCAGAATAACCATGACCGCCTTCCATAGATACATTACCACACATAAGTCCTAAAAGAGGTTCAAGTTTTATAATCTTTGATATTGTAATAGCTAGGATATTTTGACAAAATGCAAGTACTCCACACAAAATCCAATATCTAAATAATACACTACCACCTTTTTTTATAAGGTTTATGCTTATTTCAAGTCCTATTGTTGTAAAAAAGAAGGTTATAAAATTTGGCATTAAATTTCCACTTACAGATATATCTGCTAAATTAAAGTATTTAAGAAATAAGTTTAAAAAACAAAATAACAGACCTCCTATTACTGGAGCAGGTATACAGAAATTATTTAAAAAGTTAATTCTATTCTTTAATAAATTACCAATTAAAAAAAATAAAATAGATAGTGTTAAGGTTTGTACCATATCAAAAGTTAAGGTAATCAAAATAAGTCCTCCTTTGTAATTTAAAATATTAATTGTATAATTTAAATTCTCATGTACTAGAATTTTATTATCAAATGTATATTAATAAATGTATATTAATAAATGTATATTAATAAAAATCAGTAGATATAATTAGATAATCATAAATTAAATTAAAATATTTTAAAGAGATATAATTTTTTTAGAATGAAAAACCTTAGTATATTGATATAATAGAAATAAGACTTAAAAATATGTTTAGAATGTTATTAGTAGGAGGATAAAATGTTTAAAAATTTACCTAAGATAGATTTACATTGCCATTTAGATGGAAGTGTTAGAGTAGAAACTATGTTTGACATAGCTATTAAAGAGAAAATAGATTTACCTTCAGATAATATTGATGAAATAAAAAAATTAGCAAAAGTTTCTTTTAATTGTACTTCACTTGATGAATATCTAGAAAAATTTGATTTGCCTTTAAAAGTAATGCAATCTAGGGAAAATTTAAAAAGAATTGCTTTTGAACTTTTGGAAGATGCAAGTAAAGAAAATGTAAAATACATTGAAATTAGATTTGCACCATTACTTCACACCCAAAAAGGTATGAGTATTAAAAGCATAATTGAAAGTATAATAGAAGGTATTAGAGAAGCTGAAAGTATTTATGATATAAAAGGAAATTTGATATTAGGTTGTATGAGAACTATGACTTCAAAAGAGGCATTATTAGTAATTGAAGAAGGAAAATCATTTGTAAATAAAGGTGTTGTTGCAGTAGATTTATGTGGGCCAGAGAAAGAAGGTTTTTGTAAGGAATATGAGGAGGCTTTTAAATTAGCAAGAGAATATGGATATAAAGTTACAGTACATGCAGGAGAAGCAGCAAGTGGAGAAAATGTTGTAGATGCGATAAATATTTTAAAAGCGGATAGAATTGGTCATGGTGTAAAAATTAACAAACATAAAAAGGCCTATAATTTAGTTAAAGATAAAAAAGTATTACTTGAATTATGTCCAACTAGTAATGTACAAACTAAAACGGTAGATTCTTATGAGACACATCCATTTTATAATTTTTATAAAGATAATTTACATGTAAGCATAAATACAGATAACAGGACTGTATCGGATATAAGCTTAAATTCAGAACTAAATGTTATATTTAGTACATTTAAATTAGGATTAGAAGATTATAAATTAATGTACAGAAATACAGTAGAAGCTAGTTTTGCAGATGAAAAAACTAAAAAGTATCTAAATAGCTTAATTTAACAGATTAAGCTATTTAAACTTTAAATCCACTTAATGAATCAACAAAAATATATTAGATTAGGAGAAAAAACGTGAAAAGTTATGAAGACATCTCTTATATTAAACTAGCTAAAAAAGAACTTGAAGAATGGAAGAAAAATATATTAAAGAAACCTTCAATATTTGATAAGGCATCAAAAGGTATACAAAATAAAGTTAATGGAGTATTGCCAGATAAATACCATGAAGTAATAACTTCTTCGATAAAGGGAATGACAAAGACTGTGTTGTTTGGGTACAAATACGCTACAAAACCACCAATAAGAAATATGACATTAGAAGAAAGAGAAAAATTAGTTTTAGAAAAAGCTAAAAATTACAAAACTACTGCAATGATTGAAGGAGCAGGAACAGGGGCTGGGGGAATTCTATTAGGCCTTTCTGATTTTCCCCTACTTCTAGGGATTAAAATAAAATTTTTATATGATGTTGCTTCAATATATGGTTATGATGTTAAGGATTATAGAGAAAGAATTTATATATTAAGTATATTACAATTGGCTTTCTCTAGCCAACATCATATAAATGAAACTTTTAAATTGATGAATAACTGGGATGAATATGTGAAGAGTTTACCAGAAGATATTAACGATTTTGATTGGAAGACATTTCAACAAGAATATAGAGATTATTTAGATTTAGCTAAATTTCTGCAACTAATGCCTGGAATAGGAGCATTTGTAGGATTTTATGTGAATGGAAAATTAATTGATAAACTACATGAAACTGCTGTATATGCTTATAGATTGAGAATTAGAGAACTTAATTTATAAGTATAACAAGAGATAAAATTGATTATACAATATATCTATATATACTTATATTCGCATTGATAAAAACGATTATGGATAAAAGGTAAAGCATGATAGAATTTAATGTAAAGGCTTGTATTTTGATGGAAAAATTTAGTTCTTACTGTTAAAAATACAAGCTAAACTATGAAGAAAAGTAATTGGGAGGAATATTTTCATGACAAATTTGCCAAAACAATTTGATAGCTTTAATGAAGCTAGACAAAAAGGATTTATAAATGCAAAGGAACTTAAAGAAAGTGGGAAAAAGATGGTTGGAGTTTTCTGTACCTTCACTCCAGTTGAAATTCCAATGGCAGCTGGTGCAACTGTAGTAGGTGTATGTGGAGTTAGTGAAGAGCCAATACCAGATGCAGAAAGAGTACTTCCAAGAAATCTTTGTCCTTTAATAAAATCAAGTTATGGGCATGCAATAACAGATACCTGTCCATATTTCTATTTTTCTGATTTATTAATAGGAGAAACTACTTGTGATGGTAAGAAAAAGATGTATGAAGAACTTGCAAAGGTTAAACCAACTTATGTAATGCATCTTCCAAATACATCAAAAGGTGAATTTGCCTATAAGCTTTGGAAGGATGAAATGATAAGATTAAAAGATGAGGTTGAGAAATCCTTAGGTGTGACTATAACAGAAGATGATATAAGAGCTGCTATAAAAGATAAAAATGAAGAAAGAGAACTTTTAAAAGAGTTTTATGCACTTGGTAAATTGCAACCATCTGCACTTACAGGGCTTGAGCTACATAATGTTTTATATCAAGCAGGCTTCAAATTTGACCGTACGGAACTTAAGCAATCTTTAAGAAAAGTCATAGATGATATGAAAGAAAGATATGAAAAAGGAGAATGTCCAGTTAAAAAAGATAAGCCAAGAATATTAATAACAGGTTCTCCTATTGGTGGAATAAGCGAAAAAATAGTTAAGACTTTAGAAGATGCAGGAGCTTCAGTTGTGGCATATGAACTTTGTGGAGCTATTAGATCAAATGATTTGTTAGTTGATGAAGAAATAGAAGATGTTTATGATGCTTTAACACAAAAGTATATAAACATAGGATGTTCTTGTATGATGAATAATGATAATCGTATTGAATTATTAGATAGAATAATAGATGAATATAATGTTGATGCTGTAATAGATGTAGTTTTACAAGCATGTCATACATTTAATATAGAAAGTTATAGAATAAGAGAATTTGTTACAAAAGAAAAAAACAAGCCATTTATGTCTCTTGAGACTGATTATTCAAAATCAGATACTGAACAATTGAGAACTAGATTTGAAGCGTTTGTAGAGATGTTGTAGGAATACATAAAAGTAGGAGGAATTATGTTTAGTATAGGAGTGGACTCAGGGTCAGTGGCAACAAAAGGTGTATTATTCGATGGTGAAAAAATTATTAAGAAAATAATTATACCAACTGGATGGAGCCCTAAAAGTACATCTAAACAGGTCTATGAGTTGTTAAGTAGTGAAATTGATAAAAAAGATATAAAAAAAGTAGTAGGGACAGGTTATGGAAGAGGAGTAATGGATTTTGCTGATAAGAAAGTGACAGAAATAACTTGTCATACTAGAGGAGTTTATTTTTTAAATAGGAATATAAGGACTATTTTAGATGTAGGTGGTCAAGACAGTAAAGTTATAAACTTAGATAGAGATGGAAATGTATTTAATTTTATAATGAATGATAAGTGTGCTGCAGGAACTGGTAGATTCTTAGAAATTACTTCTAATCTTTTGGGAAGTGATATAGAAAGTATTGATACATTAGCTCAAGGACATAATCCAGTTAATATATCTAGTATGTGTACAGTTTTTGCTGAATCTGAAATTGTAAGTCTTTTAGCTCAAAATATTTCTACTGGAGAGGTAGCAGCAGGGATACTTAAATCTATTGCAAATAAATCTACTTCAATGCTGGCAAGAGGTGAGATAATAGATGAAGTTGCATTTACTGGAGGGCTTGCAAAGAGTAAAGAATTAGTAAAAATGATAGAAGAAATACTGGACAGAAAAATTTTTATTGCAGAAGATACTCAAATAATGGGAGCCTTAGGGGCTGCTGTAATAGGGTTTAGATAAAATATATTAAAAATAAAACAAGAAAACTGGATTTATTTGGGATAAATCCAGTTTTTTATTTTATTTTGTTTATTTATAAAGGGAAACTTTGGTATAATTGATTTAAATGATTATATATTTGTAAATAATTTATATTTAATCATATATAACATTAAAGTTTTTAAAATTAGATCGAAGTGAGGGGGAGAACGCGTGAAGAAATTTGCTTCAAAACAAGCAGCAAGATTTGTTGCACTATTTTTAATATCTATTTTAGTAATGTCAACAATTCCTGTATCAGCTGACAGTAGTAGTACATTGAATCAGATAAAAAAAGCAGAATACAGTGAAACTTATAAACAATATCTAAAAGATGCTAAAAATGGACGTACAGAAAAATATAATGGTATTATACCAAATCCATATCAACTGGAAGGTACTCAAATTCAGAGTAAAGGAAGAACCGCACCAGCATCTTATGACCCTAGAAAATTAGGTCTTATGACATCAGTAAAAAATCAAGAAAATCTAGGAATATGCTGGGATTTCGCTGCAATGGCAACTTTAGAGAGTTTCTTGAAATTAAATAACTATGGAGATTATGATTTATCAGAAGAACATCTAAGATGGTGGGCTTCAGAGGGTGAATATGGATGGACTGTAAATGACATGGATGGTGCTTTAAATTATGAAGCTATGGGCTATTTAACATCTTGGTCAGGTCCTAAATTGGAAAAAGACATTCCATACAATGGTAAAGTATCTAAAGCACAAGGAGCTACAAAGCCAACTAATATGAATACAGCTCCAACTGTTTTTAATGTAACAGATGCTGTATGTGTAAGTAATGATATAAATTCTACAAAAAATGCTATATTGCAGTATGGAGCAGTAACATCTGGTTATTATGAAGATATTAAATATCAAAGTGAAAATCAAAATGCATACTATTGTCCAACCAAAAGTTTTAATACTAATCATGCTATTTCAATTGTGGGCTGGGATGATAACTATTCTAAAGACAGTTTTAATGCAAACCTTAAACCATCAAAAAATGGTGCTTGGCTAATAAAAAATAGCTGGGGAGATTATAATTCTGAGAATGGATATTTCTGGATATCTTATGAAGATAAAACACTTATGTCTGATATAGATAACTTTTCAATCAAAGGTGGTCAAAAGCCAAATGATGACGAAAAAATGTATCAACATGACTATGCAAGTATTGTTCCTTTAATTTCAAACAAAATAACAGCTGCAAATGTATTTGATTTTAATAGAGGTGATGAGACTCTAAAATCTGTAATGTTCTTAACTGAGAGTATAGGGGCTAAATATGAAGTATATTATGCTCCAGTAGTAAATGGTATACCTCAAGAGAATAATATGAAAAAGTTAAAAGAAGGTACTGCACAATATTCAGGATACATAACAGTTCCAATTGATTCTTTTGATATACCAGCAGGAAAAGGAGCAATTGTAGTCAGTATAGAGGCAAAAAATGGAGAATCAACTATAGGCTCTGAATCAAATGTACCAGGATACGATACATTTAAAGCAAAAGCTAATTTAGGTGAAAGTTACGTTATAGATAGTACTGGAAAATTCTTCGATATAAATAGAGATAGCAACTTCTATCCATGTAATTTCACTATAAAAGCTGTTACAGAAAAGTCTTCTGGAGAGAGTATACCAAATGAGTCTTTAATTGGTAGTGATAGATATGAAACTGCTATCAAAGTTAGTCAAAATGGTTTTAATTCTTCAGAAAACGTAGTTTTAGTAAATGGAGGTTCAATAGTGGACGCATTAGCAGCAACTCCTTTTACATCTGCTATCAATTCGCCAATACTATTAACACAAAAAGAAACTTTGAATTCAAAGACTAAGGCTGAGATACAAAGATTAGGTGCTAAGAAAGTATACTTAATAGGTGGAGAGAATTCTATAAGTAAAGAAATTGAACAACAATTAAAAAACTTAAACATATCAATAGAGAGAATATCAGGAAGTGATAGATATAAGACAAGTTTAATATTAGCCCAAAAACTAAATAGTATAAAAAGTGTTTCTCAAATAGCAGTTGTTAATGGAGTAAAGGGATTAGCTGATGCCATTAGTGTAGGAGCAGCCGCAGCAGAAAATAATATACCAATTATACTTGCAAATGAAAAAAGCGAATTGCAAGGAGCTGATGATTTTTTAAATTCATTAAATATAGATAAATCTTATATTATTGGAGGAACAGTATCTTTATCAAGTAATTTAGAGAGTAAATTGAAAAATCCAATTAGATTATCTGGTAGTAGTAGAGATGAAACTAATTCCAAGATAATAGATAATTTTTATAAAAAAGATACTTTAAAAAATGCATTTGTAGTTAAAAATGGAATTAAGAGTCAAAATGATTTGATAGATGGCTTGGCAGTTGGTCCTCTAGGGTCTAAAACTGGTTCACCAGTAATTTTAGTTGGAGACAAATTAGCTGATAGCCAAAAAGAAGTTCTTAAAAACAAGACTTTAGAAAAAGTAACTCAAGTTGGTGGTGGAGCAAATCAAAATGCATTTAAAGAGTTAGTAAAATTAAAGAGTGCTAAATAAGATACTTAAATATTAATATGTATTAGTAATTTTTATTAATAAGAGCTGAAAATAATTATTTTAAATTATTGATAAATAAAATAATCAATAATTATAAAATTTTATTTTCAGCTTTTAATTTGCATATTATACATTTAAAAACACAAATAAAAAGGGTTATTTTATACAGAAAATTTTGCATTTTATATATAAATAACCCATATATAATTAACTTTTTATAGTGTTCTAATAGATATTATTGAGCTTAATGGTAAATATAATGTGTAAGTTTCGTTTAAAGTTGGATTAGAGTCATCTATATATCTTGAGCAAAGTGTAATTGATAAGCTGTCTGCTTCTATAATTTCACCATATAGAGGACAACTGCTAAAATAAGAATGCACTTCAACATATTTATTTAAGTTTTCTTGTACATAATCTTGAAAACGGTTCTTTGTAGTAGTAGTCATGAAATCAACTCCTTTATTTTTTATTAAAAATGAAATTTTTAAAAAGATGAATATGATTACTTCTATTAGAAACTAAGTTAAAAAATAAGCAAATAGATATGAAAATTAGAATAATATATTATTTATACTTATATTATAACACTATAGAATAAAAAATGCTATAAAAAATTCAGAATTTTCGAAGATTTTTAAGTATATTAATAAAGCTATTGACAGTTAATAAAAAAAGTATTATATTGACTGTATAAAATATTTTAGTCAAAATGGAGGAGAAAAAATGCCTAAATCATATTCTGATAAAGAAAGAGAGTATATAATAAAAAGGCTTAAGGAAGAAGCAAGCTTATGTATGGAGCAATATGGTATCAGAAAGACTACTGTTGATGAGCTTGTAAGAAGGGTAAAAATACCAAAAGGAACTTTTTATTTATTTTTTCAATCAAAAGAAGTACTCTTTTTTGAGGTACTTAGAGATATACATGATTCTATACAGAAACAGATTCTGTACGAAATAGGGAGGATAGATGAAAATATTACATGTGAGCAATTGACAGAAATATTTATGAAATTTTATAAACTAGTTGATAGTACCTCGATTTTAAATATTATGGTAAGTGGAGAACTTGAAATCTTAATGCGAAAGTTACCAGATTCTATAATGGAAGAACATTTCAAACATGATGATTTTGAAATTGGAGAGATTATATCTTATATACCAAATGCAAAAAATAAGGATATAGAAAGCTTTAGTGGCGCTTTTAGAGCAGTTTTTCTTACTATGTTATATAAACGAGAAGTTGGAAGTGATTGCTTTGAAGATGCTTTAAGGTTAATGATACATGGATTAGTTATACAACTTATAAAGTAGAGTTTAACTTTTGTTTGCTAATTGTTTTTATAGAGAATAGTTAACAAACAAAAAAATTATCTTTTATTGACTATATAATTAAAATGGTCAAAAAGTAGAAAGGATGGTATAAAATGATTAAGGTTGATAATTTATCATTTAGTTACACAGATAGAGATTTTTTACAAAATATTAATTTTAAAGTAGGGAAGGGGGAAATACTAGGATTCTTAGGTCCATCTGGGGCAGGAAAATCAACACTACAAAAGATTCTAATTGGCATGATAACCAATTACAAAGGAAGTGTAGTTGTTAATGGAATAGAAAGTAAAAAATGTTCAAATAAATTTTATGAAAATATAGGTGTTGATTTTGAATTTCCAAGTTTGTATGAAAAATTGACTGCAATAGAAAATCTAAAATATTTTGGTTCTTTATATTCCCAAAAATTGCTACCTATTGATGAACTATTAAAATCAGTAGGTTTAGAAAATGAAGGAAATAAAAAGATATCTGAATATTCAAAAGGGATGAAATCTAGACTAAATTTTATAAAAGCTTTATTACATAATCCAGATATTTTATTTTTGGATGAACCAACAAGTGGTCTTGACCCATCAAACAGCAAAATTATGAAAGACATAATTTTATCAGAAAAGTCTAAAGGTAAAACTATTATCTTAACAACTCATAATATGCTGGATGCAACAGAGCTTTGTGATAGGGTAGCGTTTATTGTAAATGGAAAAATATCTGCATTAGATACACCACATAACCTTATCATGTCAAAAGGAGCTATCAAAATCAGATATACTTATTTTGATAATGGAGAAAAAACTTCTGAATGTTTTTTGAACAATACTAGTAATGACAAAAACTTGAATATGCTTATTAAAAAAAATAAACTTTTATCAATACATAGTAGCGAACCAACATTAAATGATATTTTCATTGAGATAACAGGGAGGAACTTACAATGAGACTAAAAAACCTTATAGTAGGAGATATAAAGTTTCAATTTAAATATGGTTTTTATTTTTTATATATTATTTTAAGTATTATATATATTTGTGTTATCAATGTATTTCCGACTTTTATGAGAGAAAAGATAGCCATAATTATGATTTATTCTGACCCAGCAGCAATGGGATTGTTTTTTATGGGGGCTATTGTACTTCTTGAGAAAAGTCAACGAGTTTTAAATTCTTTAACTGTATCTCCAGTAAAAGTGTCAGAATACATTTTATCAAAGGTAATTTCACTAGGAATAATATCTAGTATTGTTGCTATATTTATTGCCAGTGCAGTAAATTTAGATAACATTGTAATAATAATTATAGGAACTTTTTTTTCTTCTGTTATATTTTCTTTACTTGGATTGATGATTGCAAGTAGAGTATCTAGCTTAAATAAGTTTATTGTTTCAACTATTCCTATTGAGATTATATGTTTTATTCCACCAATACTCAATGTATTTATTGACACAAAATCATATATAGATTTTTATCCTTTTAATGTATGTATTTCTCTTATTAGTGGGGATAAAAGTTTTATAGTAATTAATATTTTAATTTTAATATTAATGATAATAATAACTTATTTTATAACCTATTATTTTATTTGTAGTAGTTGGAAAAAGGTAGGTGGAGTAAAATTATGATAAAGATTATAAATGCTTTTAAACAAGAGTTTGGGCAAGTTAAAAGAGATGCCATCCTTTTTGTAGTATGTGTTTCTCCAATACTGTGTGGAGTATTTATAAAATTTGGAATACCATTAATACAAGATATATTGTCTGATAAGTTTTACTATCAGTTAAATTTAAAGTCATATTTCTTGATGTTTGATTTGCTTATGGCTTTTATTACACCTTTTATGTTCTCCTTTGCTTCTACAATGGTCATATTAGGAGAGATTGATGACAATATTTCAAGGTATTTAATAGTAACCCCACTTGGTAAAACTGGTTATCTTATTTCAAGACTTGGAATACCAACTATTTTAGCATTTGTTATTACAGTAGTTTTATTAATGATTTTTTCTTTAACTAAAATCACTTTCTTGTCAAACATATTAATTTCTTTAATAGCTTTGTTACAAGCAACCATTACATCAATGTTGGTGATTTCTTTATCCTCAAATAAATTGGAAGGAATGGCTATTACTAAATTATCAGGTGTTTTTATAATGGGTATTTTAGCACCATTTTTTATTTTTAATAGAGTACAATATATTCTCTTTTTCTTGCCAACATTTTGGTTGTCAAAGGCGTTTAAGGAAAGTAATTATATATATGTATTTATTTCATTTTTTATATCATTAGTATGGATTTTTTTACTATTTAAAAAATTTAGTAAAAAAATAATCAAGTAAGACAATTTATAGAATGAATGTAAGGTTAATTTGACATTGAGAGTAAAAAATGTTACATTTGAAATGTAAGGTTAACATTACATGAATGGAGTATGTATGAAAAATAAAATAAAGATATTAAGAGAAAATTTAGGTTTAACACAAGAACAACTTGGCATATTAGTTGGAACGTCTAGACAGGCGATAAATGCTATAGAAACTGGTAAAAATGAACCTTCAATATGGTTAGCATATGATATTTCAAGTGTTTTTAATGAGCCAATTGAGAGTGTATTTTTATTTGAAGAAAGTGAAAGAAAATCAAGAGCACAGATAAGTAGGGGGGAACATTATGGCTCTAAGAGAGATTAGAACTTTTGATGATGAAATTTTAAGAAAAAAGAGTAAGTATGTAGAAAATGTAAATAATAAGATAAGAGAGATATTAAATGATATGGCAGAGACTATGTATAATACGCCAAATGGTGGAGGACTGGCTGGATGCCAAGTAGGAGTATTAAAACGATTAGTTGTTATAGATTTAGGAGAAGGTCTTATTAAGCTTGTTAATCCTGAAATTGTTAAAGAAGAAGGAGAACAAATTGTTGTTGAAGGTTGTCTAAGTTTTCCTGAAACATGGGGAAAATTAAAAAGACCGAAAAAAGTTACAGTACAAGCTTTAAATGAGTATGGTGAAAAAATAGAAATTAAAGGTTCAGGTTTTATGGCAAAATGTCTTTGTCATGAGATAGACCATTTAAATGGTATAGTTTTTACAGATAAAATTATTGAACATGTAAAGTTATAAGATATACTTAGGATTAAATTTAGAAAATATTTTATAGTGAGGAGTTAAATTATGAGATTATGGCATAAGGATTTAATTGATGTATTACCTAAAAATCAATTAGTAAGTCAATGGAGAGAACTACTTGCTATAAAAGGTTCTATAGATAAAAAAGGTACACCAAACCATCTATTAGTTAATAAGGTCTTGGATTATAGTATAGACGAGTTTAAGTTTTATACAAGAATTATACATGATGAAATGTTAAAGAGAAATTATAAGCCGAATGAACTCAAATACATAAGTATATTAAAGTGGGAAAACAACAATTTCTCAAATGATATATCTAAGGTGCATAGTTTAAGTTTAGAGAATCTATATAATTCTTGGCACAATAAAATATATTTGAGGCAGTGCTTATATAATTTAGAAGAAAAAGCGACCTGTGGAGGAATACCCATGGATGAATGGAAGATATTACTTTATAAATATGGTGAAGATTATAAATTATGGTCTGGAAATTACCTACTCTAATTAATTATTATGATTTAATATTGTGATATTATTATGTATAAAGAGGTGATTATTTGTATACTAAGGTAAAATATATTCCAATAAATTGTGAAATAGCTTGTAATAAATTAAAAAGAAGTATGCCCTATAAATGGGATTTAAATATTTATCGTGGATGCGAGCATGGATGTAAATACTGCTATGCTATTTATTCTCATAAATATATTAATTCTAATAATTATTTTGAAGAGATTTATGTGAAAACGAATATAGTAGAAAAACTTGAGAAACAACTTAGAAGCAGTAAGTGGAACAGAGAAGTAATTAATATAGGTGGTGTTACAGATAGCTATCAACCAATAGAGGAAGATTATAAAATTATGCCAGAAATATTAAATCTATTAATAAAGTATAAGACACCAGCTATTATTTCCACAAAATCGGATTTAATCTTGAGAGATTATGATTTGATTGACAAATTATCTAGGATTACATACATAAACATAGCATCTACAATCACAACAGTAAATAAAGATATACAAAAACTTATTGAACCAAATGGTGTAGATTCAATGAGAAGGTTTAATATGTTAAAAGAGTTCAGAAAAACTAACGCATCAGTTGGATTGCATATTATGCCAATTATACCGTATATCACAGATGATTTTGAGAATATAAATTCTTTATTTACATATGCAAGAGAATGTAATGTACATTACGTTTTGCCTGGGATATTGTACTTACGAGGGCTAACTAGAGGTGTCTTTTTTGACTTTGTTAAAAAAGAGTTTCCTGAATTATTTAATAAATTATCAATACTATATAGTACAGGCTCAGCTAATAGAGAGTATAAAAATCAATTGTATAAAATGGTCAATGAACTTAGAAACAAACATTATTTATCAAGTAGTTACTCTAAGGTAATGAATGAAAAATTAAAAAAAACACAAGATGTACAGTTATCTTTTTTTGATTAATTTCAGATATAAAAAATATTTTTAGAGAAATGATTGTGAAATGTTTAAATTAAATCTTATTGACAAATATAAATATTAAATATATAATTAATTCATAAAATAAAAATATGAAAGGATGATGTTGTTCGGTGATACTTGATATCATAAAATCGTTGATATAAGTATTTCTGGAAAAGAGTGAATAAAATCAAATTTAATAAGCAAACAAAGTTAAACTACAGTTTTATTGTTGTGCTTAAAAATATTTGGTTCTATTTTACTCTTATTTAAACTCATCTTTTTGAAGTTAAACCACAGAGTAAACTCTGTGGTTTTTTTATTTTAAAAATAAAAATTTTAAGGAGTGGTATGTTTTGTTAAACAAATTATGTATGTATTTAGAAAGACCAGAGCTTTACAAAAGAAGTGAAATTAATTTTTGGAATGACGAGTACATTTCAAAACAATTATTAAAAGCTCATTTAGATGTTGACTTTGAAGGAGCAAGTAGAAATTTTAACTTTATTGAGGATTCTGTAAATTGGATAGCTACAGTTGCAAGTCCAAAAGATTATCCTAAATTAATTGATTTAGGATGTGGCCCAGGATTATATGCAGAGAGATTTGCGCAAAAAGGATATAAGGTAACCGGAATTGATTTCTCAAAACGTTCTATTAAATATGCACAAAATAGAAATAAAGAAACGAATTTAAATATAAACTATTTATTTCAAAGTTATTTAAGTATGAATTACAATGAAGAATTTGATTTAGCTACTTTAATTTATTGTGATTATGGAGCTTTATCAACTGAAGACAGAAGATTGTTAATGGAGAAAATTTATAAAAGTTTAAAACCTGGAGGAAAATTGATATTAGATGTATTTACAATAAATAAATACAATGATTTTGAAGAGATTAAGAGCTGGGAAATAAATGAAGATGGGGGATTTTGGAGTAGCGAAAGATATATGTGTATACAAGATAATTGTAAATACAGTGATTATAATACACTTGAGCAAACCCTTGTGATGACAGAAAAACATGAAAATGTATTTTATATTTGGAATCACTATTTTTCAAAAGAAAGTTTCTTATTAGAAATTCAAGATATTGGATTTAAATCTGTTGAGTTTTTTAGTAATGTTAAAGGTGAGGCATATTCTGATGATAGTATGACTATGGGATTAGTTTTACAGAAATAATAAATATTTCTAAATGGATAAATAAAAACTTGAAACCGATAATAATAAAATAATATAAGAAAAGCACATATATTGAAAAATGGGAATTTTTATGTTACTTTTAATACATTATAAATTTACTTATACAAAAGTAAGAGTTAATATTTAGATTGTTATTTCTATATAAAATTTATTTAGATATCTTTTAAAACAATTAATGCTATTAAAAGTAACATATATCTCAAAAGAGCTAAAAAGGATGTGATATTGATGTTAGAGGTTCAAGGAAAGTGTAATAAAGCAAAAATATTTACAGATAATGTAGATAGTACAACTATAAGTCAGATAATAGAATTATGTAATCAGGAGTTTACAGCTAAGTCTAAGATAAGAATAATGCCAGATTGCCATGCAGGTGCTGGTTGTGTAATAGGTACTGTCATGACAATACAAGATAAAATTGTTCCAAATCTTGTTGGAGTTGACATAGGTTGTGGTGTTTTATGTGCAAATCTAGGTAAAATCGATCTGGATTTAAAAAAAATAGATGATTTCATAAGAGAGAAAATACCGCATGGATTTAATATAAATAAATATAGTAAGGCAAATTACAAAAAAGAAATAGAATCATTATACTGTTTAAAAGATATAGGAAAAGCAACTGAGGAATATAACAGGGCAATTGGGAGTCTTGGAGGAGGAAATCATTTCATTGAGTTAGATGAAGATAATGAAAAAAATAAGTATTTAATAATACACTCAGGTAGTAGGAATCTTGGAAATAGAGTAGCAAAATGCTATCAAAAAAAAGCTTATGATTATTATATCAGAGCCAACAATGAATTTGAAGACGATAGTAAAAGACTTATAGAGAAGTATAAAAAGGAAAATAGAGAAGATGAGATTCAAGATGCATTGATTAGGCTTAAAAAAGAGCATAACTTTACTCCTAAAATACCAAAAGATTTATGTTATTTAGAAGGAAGACTAATGGATGATTATCTTCATGATATGGATATTATACAGAGATATGCTGAATTAAACAGAGATACAATGGCTAAAAGAATAATTGAAGAATGCATAGGTCTTAAATTTAATGATTTAGAACATTTTCAAACTATACATAATTATATAGAAATTGAAAATAAGATATTAAGAAAAGGAGCTATAGCAGCATATGAAGGTAGAAAATTACTAATTCCTATAAACATGAGAGATGGTGTTATATTGGGAGTAGGCAAAGGCAATTTAGATTGGGTTAATTCTGCCCCTCATGGTGCAGGACGCATACTTTCAAGAGGAGAAGCTAAAAGAAATATAAATATGAAAGATTATGAAGAATCTATGAAAAATATATTTACAACAAGTGTAAATATTAAAACTATTGACGAAGCACCTCAAGCGTACAAACCAATTGATGAGATTGTAGAAAATATAAGAGATACGGTTGACATAATTAATATATTGAAACCTATTTATAATTTTAAATCAAATTAATAATTGTAGGAGTAAATCGATGTTAGGAATATATTTTAGTGGAACAGGTAATTCAAAATACTGTGTAGAAAAATTTTTACAAGAATACGATACAACAGCAAATTCTTATTCTATTGAAGATAGTGAACTTTTAAAATACATCCACAATCATGAGGACATTGTTTTGGGTTATCCTGTACAATATAGTAATGTACCTAAAATATTAAAAGATTTTATAGTCAATAATTCATCCTTGTGGAATGGGAAACATATTTTTATTATTGCCACTATGGCTCTGTTTAGTGGAGATGGTTCTGGTGTTTTATCTAGAATATTTAAAAAATATGGAGCTACTACTGTTGGTGGGCTACACATAAAGATGCCAGATAGTATAGGAGATGAAAAGGTATTAAAACATTCTTTGGATTACAATAGAAATTTAGTAATAAAAGCAGAAAATAAAATAAAGAAAGCTAGTAAAGATTTGAAGTATGGGATACCACCAAAAGATGGGTTAGGTTTTTTGTGTCATATTGTAGGACTATTTGGACAAAGACTATATTTTATTAATAAAATGAATCGATATACAGACAAACTAAAAATAAATGATGATAAATGTATCATATGTGGTAAATGTATTGATTTATGTCCAATGAATAATTTAGTAATTAAAAATGAGATGGTTGTTTCCAATAGTCAGTGTACAATGTGTTATCGGTGTGTAAATAATTGTCCTAAGCAAGCAATCACATTATTAGGTAAAATGGTTGTTGAACAGAGTAATATTGAGAAATACATATAAGAAAATTGAAATTAGGAAGTGAGTATAAGGAATGGAATACTACATAGTTGATGCATTTATAAGTAAATTATTTAAAGGAAATCCTGCTGGAGTTTGTGTACTTGACAAGAGGTTGCCTTTGGAATTAATGCAGAAAATAGCAGAAGAAAACAATCTGCCAGAAACTGCATTTATAGTCAAAAATAAGGAAAATTATGAATTACGATGGTTCACTCCTAAAGCAGAAATTGATTTATGTGGGCATGCAACTTTGGCAGCAGCTTATATAATATCAAATTTTATTGATAGTAATATTCAAAAAATAGAGTTTGTTACTCAAAGTGGAAATCTTAAAGTTACACGAAATGGGAATCTATATGAGTTGACATTTCCAAAACTAATGCCTACTGAAATAGAATTATCACCACAACAAATTGATTTGATAGGTTGTATACCAAGTGCTATTTACTCTTCAAGAGATTTAATTTTATTACTAAATAGTGAACAAGAAGTTATAAATTATGTACCTAATTATGCAAATTTGCGTAAATTGACAGATTGGTTAGGTATAATAATTACAGCACAAGGGAGTAATACAGATTTTGTTTCAAGATATTTTTGTCCAGAATTAGATTCAGAGGACCCTGTAACTGGTTCATCTCATTGTAATTTAATTCCATATTGGGCTGAAAGATTGGGAAAAAATAAAATGGTAGCAACACAACTGTCTAATCGAGGTGGTATAATTCAGTGTGAATTATTAGAAGATAATACTGTGAGAATTTCTGGTGAAGCAGTTTTATTTATGCAGGGAACAATAAAAATCGATACTTAGAAATTAATTGATATCAACATTGACAATGATTATTAAAAAAGATAATATTTAATTTATAAAGATAAAAACACAGTCTGGTTGGTAGTCCAGACGCAGCAATTGCTGTCAGTAACCTGCCTCCTTGGTTGTCCGTTCTTTAGAAAGTAACTAAATAGGAGGAACTAGCAATGGACAAAGTTAGTGGAAAATTGACAGTTTTATTTGAAGAGCCATTTTGGATAGGTGTATTTGAAAGACAAGATGGTAAGAAATATGAAGCATGTAGAGTAGTTTTTGGAGCAGAACCTAAAGAGGTAGAAGTATATGAATTTATACTTGAAAGATTTTTCTCATTAGATTTTGGTAGTATTAAGTTAGAAAAGAATATAACCAAAGACAAAGTTGGATACAAAAGAATGCAGAGAAAAGTAAAAAAGGAACAAGAAAAAGAAACTATAGGAACTAAGGCTCAAAATGCCCTTAAGCATCAATATGAAGAAAGAAAGCAGGATAAAAAAATTCTAGCTAAAGATAGGAAAGAAGAAGAAAAAGAAAGACTTTTCAATTTGAAACAAGAAAAGAGAAAAGCCAAACATAAAGGTCATTAATTTTAATTAGATGTTTTTTTATGAATTGCTAGAAAAAGGTGTATGAAATCAAAAGTTTCATACACCTTAATTTATTGGAAAAATAAAGTTTTGTATTTCAATTACTTTAAAATATAAAAATATATTAATAATAATTGTAGGAATATTATAAATGGTATCCCAAACGTAAATTTAATATGCTTAGTTTTATGTCTAAAAGAATACATACCAGTTATAGAACCTATACTGCCTCCAATTACAGCTATAGAAATAAGAGTGGCTTCTTTTATTCTCCATTCATTTTTAATTGCTCTTTTTTTATCTATATACATTGAAAAGAAAGCAATAAAATTAATAACTATAAAATATATCAAAATAAAATTTTTCATAATCTAACCTCCATAAAAATATATTATACATTATAAAGTAAGAGTTCTGTTTTTGAAAGTTAAATTTGCAATTAGTACATATAAGATATTTGGAAAGATTAAATATAATATTAATTGGAAAATTTAAAAAACTTAAACAATTGATAAATAGGGGGTATATTTATAAGACATAAAGTGATAAAATTTACTTAGAAAATAATGTAAATAACAGGAGGATAAGACAAAATGAAATTTATAGTAGAAAAAGAAGTCTTTGATAAATTAGAAAATGTATGTTTTGGGGTAGTAGTAGCAAAAGGGATAGATAATACTAAAGAAATTGAAAGAATAAGTAATCTTTTAGATATAAGTATAGATAGAGTAGAAGATTACTTTAAAGATAAAAAAGTGAAAGAATCAGAAGAAATCATACCATATAGAGAAGCCTTTAGAAGCTTGGGAATGAACCCAAACAAATTTATGAGTTCAATAGAAGCAATGACAACAAGAGTTGCTAAGAATAAGAAACTTCCTCATATAAATCCTATTGTAGATTTAGGAAATTCTATTTCTTTAAAATATTTACTTCCAATGGGTGCGCATGATATGGATTTTAGAAATGATGATGTATATGTTAGATTTTCAAAAGAAGGGGATAAATTTGTTCCATTTGGAGAAACTGATGTTGAGTTAATGGAAGAGGGAGAATTAATCTATTCTGTTGGAGATATGGTAAAGACTAGAAGATGGATATGGAGACAAGGAGAGGAAGGAAAAATAACTAATAGTTCAAAAAATATATTTTTCCCTATAGATGGTTTCACTGATGCTAATTTGGATAAAGTAATGAGTGCAAGAGAAGAATTAGCGAAGTTATTAAAAGAAATCTTTGATTGTGAGATTAAAGTAGGTTTTGTAGATAAAGATAATCCAGAAATGGAAATATAATAAGGTAAATATTTATTAAGGCATCATATTTATATTTGCTTGATGGTATTAAAAAAGAAAGGTCGTAGTAAATTTGAAAAAAACTATAATAAATAATGTAAATCCATTGATTGAAAATAAGTTTATAGGACTTTTTGAAATTGAGTATAAGAATAAATTGAATGAAGATAAGGTTTGGATGGTAGCATCAAGAAAAAGTCATGAAGAACTAAAACGCATTTATTTGAAAAATGAAGAAGATAGTGCAGATGCAGTTGTAATAGTGGGACTTCATAAAAGTAGTGGAAAACTGATTTTGATAAAACAATTTAGAGTACCTATCAATGACTATATATATGAATTACCAGCAGGGCTTGTTGATGAAGGTGAATCTATAGAGACTTCTGTTGAAAGAGAACTTAGAGAAGAAACAGGACTTACTCTTTTAGAAATCAAAAAAGATAAGAGTAAAGATAAAGTATACTTATCTCCTGGAATGAGTGATGAATCTGTTGCATTTATTTATTGTATATGTGATGGAGAGATAACAGATGAATTTTTAGAACCTGATGAAGACATTGAAGCTTTTTTAATCTCGCAAGAAGAAGCCAAAGAGATTCTAGCAAGTAATCATAAAATAGATACAAAAGCATTTTTAATTTTACAGATGTTTGTAAGCTTAGGAACTAAATTATTTGAATAGTTATAGAAAAGAGATTATAGATATGATTAAAGTTTATTTTAGTTATAGAAATTATAATCTCTTTTTTGTGTATTAAAGTTTAGAAGTTTATATATTTTTGGGCTAAATAATAATTTATCTGTTTTTTATTATTTTAAATTAAAAAAGAATATCTAATATAGTATATTTTATGAATAAGTATAGTTTAAAAATTCAAAAAAAAGATGGCGAAATATGTCCCAAGGGACATTGAGTAAAATAAATGACTTCAGACCTCACATGATAAAAAGTATATACTAAATGAGGGTTAAAACAGATAAAAATGATACACTAATTCTCTTTTGATAATAAAAAAACATAGAATTTAATTATTTAATCAAGAAAAAGTATTGAACAAATGATTTGTTTAGTGTACAATAATCATGTAAAAACATAGTAATGGAGGGAGACATTTCATAATGAAAATTAAGGTAGGAATGAACGGATTTGGAAGAATAGGAAGAGCTGTATTAAGAATAGCTCAAGAAGAATTAGGAGATAATATAGAAATTGTAGCCATAAATGCAAGAGCAACAACAGAATCTTTGGCACATTTATTTACATATGATTCATGCTATGGAACTTTTAGAGGTGAAGTAGAAGCAAAAGATGAAGATACTTTAGTAGTAAATTCTAAGGAAATAAAAATATTAAGATATAATGACCCAGAAGAATTACCATGGAAGGAACTTGGAGTTGATATAGTAATAGAATCAACAGGATTGTTTACACAAAGAGAAAAGGCAGAAAAGCATATTAAAGCAGGAGCAAAAAAAGTAATTATAACAGCTCCAGGAAAAAATGAAGATATAACTATAGTTATCGGAGTTAATGAAGAACAATATGATAATGAAAAGCACAATATAATTTCAAATGCATCTTGTACTACAAATTGCCTAGCACCATTTGCTAAAGTATTGGACGAAAAATTTGGTATAGTAAAAGGCTTAATGACTACAGTACATTCATATACTAACGATCAAAGAATATTAGATAAGAGCCATAAAGACTTGAGAAGAGCAAGAGCAGCGGCTGAATCTATAATACCTACCACTACAGGAGCAGCAAAAGCTGTGTCAAGAGTATTACCACAATTAGAAGGAAAATTAAATGGTTTTTCACTTAGAGTGCCAACACCAACAGTTTCACTTGTTGATTTAGTGTGTGAACTTAAAGAAAACGTTACAGTTGAAGAAGTAAACTCTGCATTAAAAGATGCTGCTGAAGGAGAATTAAAAGGAGTTCTAGGATATTGTGACAAACCACTTGTTTCTATAGACTTTAGAGGAGATTCTAGATCATCTATTATAGATGCTCTATCCACAATGGCTATAGAAGACAATATGGTTAAAGTAGTGTCATGGTACGATAATGAATGGGGATATTCATCAAGAACAGTTGATTTAGTAAAATATATAGCTGAAAAATTACAATAATACATAACTTTTTTAAAAAAAATTTAAAAAAAATTCCATAAAATTATCAAAAAAGATTATGAAAAATATTGAAGGAAAAATTTTTTCATAATCTTTTTTGTTTACTATAAAAGATACAAGTTACAACTTATAGGTGGATATTAGGTCGTTAGAGTAACATGTGTATAATTAGTAAGGAATCATACTTTTTCTAAAATGAAGGATAAGATGTCGAAAGCTTGCATAAATCTGAAAAATTTTTATTATTAAAATACTGATTTTCATTTTAATTATGATAAAAAAATGACAAATAAAGTTGCAAACAGTAATATTTATAAGTATAATTAAAAAAGAGAAAAGGTTTTGTTAAACTTTACAACAAAAGAAAAAGAAGGGATGATTCAAAATGGAGAAGTTAACAGACAGGAGACAGGTTAAGGCAGTAAGCATGGAAACTTTTGTTTTCTTAATATTACTAGTAGTTGGTTTTGGATATGTTGGTAGTATTATGGGAGCTGGAATGATGTTCAAAGTAATAATGAGTACAGCACATGCTTTACTATTAGAGACAGTTTTCTTAATTATGGCTATGGCAGTTCTTGCAGGCGCATTAAGCGCACTACTTTCAGAGTTTGGAGTAATAGCATTAATTAATAAAATTTTCGCTATATTTATGAAGCCTTTGTATGGATTGCCTGGTGCTAGTATAGCAGGAGCTATAACAACTTATTTATCAGATAATCCAGCTATTATACCTTTTGCTAAAGATAAAACATTCACACAGTACTTTAAAAAATATCAAGTTCCAGCATTATGTAACTTAGGAACAGCTTTTGGTATGGGACTTATCTTAACAACATTTATGATTTCACAAGGTACAGAATATGTACTTCCAGCATTAATTGGTAATTTAGGTGCTGTTATAGGTAGTATAGTAAGTGTTAGAATAATGTTGACATTTACTAAGAAATTTTATAAATACAATCCAGAGGAAGATAAAGCAACAGGGTCACTAGAGAAAAAAGCTGAATTTAGAGAAGTCAGAGAAGGAAATGTGTTCCAAAGAGCTTTAGATGCAATTCTTGAGGGTGGTAAAATGGGAGTAGATATGGGAATGGCTATAATCCCAGGTGTCCTAGTAGTATGTACATTAGTCATGCTATTAACTTTTGGACCATCTACAGACCCTGTTACAGGTCAAGAGGTTTATACAGGAGCTGCATATGAAGGAATAAGATTACTTCCAGTTATTGGAGATAAACTTGGATTTATATTAGAACCATTGTTTGGATTTACATCACCAGAAGCAATAGCTTTCCCTATAACTTCACTGGGAGCTGTTGGAGCAGCAATGTCTTTAGTTCCAGAATTTATAAAATCAGGAGCTATAACTCCTAATGATATAGCAGTGTTTACAGCTATGGGGATGTGTTGGAGTGGATATTTAAGTACACATATTGGTATGATGGATGCATTAAATGCTAGACAATTAGCAGGTAAAGCTATTCTTTCTCATACAATAGGTGGTTTATGTGCAGGAGCAGCAGCCCACTTCATATTTATGCTCGTAGGATAAGTATAGTTAATAAAATATAGTATATAAGAAATGGTTGTTAGTGTACAAGAAGAATTTGTACACTGGCAACCATTTTTTGATGAATGAAGATAATATATAAATATTAAGTAGATATTAGAGTTACGTTATATTTATGTAAAAAGTAACAAAAATCTGTAGAAATTTATGACAAAATTTAGTACACTAACTATATGTTCTTATTTAAAATTTAAGGTTAGGATTGGGAATTACCTAGTAGAGTAAGCTTGATTAATAAAATAATCATAAAATAAAAATATTAGTCATAAAGATTATAGAATAACTTACTTAAAATAAAGCCATAGAACTTACAAAAATTAAAAAAAGCATATAAGTATGGAGGGATACAATGGATGAATTATTTCATATAGGAATTGATGTAGGTTCTACAACGGTGAAGGTTGTGGTACTTAATAATAGTAATAATATAGTTCATAAAGAATATAGAAGACATTATTCTGATGTGAAAAAATCAGTTAAAGAAGTACTAAATGGTATATATGAAAAATTGGGAAATATAAATACTAAGATTGTAATAACTGGTTCAGGTGGAATTGGAATATCTAAAAAACTAGAAGTAAAATTTGTTCAGGAAGTTATATCTAGTACAAAAGCAATAGAATATTTCCATCCTGAAACTGATGTTGTCATAGAACTTGGAGGTGAAGATGCAAAAATAACATATCTGAGTGGAGGAATAGACCAAAGAATGAATGGGATATGTGCAGGTGGTACAGGAGCATTTATAGACCAGATGGCGTCACTTTTAAAGACAGATGCTAGTGGATTAAATGAGCTAGCAAAAGAGTACAATGTTATATATCCAATAGCTTCAAGATGTGGTGTTTTTGCTAAAACAGATATTCAACCTCTCATAAATGATGGAGCTAAGCAGACTGATATCGCCATGAGTATCTTTAATGCTGTTGTCGTACAAACTGTAAGTGTTCTTTCTTGTGGAAGAAAAATAGAAGGGAATGTAGCATTTTTAGGCGGTCCATTGTACTTTTTATCTGAGCTTAGAGAAGCATTTAAAAGAGTATTAGATTTAAAAGATGAAAATATAATTTTTCCAGAAGATGCACAACTTTATATCGCTATTGGAGCGGGATTATTATCAGTAGATGAAGATAGTATAAATTTAGAGTTTCTAATAGAAAAGCTAGATAGTATAGAGAATATCGAAGATGGAGAAGTAAATTTATTAGAACCATTATTTAGAGATAAAAACGAATATGAAGAGTTTTCAAGAAGACATGAAAAAGAAAAAATAAACTATGTAGATATAAATTCAATCAAAGGTAATTGTTATTTAGGAATTGATGCAGGTTCCACTACTACTAAAGCAGCTCTTATTGATGAAGAAGGAAGACTTGTATATTCTTATTATAATAGTAATGAAGGAAATCCATTAAAAACTACTATTAAAGTTATAAACGAAATATATGATATATTGCCAAAGGACGTTAAAATACTGAGCTCAGCTGTAACTGGATATGGAGAAGGTCTTATTAAAAAAGCATTAAAAATTGATAATGGAGAAATAGAAACTATAGCACATTATAAAGCTGCTAAATTTTTCAATAAAGATGTAGATTTTATACTTGATATTGGTGGCCAAGACATGAAGTGCCTAAAAATAAAAGATGGAGTAATTGACAATATAATATTAAATGAAGCTTGTTCTTCAGGTTGTGGCTCATTTTTAGAAACATTTGCAACTTCTCTATCTATGACAATAGAAGAATTTGCACATGAAGGGATTTATTCTCAAAGTCCTGTAGACTTAGGTTCAAGATGTACTGTGTTTATGAATTCTAGAGTAAAACAGTCTCAAAAAGAAGGAGCAAGTATTGGAGATATATCAGCAGGGTTATCTTATTCTGTAATAAAAAATGCTTTGTTTAAAGTAATAAAAATTAGAGATTTAAATGAAATTGGTAGCAATATTGTTGTACAAGGTGGAACATTTTATAATGATTTGGTGCTTAGAAGCTTTGAAAAATTAATTGAAAAAAATGTAATTAGACCTAATATTTCAGGCATTATGGGTGCTTTTGGTTCAGCACTTATAGCAAAAGAAAAGTATGAAAGTGGCTATCAAACATCTTTATTATCTAAGGAAGAATTGAATAATATAAAGCTAGAATCAAGTGTAACTAGATGTAAAGGATGCTCAAATCATTGTCTTCTTACTATAAATAAATTTTCTGATAATGAAATTTTTATTTCAGGAAATAGATGTGAGAAAGGTGAAGCTATCTATGGCGATAAAAAAATAGGACTAGAAAAGAAAAAACCAATAAATTTATTTAAGTACAAATATGATAGGATTTTTAGATATAAACCACTAGAAAAAGAAGAAGCAAAAAATGGAGAGATTGGGATACCAAGAGTATTAAATATGTATGAAGATTATCCTTTTTGGTTTACTTTTTTCAATTATATGGGATTTAGAGTTGTACTTTCAGATAGGTCATCAAAACGATTATATGAAACTGGTATAACTAGTATTGCTTCTGAAACAGTTTGCTATCCAGGAAAATTAGTTCATGGACATATAGAAAACTTAATTGCAAAGGGCATAAAAAATATATTTTATCCAAGCGTAACGAATGAAAATAAAGAGGATTCAAGTGCTGATAATTATTATAATTGTCCTGTTGTAATATCATATTCTGAAGTAATAAAAAATAATGTGGAAAATATAAGAAATAAGAACATAAACTATATAAATCCATTTATAAGTCTAAATGACAAAGAAAAATTGAAAAAAAGACTTTATGAAGAATTATCAAAAAGTTTTTCAGATATAAATATAACTAAAGAAGAAATTAATAATGCAGTTGATAAAGCCACTGATGAACAAAATTCCTTTAAAATGGAAATACAGGCTGCAGGAGAAAGAGCACTTAAAGAAATAAAAGAAAGAGATATGAAGGGGATTGTGTTATGTGGGAGACCATATCATATAGACCCAGAAATAAATCATGGTATGCCAGAACTTATAAACTCATTAGATATGGCAGTACTTACTGAAGATTCAATATGTCACCTAGCAAATATACAAAGACCTCTTAGAGTTGTAGACCAATGGGTATATCATTCAAGATTGTATAAAGCAGCAAGCTTTGTGAGAGATAAAAATTATTTAGAATTGGTTCAACTTAATTCATTTGGATGTGGATTGGATGCAGTAACCACAGACCAAGTTCAGGAAATACTTAATGAAAAATCAAAGATATATACTATCATAAAGATTGATGAAGGCAACAATTTAGGTGCTGCTAAAATAAGAATGAGGTCTTTAAAAGCAGCCATGTTTGAAAGAGAAAGCAAAAATATAGATGTTAAAAATATAAAGATAAATAGGATACAATATGCTAAAAATAATCAAATAACGAACAAACATACTATATTAGCTCCACAAATGTCTCCAATACATTTTCAATTTCTTGAAAAGGCTATGAATTTAAGTGGTTATAATATAGAGGTTTTAAAAGATACAGATAGCAATGTAATTGAAGAGGGACTAAGATATGTAAATAATGATGCATGTTATCCAGCTATAATAGTCGTGGGTCAATTAATAACAGCATTAAAATCTGGTAAATATGATTTAAATAACACCTCTGTTACTATAACTCAGACTGGTGGAGGTTGTAGAGCTACAAATTATATTGGATTCTTGAGAAAAGCTATGTATGATGCTGGATTTAAAGATGTTCCTGTAATAGCACTTAGTGTAAATGGAATAGAAGATAGCGGAATAATGGATAATATCTCACTAAAATTAATCAATAGACTTTTTATGGCAGTTGTATATGGAGATTTATTGATGAAGGTACTTTATAGGGTGAGACCATATGAAAAGGTAACTGGAAGTGCAAATACTCTATATGAGAAATGGGTTGATATATGTAAAACTTCTCTTGTCAAAGCAAAGATTTCTGTATTTACTAAAAATATAAAAGATATAGTAAAGGAATTTGATAACTTAGAGATACTTGATGTAAAAAAACCAAAAGTAGGTTTAGTAGGAGAAATTTTAGTGAAATTCCATCCAATCGCAAATAATAATTTAGTAGATATATTGGAGCGAGAAGGTGCCGAAGCAGTTGTTCCAGACCTTACAAATTTCTTCTTAAGTTGTGCATTCAATACTATTTATAAACATACTCATTTAGAGGGAAGTAGAAAGAGTAGAATTATAGGAGAAGCATTTATATACATAACTGGAATATACCAAAGGGTGTATAAGAAGGCACTTGATAAGAGCAAAAGATTTTATGCACCAGGGAACATAAAGACTGTTGCTAAAAATACAGAACCAGTAGTGTCATTGGGTAATCAAACTGGAGAAGGTTGGCTTTTAACTGGAGAGATGGTTGAGCTTTTAAATGAAGGTGTAGAAAATATTATTTGTATGCAACCTTTTGGATGTTTGCCTAATCATATAATTGGTAAAGGTTCTATAAAAGAATTAAAAAGATTGTATAAAAATGCAAATATAATACCTATTGATTATGACCCTTCTGCAAGTGAGGTAAATCAGCTTAACAGAATAAAACTTATGCTTTCTAAAGCTTTCAAAAATATATAAAAGTGATGTTTTGATATATTAAAAGTTAATAAATTAAAAAAATATTATATATTAAGCAGTTATAAAAGAAGAGTTATCCTATTTTTTAGGGTAACTCTTTATTAGTTAAAAAATTATATGTATACTAGAGTAAAGGGGGAAAGTTATATGAATCTAGTATATGATGTTTATCAATCTAAAATAGGAAATTTGTACATATTAAGTGAAGATGGTTTTATAGTCAGCATAGATATAGGAGATGAAAAGTTTAATAAATTAAAAGATGAATATATCAAAAAAGGAATTGACATAAAAAGAAACAAGGAAGATTTAAAAGAAGCTATAAATCAGATAGATGATTATTTTAAGGGAAAAAGAAAGGCATTTGATTTAGATATTCGTATTGAAGGGACTGAGTTTCAAAAATCAGTTTATAGGGAAATGTTAAAAATACCATATGGAGAGACTTTGTATTATTCAGATATAGCACAAAATATAAATAATCCAAAATCGGTGAGAGCAATAGGACAAGCAAGTAAAAGTAATAAAATTCCAATAATAATACCTTGCCATAGAGTGGTTGGTAAAAATAATATTGGTGGATATATGGGAAATCATTCTGATTTGAAAGAGATACTATTAAACTTAGAAAAAAGTATATAATCTAGAAAAAAGTGTTTTTGTTGTTAAAATTTGATATAATAATGTTAAAAACAAGTGTTTTTTACAAAAATATCAAAAAAATATTAATTTGTAAATATGAGGGGGAATTTTAATGTGTAATAAAGTTATAGCATCAAAATATCATGAAAAAGGTTTTAATTGTGCAGAATCAGTTATAAAAGCATATAATGAGGAATTTAATACAGACATACCAGTTTGTTTAGGAAGTGGACTAGGTTCAGGTTGTGGAGTTGCTAGTTTATGTGGTGCAGTAAATGCCTCAAATATAATAATTGGATATGTAAAAGGCAGAAATCATGAAGATGAAAGTACTAAAGCTAAAGTGTATGCTAAAGATTTGACTACAACAGTAAGAAAAGAGTATGGCTCAGAACTATGTATAGACTTAAAAAAAGATTTAGTTGCATGTAGAGAGATAATGGATTTTGCATATGATAGTCTAAAGGAAACTTTAAAAAAAGAATTATAAAAAAATAAGCTATCAAGTATAAATTATTTGATAGCTTATTTTTTTAGCCTATAATCAATAAGTTTATAATATTTTATGATTACTGTTTGTAAATAAATAGTAAGTGATTTTAGTAGAATTTTAGAATTTTTTTTAATATAGACATTTATTTATATCCATTTTTGGATATGTTATACTTTGTTTAAATAGATGTTTGTAATGAGGGAGATGAGAAGATTGGAAGATATAAATTTACTTATTAACAAATTATATTCAAAAAATCACAATGAAGCATATAAAACTTTTTTGTTTTTAGAAAATGAAAGTATGAAATCAAATATTACATATTGTTTTTTTGACTCATTTTTAGAGATGCTCAATAATGAAAGCTCATATGTTAGGATAAGAGGATTGTTATTAATAGCAGCAAATGCTCAATGGGATACCGAAAATAAAATTGAAATAAATATAGACTATATTTTAAGTCACATTGCAGATAAGAAACCCTCTGTTTCAAGAATGTTTATTAAATCATTACCTAAGATTACAAAGCATAAAAAAAATCTTATCCATCGTATACAAATGGAGTTAAGTAATGCAAACATAAGTATTTATAATAACAATATGAAACCATTAGTGGAAAAAGATATAAGTGAAGTTTTATATAAGCTTGAAGATTGATGGAAGTAAAAGACTATTAATATAATGATAAAGTTCTATACATCAAAATAGAATATTTTCAGTTTGATGGCAGTTTTGAAACAATAAATCAAAGCTGCCATTTTTGTTTAAAAAATTATTTAAAAAAAGATAAGAATGTTAGTTTTTTAACTAAATAATGTACATATGAGGTCTTATGTAATATGTTATAAGATATTTGATAAATTAAATGTTTTCTTTGACAATACATATATAGTGATGATAATATCTAAATGAATAAAAACAAAGGAAATAAATATATAATATGAAATTATAAAACTGTGCTATAATTACAAGGAAGGATGTAATAAACTGTAGAAATTGCAAGTAAGTAATATAAATTTTTAAAGAATTAAATTTAAATAAATTACATAATGTATTAAATAAACGATGATACTAGAATGACACTATTTTTATAGGAAATTATTAAAGTACATAAGTAATGAAATAATACGCTAAATTATATAATAGATTGAGTTTTACTAAATAAAAAAGAACTACAATCCCTATGTTATTATACAAAAGCAAAGGTGGGAATTAAAATGAAAGCAATTGATGATGCTATAACATCAGAGTATTTAAGCTATGGTATCAATGAAGATATTAATATCTATGAAGGTCGGTTTTGCATATATTTAGATAAAAAATATAGATGTAATGGAAAAATTTATTATAAAATGACACCTCCAATATCTATAAACTTTAAGGCAGATATAGGTTGTATTGAAGAAATAGATAATGATGATGATAATTTAGCTTTAGATTATGATAATGCTATTCTTGAAGTTCATGGTTATAAAATCATTTCCATAACAATAAACACTTTAAGCGATGTTACTATAGAAGGATATATCAATGATGACTGTATAAAATCCAAAAACTCTTATGTTGAACATGTAGATTTTAATATAATAAACTTAGATAAAATACCAGGCAAACTCATTAAATATAATGATAAAGTATATGCAGGTAGAATCGAATTTGATATAAATGATTATGTTGTGACTATAGATAAAAGATATGATTATAGAAAAGAACTTAAGTCAGATTTAAGGTCTAAGTCTGGAGCAATAATAACTCATATAGGTAGAGTTAGAAGAAAAGATGGTAGAATTTTTAGAACAAATAATACAATAAATCTTTTAGATAGAATATCAACAGCTTTGAGTTTTATGTGTGGAAGGTATGTTGGATTTTGTTTGGCCAAAGGATATAGAAGTGGAAATGAAGTCTATAGAATATGGAATGAAAATCAGATATCTCCATTTAGATATGTACCAACATGGTCAGATACACTTTCAAACTATCATAATATGGAGAAATATATAAGTCTTATGTGCAAAAAATTAGAAGATTTTTATTATGGTTCTGCCATAAAAAGTGTTACTGACTGGTATATAGAATCTCTTGGAAGTGTTACTATGGAAAATAACATAATATCTGTACAAATTGCACTTGAAACTCTATCATATGTAATTTTAGTAGAGCAAAATAAAATACTTACAGATGAAGCTTTTGATTGTAACTTAGCATCTAAAAATATAAGACTATTACTTGATACATGCAAAATACCATATGGAAAACATGAATTAAATATATTTGACAATACAATAAAAAACAAGTTTGATGATGGGGTAGATTTAGTGATTTATTTAAGGAATAGTATAGTTCATCCAAGCAGGAGAACTCATAGAGCTGTGTTAGAAGTTGAAGATATTTGGAATATAATCTCAATAGGAACAAGATATATTGAGCTTGTTTTACTCTTTATTTTGGGGTATAGAGGTGAGTATTCCAATAGATTAGTAGAACGATGTTATGGTGAAGTAGAAGTTGTTCCTTGGAATTAAATTTTTATATTTATTTTAAAATATATATTGACAGATATTGCCTTATGCTATAAAATCAATATCATAATAACAATTCAAAACAACATTAAATGCTAAGAAAAGAAATAGTAGAAGTAGTTAATCTTAAACAGAGAGTTTCCGATTGGTGAGAGGAGCAATAGATTTTACTTTGAACACATCTTTGAGCAGAACTCTGAAAGAGTAAAGATACTTCATTAGGAGCTTTCCGGAATCCTTGCACCCGTTATAGTGCTAGAGTATAATTATTTTATTGTACTTAAAGAGGTTAGTGTCGTGAGGCATTAATGAACAGAGGTGGAACCACGAGAGTCAACTCCCGTCCTCTAGCAGAAGCTAGAGACGGGAGTTTTTTTAATATAATTTTTTAAGCGCGCAGAGAATTATATTGCAACAGATATACTTTTTAAAAAATAATCAAAATATTTAAAAATTTAAAAGACGAGGGAGAATATTATGAAAAATATATTAAAAAAATTAGGAATATTTACAATTATGTTAGGATTAGTAAGTGGAATGGCAGGTTGTTCAAAATCAAATGATGAAAAGGGAAAAGATGCTTCAAAAGAAGCAAAAAAAGAAGTAATTGTAGGGTTTGATAATACATTTGTTCCAATGGGATTTTTAGATGAAAAAGGAGATACTGTAGGATTTGATGTAGAGTTAGCTAAAGAGACATTTAAGAGACTTGGAATGGAAGTTAAGTTCCAACCAATAGATTGGTCAATGAAAGAAACTGAGTTAAATGACTCAAAGACTGTAGATGTATTATGGAATGGGTACTCTATAACAGATGAAAGAAAGAAAATAGTATCATATACAGAACCATATTTACAAAATAAACAGATAATAGTTACTTTAAGTGATTCAAAAGTAAATTCAAAAGCAGATTTAAAAGATAAAGAAGTTGGAACACAACAAGGTTCAACAGCACTTGATGCAGTGGAAAAGGATAAAGATTTCATGAATAGCTTAAAAGGTGGAGCACCAGTTCTTTATGATACTTATGATAAAGCACTTAGAGATTTAGAAATAGGTAGAACTAGTGCAGTTGTTGGTGATGAAGTTTTAATTAGATACTATATGGGTCAAAAAGGTGAAGATAAATACAAAGTGTTAAAAGAAGATTTTGGATTAGAAGATTATGTTGTAGCAACTTCTAAAGAAAATCCAGAACTTTGTAAGAAAATAAATGAAACATTAAAAGAAATGAAAAAAGATGGAGCTTTTGACAAAATTTATGATAAGTGGTTTAAGTAAAAGATAGATTAGCTGTTAAGAAGGGGGCACTATAGGCATGTTACAAGGTTTAGAGATAGTTATAGCAATGTTTTGTATAACATTGATAGTATCAATTCCATTGGGGATTGCAGTTGCATTTTTAAGATTATCAAAAAATAAATTAATAAGTGGTATTACACAATGTTATATATTAATAATGAGAGGGACGCCTTTACTTTTACAGATGATAGTCATATTTTATGGCTTACCTCTTTTAGGAATTGTATTTGACAGATTTACAGCTGGAATAGTAGCTTTCTTCTTAAATTATGCAGCATATTTTGCAGAAATATTTAGAGGTGGAATACAGTCAATCGATAGAGGACAATATGAAGCTTCAAAAGTACTAGGATTTGATAAATTTACAATGTATAAGAGAATAATCTTTCCACAGGTTTTTAAAAGAATACTAGCACCTATTTCAAATGAAGTAATCACATTAGTAAAAGATACATCTTTGGTATATATATTAGGATTAAATGATATTTTAAGAATATCTCAAATAGCAATGAACAGAGAAGCGAGCTTATTACCACTATTTGAGGCAGGGGCAATATATCTTATATTTGTAGCTATACTTACTAAGGGATTTGAATTACTTGAAAAAAAATATTCTTATTATAGATAAAGTTACAATATTATAGGAGGAGGTTTTTTACATGCTGAAAATTAAAAACTTAAATAAATCATTTAAAAAAAATAAGGTACTTAAAGATATTTCTTTTGAGTTAGAAGAAGGTCAAATTGGAGTTTTACTTGGAAAATCTGGTGCAGGAAAGACTACAATATTGAGATGTATAAATGGTCTTGAAGAATTTGATAGTGGAGAGATTATAATAGATAATGAGATAATAAAAAATAAGAAAGATATGACAAAGATACGAGGAAAAATAGGTATGGTTTTCCAAAATTTTAACTTATTTCCTCATATGACAGTTCTTGAAAACATAATTGAGTCTCCAGTTAATGTATTTAAAGTTCCTAGAAAAGAAGCTGAAGAGAGAGCTAGAGAACTTTTAAGATTAGTTGATTTAGAGGATAAATTAAATTCATATCCATTTGAATTATCAGGAGGACAGCAACAGAGAGTTGCAATAGCTAGGTCATGTGCACTAATGCCAAAGGTTCTTTGTTTTGATGAACCTACTTCTGCACTTGATATTGATACTATTCAAAGAGTAGTCAATATAATGAACAGACTTAAAGATAAAGGGATGACTATACTAATAATTACGCATGATGTTGTTTTCTCAAATAATGTTGCAGATAAGATTATAAGTATAAAAGACGGTATAGTAGAGAATGTTCAAATCAAAGAAAAAATTGTTTAATATTTTATAAATGGAAGTTATAGGAACATTTATAATATAAATAGGGGCTAAGTAAAACAAATACACTATGCCCTTTTTTTATTTAAAAATTTAATCTAATATTGAGTGATTAATTAGGTTTAATATATTATAAAAGAATAATTTAAATATTTAATATAAATTAATGATTGTTTTAAAATAGAATAATTTTTTATATTGAAAGCTTAGGATGATTGTGATATAAATTGGTTATAATATGCAAATTATGGGTATAAAAATAAAAAATTAGAAAGGATTTTAATATGATGATTAAATTATATGGATATACAAAGTGTTCTACTGTTAGAAAAGCAAAAAATTGGCTTAAAGAAAATGATTTAGAATTTGAAGATATAGACATGGTTCAGAATCCTCCAAGTAAAGATGAATTAGAAGCAATCTACAAGACTAGTGGATATGATATAAAGAAATTTTTTAATACAAGTGGTATGAAATATAGGGAATTGGGTCTTAAAGATATTGTAAAGAGTGAATCTGATGATAAACTTTTAGAAATATTAGTAAGTGATGGAATGCTTATTAAAAGACCGTTGCTTTTTGATGGTGAAAATGTACTGTTGGGTTTCAAAGAAGATGTTTGGAAAAGTACTTTATTAAAAGAAGATTAGAAGTATGTAGGTGTATTGATTAAAATAATTGATACACCTATAAATTTATACATCAACTCTGATTTTTATATATAAATTAGCAAATATATCTATCTAATTATTAGATTCTATAGAATAGAAGAACTATATGAGATTATATATAAATATATTATCAATCTAAGTTCTGATTTTAATTTATTGATTCCTGCAATTTTATATGGGATTTTAAAAGACTACATTTAGAATCTAAGTATTACAACAAGATTTATTCTTTTAAGTATATCTACTAATATTAAAATATTATTCTTAACAGATTTAAACCCCAAAAACTTCATATCAATAAACATATTATTTCTTATACAAAGAATATCATTTATTTTACTTAAAATAGTATAATATACAACGAATTATTACAAAATCACTTATTATTAACCATGAACATGTGTTTTGTGCTATTATATTTATATAAGGGAATTGTCATAAAAAATATCTTATTTATGCAAAAAATAAAATTAACTTTTGTCTTATGTAAGTATATTTTATAAACTGCATCTATACTTATAGTTTTACAAATAATAATAGTATTTAAAAACTTGACAACAAAAAAAGAAAACTTTCAAAAGAATTAAATCTAAAAAGAATAGGAGATAAGTATGAGTATTGAAGATTTATATGGTTTTGAATGTGTTCCTGTGAACAATGATATTGATATTGATGATTTATTTGAAAAAATGAGAGAAGATGGAAAAGAAAATGGATATACACCGATTATAATTATTGATGAAAAAGTAGGGTTATTAAGAGAAAATATAGATATGATTAATAAAGAGTATGGTTCTCTTGAAAACTATGGAAAATATTGTTTAGAGAAATGTAATGAGATTGATGTAAATGAATTCTTCAATTCTAGAAAGTGTGAGATTCCAGAATTGCTAACAGAGTTAATGGGTTCTGAGGACACTTTTTATGATTATAAAAATTTTAGTCCAATTACAAACATAGATATATTTCAAGAAAATAACAAAGTTTACATAGCCAAAGTTCCAACAATTAAACCATATGAAGTATTTGCATATATACCAATTGGTGGATTTAATGATTGTCCTAGTGATGAAGAACATATAGCTGTTGCAAAATATTGGTACGAAAAATATGGAGCATTCCCAATTGCAATTGGAAGTGATACAGTTCAATATTCTGCAAAAAATCCAATTGAAGATAATAAAAAATTTGATGACTTGTGTATTGAATTAGTCCTCTACTGTGAAGACATTATTGTACAAGGATATGAAACATTAAAAGTTCTTAAAGAAGTACTACAGCGTTCTACAATATGGCTTTTTTGGTGGGATTAAGACAAATATATGTAAGCTATAAGTATTAAATTAAAAGTTTTAGAAAATTCATATGATAGTATCTTTTTTGTGATTTACAATTATAACTGATGGAAAAATAATTATCTTAAAACAAATTTGTGCATTCAGCCATGAGGATAGCTATTTCCACTTCATGGCTTTTAAACATATTACTATATTACACTATTTCATTTTTAGTATACAGTGTATTACAGTAATATGTTTAAATTATACAGATTTAAAAATTCTTTGATATTGTAATTAACGTGTTTAAATATAATTCTATTTTATAAAATAAATACTTTATATGTTATAATCATTAAGAATGTAAAAAATAATATAATATTTTATTGTTCATGTTTTTCTAGATATGGAGGTTGTTTTATGAATGAAGAAGAAAAATTAGAAAAATTAAAGGAAATACTACTTGAATTAGGAAGTGTTGTAGTTGCTTATTCTGGTGGAGTAGATAGTAACTTTTTACTTAAGGTAGCAAAAGATACATTAGGGGAAAATGTTATAGCTGTAACTATACATTCAATGATGCATTCAAGTAGAGAGATTGAAGAAGCTAAACAATATACTAAAAATTTTGGTGTTAAACATATCATCTTAAATATAGAAAACTTTGATTTAAAGGAGTTTAAAGAAAATGGTACTGATAGATGTTACCATTGCAAAAAATATATATTTTCTAAAATAAAAGAGGTAGCAAAAGAACATAATATAAAGTACATAGTAGATGGAACAAATATAGATGATTTAGGAGATTATAGACCTGGGCTTAAAGCATTGAGTGAGTTAGAAGTAATTAGTCCACTAAAAGAAAGTAGTTTGAAAAAAGCTGAAATTAGATTACTTTCAAAAAAATTAGGATTAAATACTTTTAATAAACCATCATTTGCATGTCTTGCAAGTAGAATTCCTTATGGAGTTCAAATAACAAATGAAAAACTAAGAATAATAGAAAAGAGTGAAGACTATTTATCTGATTTAGGTTTTTCTCAATTTAGAGTGAGAATGCATGGAGATATAGCTAGAATAGAGGTTGACCAGGAAGAATTAGGTAAATTTTTTGAAAATAACAATTTTAATAAAGTTGATACTAAATTAAAAATATTTGGCTTTAAATATGTTACACTAGATATGTCAGGGTATAAAATGGGAAGTATGAATTTAAATGTGTAGATTGTTTAAAAAATAAATAAGTTTTGTAATTAATATAGGAAACAGGAGGTTTTATGAAAAATTATACATTAATATCGCCATGTTTTTTTGGGATGGAAAAAATGCTGGCTAGAGAAATTACTAATTTAGGATATGAAATAATAAAAACAGAAGATGGAAGAATAACATATAAAACTGATGAGTTTGGAATAGCAAAATCAAATATGTGGCTAAGATGTGCTGAAAGAGTACATCTTAAAATTGCTGAATTTGAGGCAAAAAGTTTTGATGAATTATTTGAAAATACAAAAAGAATAAATTGGTCTCGATATATACCTTATGGAGCTCAATTTCCTATATCAAAGGCTTCTTCCATAAAATCAAAATTATACAGTACACCAGATGTACAAGCTATAGTAAAAAAAGCTATCGTAGAAAGCTTAAAGAAAAGTTACTTGGAAGAAGGTTTGCTTAAAGAAGATAAAGAGAAATATCCTATCTTTGTATTTATACATAAAGATAAGGTAACTATTTCTATAGATACAACTGGAGATGCTTTGCATAAGAGAGGATATAGAGAAAAAGCAAATAAAGCACCAATAAGAGAGACTTTAGCTTCTGGGCTTATTTATTTAACACCATGGAAAGCAGGTAGAATTCTAGTGGACCCTATGTGTGGTTCTGGTACTATATTGATTGAAGCCGCTATGATAGGTATAAATATGGCACCTGGTTTAAATAGAGAATTTATATCAGAAAAATGGAGAACTCTTGATAAAAAAATATGGTGGGATATAAGAAAAGATGCTTTTAATAAGATAGATAATGAAACTAAATTTAAGATTTATGGATATGATATAGATGCAGAATGTATAGATATAGCTAGAGAAAATGCTGAAATAGCAGGTGTAGATGAATATATAGAATTTAATATAGGAGATGCAACTCAATTTAAAAGTGAAGATGAGTTTGGATTTATAATTACTAATCCTCCTTATGGAGAAAGATTAGAAGATAAAGATAGTGTTAAACAATTGTATAAAGAGCTTGGTTATGCATTCAGAAGATTAAAAAATTGGTCGTATTATTTAATAACATCTTATGAAGATTTTGAATATGAATTTGGACAAAAGGCAGATAAAAAAAGAAAATTGTATAATGGTATGTTAAAAACTAACTTTTTCCAATATCCAGGTCCTAAGCCTCCTAGAAACAATAAATAGCTTTCATATTATTTATGGATAAAAAGTATAAAGTTTTATTAAAAAAAATATAAAGTTTTATTAAAATAAGTAAAACATTATAACGACTTGAAACGTCTAATTATTGTGAGGAGATTTTTGTGAGCAAAATTCAAGATTGATAGGATTAGGAGGAGTTAAATGAAAGTATTAAAACTTATTACTGTAGTAGCCCTAATGATGCTATTTGTTACTGGATGTAATATTAAAACTGAATCTCCAGAACAATTAGCAAAGATACCTGATTATGATGATACAAAAAAAGTACTGTATGATGGTATTGACCAGTTACTAAAACCAGATTCATCTATGATATTACCTTCTAATGCAAAAGAAGTAGGAAAAATAAATAAAGTGGATTTAAATGGTGATGGAGTTGATGAATTAGTAGTATTTGAACAAAAAGAAGATTTAAGTAATAATGTAACTCAGGTAGGGTTTGTAACTTTAAGTTATAATGGAGAAAAATATGTACTTGGTGACCATTTTTTAGAAAATGGTGAGTCAATAGAGTATGCTAATTTTTATGATTTGGATTCAGATGGATATAAAGAAGTGGTTTTACTGATTAAATCCAAAGATAAAACTAATATGCATATATATAAAGTAAAAGATAATGAAATAACAAAGGTGTATGATTTAGATGCGTCATGGCTTCCAAACAAAGACGATTTTAATGACATGAAAGTGAAAATTGGATATATAGATGGAGATGACAAATTGGAAATATTGATGCTTCATTTGAATAATAAAACTAATGAAATGTTTGCAAGTGTCGCGAATTTTGATGGGAATATGAAAATCAAGGATTATGTTAAGTTTGAAAATGTGAAGAATTTGAGTGAACTATATATAACTTTAGGTAATGTTGCTTCATCTATTGGAAATTCGTCTGCAGCCATAAAAGGAGCTGTGCTTGATATTCCTATATTAAAGGATAATAATTATATTACACAGATACTTTATATGAAAGATGGAAAAATTAAAAAAGCTTTTAGTGATTATGATAAAACTATTACTAAATCTTATTACATACCTGTAGATGATATTGATAAAGATAAGATTATAGAAATACCTATAGTAGCAGGAAACAATAGAAACACTTACAGTTCTAAAGCATCTGCAAATATAAGTTGGTATAGATGGAATGGAAAAGAAGATGCTAGTTCAAGCTTAATATTTACAAGTCAGATATATTATAACTATAAATATAATTTTAAATTGTTTATTCCAAACAATTTATTTGACAAAATACTTGTTGAACAAGAATTTGTTGGAGAAAAAGCAGTATTTAAATTTTATTATTTTGACTATTCAGATCGTAAGAATTTGTTTAATATAGTAGTAGAGAGTAAAAATAAACTTGAAGATAGAAAAAATCCAAATGCTCAAAATTCTATTGTACTTCAAGAGAGTGATGAATATACTTTCTTGCTAGTCATAAACAATGCAAATGAAATGGATAAGCTAGATATTACTATAGACGCACTAAAAGAATATTTCTCATTAATATATGGTTAATATTATACTCAATTGGAGGTTTTATTTTATGAAGGAAAAAATACTTATACTAGAAGATGAAATTGGGATTAGAAGTTTTGTTAGTATAAACTTAAAAAGAGAAGGTTATGAGATAGTTGAGGCAGGTACTGGGAGAGAAGCTATAGAAAAAATGACAACAGAAAGTGACATTACAATAGCTCTTTTGGATGTAATGCTTCCAGATATAAGTGGAATAGAGGTATGCAAATTTATAAGGGAAAATTTTGACCAAGTAGGAATAATAATGCTCACTGCTAAAGCACAAGAAGATGATAAAATAGAAGGATTTATTTCAGGAGCAGATGATTACATCATAAAACCATTTAGTATAAAAGAACTTTTAGTCAGGGTTTCTGCTCTTCTTAGAAGAGTAGCAAAGGATGATTCAAGTGTTAAGTCAAGTGAGATAGTTTCTCCTCCATTTATACTTGATATAGATAAGAGAAAATTATTTAAAAATGGAAAAGAAATTGAGCTTACTCCAACTGAATTTTCAATAGTGAAATATTTGATATCAAATGCTAAGCAGTCATTAAGTAGAGACCAGATACTAGATGAAGTTTGGGGAACTAATTATTTATATGATTTTAAAATAGTAGATGTAAATATAAGAAGGATAAGAAATAAAATAGAGGATGACCCATCAAAACCAAAATATATACAAACTATTTGGGGTTATGGATACTGTTTTAGAAAGGAAGAATAATAGTGTTACATTTTGAAGGTCTGAGAAAAAAAGTAATAAAAAACTACTTTATAATAATTATTATAATGGTTACTCTGTTTGAAGGATTGTTTATGTTTTATATACAAAACTATTACTATGATTCTGTCAAACAACTACTTGAATCTGAAATAAAATATGCTGATGAATATAACGCTATTACAATGGAGACTACAAGCTTTGAGAAAAAAGTAAAAAACATATTTGATAAGCAACCATTAACTAAGAATTCAGAATTTGGAATTTCAATAATAGATAAGGATAAAAATATTATATTAGACCAATATGGTTTTAAGAGTAAAGAAAAAGCAAATTATGAAGATGTTAATAATGCACTAAAAGATATAAAGACAAAAAACTTAACACCATATACCTATAGAATAGCAGATACTGGAGAACATGTTATGAGTATTTCTCTGCCACTTAAGGTAAATAATATAATAGAAGGTGTTGTTAGATATACAGTTTCATTAGATGCTATTGATAATGCAATATTAAAGCAAGCTACATGGCTTATATTAGCTGGTATATTTATACTTATTATAGCTATACTAATAAGTCTTAAATTTGCTGAGACTCTTATAAAACCATTACGAGAATTAAAGAAATTTGCAAATGAATTGGCTGTAGGAAATTATAATATAAAGTTAGAAAATATGAAAATTGTAGATGATGAGATTGGCGATTTGGCACAGACATTTGAACATATGGCACATGAGATTGATAAGAGTGAAAAATTAAAAGAAGAATTTATATCTTCTGTATCACATGAACTAAGGACCCCTCTTACATCAATAAAGGGATGGAGTGAAACTTTAGGTTATGAAAGTATAACAAGAGAAGAGCTAGACTTAGGTTTAGGTATTATACAAGATGAAACAGAAAGACTTATAAAACTTGTGGAAGAATTATTGGATTTTTCAAGACTTTCTTCAGATAGAATAAAACTTCATGTTGATATAGTTGATGTTGAAGGTTTAGTTGTAGGTGTTGTGAATCAGCTTAAAGTTAAAGCAGCTGAAAAAGATATAGCACTTTTGTTTGAATTTGAAAATGAGTTTATAGAGAATATTCAAGGAGATAAGAACAGATTAAGACAAGTTCTTATAAATTTAATACAGAATTCATTTAAATTTACTGGTCAAGGTGGTTACATAAAAGTTGTAGCTTCTCAAAATGAAGATATAACAACTATATCAGTTGAAGACAATGGCTCAGGCATAGAAAAACAAAATCTAAATAAAGTATTAGATAAGTTCTTCCAAGAAGATTACAATAAAGCTGGTAGTGGGTTAGGTCTAGCAATTAGTAATGAAATTGTAAAACTTCATGGTGGAAGAATGAAAATAGAAAGTGAAAAGAATGTTGGAACAAAAATAACTTTTAATATAAAAAATAAATTTGCTAAACAAGCATAAATTCTTAGAAAGAGGATTAAGATGAGAAACATAAAAATGATAGTAGCATATGATGGCTCAAGATATAAAGGGTACCAAAAACTAGGTGATAATAATATGACTATACAAGAAAAACTTGAAACTGTCTTAAGTAAAATGACAAATGAAACAGTTGAGATAATTGGTTCTGGAAGAACTGATATGGGAGCTCATGCTAGAGGACAAGTAATAAATTTTAGAACAAGTTGTACAGAGTCAGTAGATAAAATCCAAAAATACTTATATGAATATTTACCAGAAGATATAGTCGTAAAAACTGTTGAAGAAGTTGATGAAAGATTTCACTCAAGATATAATGTAAAGTCAAAGACTTATATGTATAAAATTGACAATAACAAATATCACAATCCTTTTATAAGAAAATATGCTACTCATGTAAGTAAAAAATTGGATTTAGATAGAATGATAAAAGCAAGTGAGTACTTAATAGGAGAACATGATTTTACTAGTTTTGCTTCTTCTAAATCTAAGAAAAAATCGAATATAAGAGAAATTTATTCAATAAATATAAAAGAAGATGATAATGTTATAGAAATATACATTGAAGGAAATGGATTTTTGTATAACATGGTAAGAATAATAGTGGGTGCTTTGATAGAAGTAGGTCTTAAAAGAAAAGCTCCACAAGATATTAAGTCTATGCTTGAATCTAAGGATAGAAGCCAAGCATCAGATACAGCACCAGCTAAAGGGCTATGTCTTTGGAAAGTGAGATATTAGTGAATAAAGTAGAAAATCTTCTTAAAATAAAAATAAAATAAATTATATAGTTGACATAAATGGAAAAATAAACTATTATATATTTTATAAGAGAGATATGAAAAACTTTATATTTAAATCCTGTGAGAAAGAGAGTAACTTCTATGCGTTTTATAGAGAGCTAAGGATGGTGGAAGCTTAGCAAATGAGTATTAGTGAAAAGAACTTTGGAGGATGCTAATTGAATTTAGTATGTTAGTAGGTAATCTCGCCTTAAGAGAAAGAGTGGATAAGTTTATCTTATCAATTAGAGTGGTAACGCGGATATATTTCGTCTCTTGGTTTTTCCAAGAGGCGTTTTTTAATATATTTAATTACTAATGTTTATTTAGTATGTTGAACGTTTACTAATTGATTAGCTAAGTTTATCAATAAGAGTGGTACCGCGGATATTTCGCCTCTTAGTATTTAAAAATACTGAGAGGCTTTTTTAGTATTAAAATGATTTTAAGTTAATTTAAATTCTTAAAATCATTCAATATTAAGAATTGCTATTAAACAAAAAATAAAAATCATAATTTAAAATTGGGAGGAATTAAAAATGAAGGAAAAAGTAGTATTAGCATATTCAGGAGGACTTGATACATCAATCATAATACCTTGGTTAAAGGAAAATTATGAAGATATAGATGTTATAGCTGTTTGTGGAAATGTAGGTCAAGAAGATAAAATGGAAGATGTTTATGAAAAGGCTTTACAAAGTGGAGCATCAAAAGCATATGTGGATGATATAAGTGAAGAATTTGTAACTGAAACTATATTCAAGGCTGTAAAAGCAGAAGCTAAATATGAAGGAAAATACTTATTAGGTACTTCTTTAGCAAGACCTATAATAGCTAAGAAACTAGTTGAAGTTGCTCATAAAGAAGGTGCAAAATATATATGTCATGGTTGTACAGGAAAAGGTAATGACCAAGTTAGATTTGAAGCTACAATTGCAGCTCTTGACCCAACTATAAAAGTTATTGCACCTTGGAGAATATGGGATATAAAATCAAGAGAAGATGCTATAGACTATGCAGAAAAGCATAATATAAAGGTAACAGCAACTAAAGCTAAAATATATTCAGTAGATGCTAACCTTTGGCATGTATCAACTGAAGGTGGAGATATAGAGCATCTACAAAATGAACATAAGAAAGATGTTTACAAACAATGTGTAGACCCAGAAGATGCATGTGATGTAGCTGAATATGTAGAAGTTTACTTTGAAAAAGGTGTTCCTAAAAAGGTAAATGGTGAAGAATTATCTCCAGTTGCATTAATTCACAAATTAAATGAATTAGGTTGTAAACATGGAATTGGTGTTATAGATATAGTTGAAAATAGACTTGTTGGTATGAAATCAAGAGGTGTATATGAGACTCCAGGAGGAACAATTCTTTATGAAGCACATAATATTTTAGAAAGTGCTACTTTAGACAAGGATACATTACATTTTAAACAAATGGTATCTTATAAATATGGAGAACTTATTTACAATGGATTATGGTATTGTAAGTTAAGAGAATCTATAGATGCATTTATGGAGCAAACTCAAGACAATGTTACTGGAACAGTAAAAGTTAAACTTTACAAGGGTAATATAAAACCTGCCGGAATATTTACTGAAAATGCTCTTTATGATGAAGGAATATCTTCTTTTGGAGACAGTGAACTTTATGACCACAAAGATGCAGAAGGATTTATTAATCTATTTACTTTACCATTAAAAATTAGAGCTATGAAGGCTGGAAAATAATATAATAAGTTGATTAAGAGTGTATAAAAACTGTTTCTAGTTTTTATATGCTCTTTTTTTATCTAGATTTATTATGTTACACAATATAATAAGATATAGTGTAATTCAAATAATTTAGTAATAGAAAAATGTAATTCCCTTAAATATAAATTTCATAGGAATAAAAGTTATTGACTCTCTCACTGTAAGAGGGCTTATACTAAATCTAATAAAAATTTATAGTAAGGAGAACGAATATATGAGAAAAATAATTGAAATTAAACATCATTCACATGATTATGAGTGCATGTGGAATGGTATAGAAGATTTATATATGAATAAAACAGGTGAATGCCTTCCAAATGATTTTTTCTTTTTATTATCAGGTTTTGGTTCCTTTTGTTATATGAAAACAGATAAAGCAGAATTGAAAAGAATGGTAGCTTTGGGAGATGGAAGAACAAAAAAGATGTATGAATTTTTAGCACCAATTGTTGGTTTTGAATACAAACATCATGAATTTAGAAGATATGAGCGAGCATTAAAAAAAGCAAAATATGAAATTGATAATGGGTATCCAGTTATTTTAGGAGCCTTAGATATGTATCACTTACCATATTATCAGAAATTATACCATAAAGAACATATTCCTTTTCATTACATATTAATGGTAGGATATGATGATGAAAAAGAAAGAATATACCTGTATGATTGTGGAAGGACTGAGTTATTATACCTATCTTATGAGGAATTACGCCAAAGTATGAATTGTAGTTATTTAGGATTGAGTAAGGCGAATACTATTTGCACAGTTAGAATGACTAGTTTAAAGAGTAAATATGAGATTGCAAGAGAAGCACTTACTATAAAGGGTAATATGTTTTTAAATCCACCTAAAGGATTTTTGGGATACAAAGGTTTTGAAAAGTTTATCAAAGAATTGCCGCAATGGAAAAATGAACTGGAAAAAGATGATTATGATAAGATATTATCTAATGTGGTTATGTTTTTTGGGACAGTACCAACCGTTCCAAATGCAATTAAGGGAATTAAAGAACCAGATAACGTCAAATTTAAAGGAGGTTTTGATAAAATGAGCAGAATGCTTAACCAACTTGGAGAAGAATATAAAAATGACACCTTCATACAAGGAGCTGAGATATTTGATAAAAGTGCTACTATGATTGAGATAATATCTAATATTATAATAGATTATTTAACTCAAAAGAGTGATGATACAGGACAACTTCCTTTACTTTTTTCTGAGATTTTGAAGAATATGAAAGAAGTATATTCGATATTAGATGTATAAAAAATATATATGTCTTTCAAAGGGTATTAACTTTACAGAAGATAGGCTAATTCATATTCTTTGTAAAATATTTTAAATGAATACAGTTGTTTATAATAAAGATATTTTTATTGACCCTGACATAACGTAATAGTGTAATATGAAAATATAGCATGGATGTATTAGTAAATATTGATAGCTATAAAATCAAGTTTTGAGGTGTTGATATGAGAACAGTAAAGCAGGTTTCAGATTTAACAGGAGTAAGCGTAAGAGCATTACACTACTATGATGAAATAGGTCTTTTAAAACCAAATAAAATTACAGATGTAGGGTATAGACTTTATGATGATGAAGCTATTAAGACTCTCCAACAAATTTTATTTTTTAAAGAGATTGACATACCTTTGAAGGAAGTTAAAGAGATAATGTCAAGCCAATACTTTGATAAAGTAGAAGCTTTAAAAAATCAAAAGAAATTACTCATTTTAAAGCGAAAAAGATTAGATGAATTAATAGAGCTGATAAACAAAACTATAAAAGGAGAGAGTACTATTAATTTTAAAGAGTTTGACATGAGTGAGTATTTTAATGTACTAGAAGAATTTAAAAAAGATCATAAAAATAAGATAATTAAAATTTATGGTAATGTAGAAAGATATGATGAACTTATTGAAAAAGTTAAATCTAGTGAGGAAAAAATTGCTAAAATGGCTATAAAACAATATGGAACTATTGAGAAGTTTGCAAAAGCTATAAAAACAAACTTTAGCAGTGATATATTGAGTTTAGGAGAAAAATTTGATATATATAAAAATGATTGTTTGAAAGAAAAACATCCTAAATTAAAAGAATTATATAGAGAGCTTGCAAAAGACTTAAGCAAGAATCCTTCTTCAAAAGAACTTCAAGAAATAGCGAGAGAGATAACAGATATATCTAAGAAAGATTATGAAATTTTTTACATGGATACTGGAGATGATAATTGGTACAGTATGGTACAAAATTATTTGGTAAATCCTATATGGATAAAAAATATAGATGAAAAATATGGAGATGGAGCAGGAAAGTTTATTGGACAAACCTTAGAGATTTATTTAGGAGATAAAAAGCCTAAGATAAATATCTTGCATGAAAAACTAGTATCAGATTTGAGTAGGGATTGCTCATCAAAAGAAGTTCAAAGTATTATTGAAGAAATAGACAATGAAATGAAAAAGAGCAATGAATTTTATAAAATAGATAATGGAGAGAGATATTTTGATTATATGGCAGAACTTTATTTATCAAATTCTACATACATAAAAATAACTGATAATAAATACGGTGATGGTACATCCAAGTTTATTGGAGAAGCTTTTAAATTTTATTTTGATAGTAACAATTTATAAGTAAAGTCAATAACTATTACAAACTTTGAAGTAAAAATCTATACACTTTGTTAAGATATTTAGTAAAAGCATTAAAACAAGGATATAAATTATCTTACTTTTATTTATATCCTTGCTTAAGTTGTTAAAATATATAGTTTACATCAAATTTAACACTTTCAACAATATTTCCTAAATATGTTTTTATACTTTCGACTTCTTCTAAAGACCTTAATTTATTTTCAGTGTAAATTGTCTTATCAAGAATATTAAACTTTAGACCTATTTCATCAAAGTACTCATGATTTAAAACTTTGTACCAATGATTTTTTTCTTTACTCCATCTTGTAGATATGGAATCAGCTTCTTTTTGAGCTTTTTCCCAATCCTCATTTTCTATATATTTTTCCAAAACAGACATATTATTTTTGTAGCCATCTGTAAAGTCGTATAGTTTATTATTGACATAAAATCCAAATAATAAGAATAAAATAGCCCATGTTATAACAAATGTTGTAGATTTCAATATTAATCACCCTTTTTATTTTGAATAAATATTTTGTCGTTTTCGTCTAAAACACAAATAAGAACATCTTTAAAAGTTTCTATGTGGTTAGATTTTAAGATACCCATTAACCAATTAGTATCTTTTTCAGCCATGTCTAGATTTTCATTTATTATTCTACCATCCAATATAAGTGGAATTGGTAAATGATTAAATGCTCTTGGAGGAGTACTATTATAACTTGATGCTGGTACAACACTTAAATTACCATCAGTCTCTAAAATAGCGTACTGTACATCCTTTAAATTGAAGTAACCCTGAATTCTCAGTTGTTCTAATAATTCATCTATACTAACTCTTTCTTTTTTTAGTTCTTTATATACAATTTTCCCCTTATCTATAAGTATAGAAGGTTTACCTGATAAAAATGAACTTAATTTTCTACTTTTTAAGGATAGGAATGAAATTAGGGTCTGCATAATTACAAGTCCAGTTATTGCTGCAACGCCATTTATAATTGGTATATTATTATTTTCCATTGGAACAGATGCAACTTCCGCAATTAAAAGTGTTATAACTAAATCAAAACAGTTCATTTCAGCTATCTCACCTTTTCCCATGACTCTAAGCGCAATTAGCACTGTTATGTATAATATAATACTTCTTATTAATACTACTGTCATATCTATCAATTACTCCTTTAAAAAATATTTGCATTTAGTTATTATGTCCCATATAAGAATTTTAATTCAAAATATAAAAAACACCTTAAGTAATTAAATTCAATTATTTAAGGTGTTCTTGATAATTTTAATATTAAATTTTTTATAGATTTTCTATTGCTCTTATTTATTTTAATGACAGATTCAGCGAAATTATTTTTGTCTCCTAATTTTAAAATAAAATCAGGATATTCTTCAAATTCGTTGAGTTTTATTAATTTAAAAGAAGAAGACAGATTTTTAAAGTTAATAATTTTAGAGTTATTTACTAGTACGCTTCTTTTTTTAAAATAGATTTCTTTTTTACTTATATTCAGTATATTTAATATTTGTTTGAGATAAATTATTATATCTTCTGGAGTTTTTTCGAATTTAAGTTCAAAATTTTCATCTTCGAAGTATGGAATATAATATAAAGGAGTTTTGATAGGAGGTAATTTATTATATAATTCTTCAAGAGTATTAATATCTTTAGGATAGTTAAGGTAAAAGCTTTTACATACCTTCATTAAATCCATAGCATCTGAAAGCGAGTTATGTTTAATTTCTCCTTCTACAGAAAAAATCTTTTTCATATTAAGTAAAGATAATTGTCTAGATAAGATTCTATTATTGTATGTAATGTGTTGAGATATAAAAGGTTGAATATCAATCATCATATTAAACAACTCTAAGCATTTACCAGTATATTTACATACCCTAAATGAATTTAGAAGACCAGCAATGTCAAAATCACCCCAATTGTATATTGTAATATCATTAAATTTGCAAAACCATCTATAAAAATCATCCATAACATATAAAAGGTTAGGAGCATTATCAATATCTAATTGATTTAGTTTAGTAAGCTTTTTACATTTATTTGAAAGTATTTCATTGTATTTTGGTTTAACCAAAGAATAATAGTCATCCATTATATTAAATTCATTATCAACTAAAACTCCGCCAATTGAAATTAATTCAGCTCCATTATATTCTAATTTATTTTTATTATCATCTAGCATATTAAATTCAAAGTCTATAAATAACTTGTATTTCATAAATATAAAGCACATCCTCATGTATATTATTTAGTGTAACTAGGCATCATAAGAATCAATCGATATAATGATTCTAAACATCAAAGGCTCATTACAACTTTTATTTATTTCATAATTTAATTCAAATAAATCTTTTAGTATGTAATTTATAAGTATTCTTTCCCAACCCATTTTTAAATTAACATTAGAGTTTAATAATGTGTTTTCTATTTTTTTAAATATTTCTATATTTGCTGGGATTATACTAAGTTCAATACTACTTTTAAATGGATTAGACTGTAAATCAGTTATAAGTATGTCTTTTAATTCCTCTGTAAGCTCAGAGATTAAACTATCACCTATATATTTTTTAATTATTTCCTCTCTAATTTCCCTTAAGTTTAGCAATATTAGTACCTGCTACTTACATTATATTATGAAAAGTGTAGTAAAATTCAATTAAATTTTTTATTACACTTAAAATAGTAGCTTTTCCTTTCATTTTAGTTTTTAAGATTATTTTGTATAATTAATACATGAAAAACTATCAATATTAGTGTATAAGAATAATAGGTTGTTAAATGTTTGAAATAAATTATATTTAGAATTCAGAGAAAAAGTATATAAAATAACATCTTATAGATTTAATTTATAAAAATAAAATATCTTATTCCCTGAATTCCTTTAAAATCGAGAGATTAGTTGTTATTTACCAATTCCTCTTTCTGATAATTTTTCTAACATATCTTTAGTCATTTTATCTAAATTATAATTAAATTTAAAGTTCCATTCCTCTACTGCACTACTGCTATCTAGAGAATCAGGCCAAGAATCAGCTATACTTTGTCTTACTGGGTCTACATCATACTCCATTAAAAAGTCAGGGATATATTTTTTTATAGAAGCAGCTATTTCCTCAGGAGAAAAACTCATAGCAGTAATATTGAAAGCATTTCTATGAATAAGTTTATCAGCTGGAGCTTCAATTAAATCCACTATTGCCTGAAGTGCATCAGGCATATACATCATATCCATTTTAGTGCCTTTTGCTATATAAGATTTATATTTCTTATTTTTTAATGCTTCATAATATATATCAACTGCATAATCTGTAGTTCCTCCACCAGGAGGAGTAACATAAGAAATAAGACCTGGAAATCTAACACCTCTAGTGTCTACTCCAAATTTTGAGTGATAATAATCACATAGTAACTCACCAGAAACTTTAGTTACACCGTACATAGTATTAGGTCTTTGTAGTGTATCTTGAGGAGTCATATTTTTTGGAGAATTTTCACCAAATGCGGCAATTGAACTAGGTGTAAAAAATTTACAATCTAGTTCTCTAGCTATTTCAAGTCCATTTATTAATCCATTCATATTTAAATTCCATGCCTCTAAAGGCTTGCTTTCAGCAACTGCAGAAAGTAGAGAAGCTAGATGAATTATAGTGTCCACATCGTATTTTTTAGCAATTTCAAAGAAGTGGTCTTTATCTGTAACATCTAATATTTCAAATATACCAGATTCACACACAGTGTTTCCATCTTTTATTCTTCTTGAACTAGCAATTACATTTTTATCTCCATATTCATTTCTAAGTTTTATAGTTAATTCTGAACCTATTTGTCCTAATGCACCTGTTATAAGTATTTTTTTCAATTTGACAACCTCCTTGGGGTTTGATTTATGTAGTATTGCTTATTTTTATTTTAGCAAATCTTTTGTTTAAATACAAAGGATTAAACTCAATAATATATTGTTTAATTTAATAGAGTTCAATTACTGTTTAAAAAAATAATATTCAAAGACGTATTACATAATACTGGTGAATTAGATTAAATTATTATAAATAGATATAGATTGTGTGACTAAGTCACAGAAATTAAAATAAATTTAAGATATAATAAAATCATATCATTTGAATATTTAGTAGAGGCAATTTCATAAATAAAAAGTAATTTAAATTTAGAAAGCTATAAACTTAGATATTGTAAACATAAGTTAGAGTTTATAGTTGTAGAAATGTTATATAACAATATTGATATTATTATAATATTAAACAGTAATAAAATATATAAAATAAAATCTGAAAGGAAGTATAAAAATGACAAGACCATCAATATATCATAGCCAAGGATACACTTGTGCAGAAGCGTTAATAAAGTCTTATAATGAAGAACATAACACAGATATACCCATTTCAATAGGAAGTGGTATGGGGGTTGGAATTACTGTTGGAAGTGTCTGTGGAGCTGTAAATGCAGCTATTGTCATAATCGGTTATCTAAATGGAAGAAAGAGTAATTTGGATGAAAATATGGCAAGAAAGTATTCAAGAGAATTAATGAATAGAGTAAGAGATAGATATAGCACAGAAATATGTGCATCCTTGAAGAAAAATAAAGTAAGTTGTGAAGAAATAATAAATTTCACATATGACGCTTTAAATGAAATGCTAGAAAGTCAAAAATAATCATAGAGAACAAGTATTTTATATTTAATAAAATACTTGTTTTTTTTATTATTTTCAATATATTATAATTTAAAAATTAATTTTATTATATTTTAATCGAAATAATTTACTTGAAACGATAATAATTGATAAAAAAATATAAATGTTGTAATTAAGAAAATGTAAATGATTTAATATTAAATGAGTTGTTATATTTATTAATATAAAGTGAAATAAACTAATGAGTAAATTTATAAATTATAAAGAAATGTATAAGAAAATAAAAGAGATAATTAATGTAATATAAAGTAAAAAAGCAGAAAAGTATATAATTTATTTATAAAATAAAGAAAAAATAGAATTTTAAGATAAAATGCAAAGATTATATCATAATATGGTATAATTAGTAAAAATATAGAGATTGGAGGAATTGATTTGTTTATAGAGGAAGAATTAGAAGGATATATATTAAAATGTAAAATATCTGAAGACTTTAAAGATAAGCCCGGATATAGTGATGAAGAGTTTTACGTTACGGTCTATAAAGATGAAAGTTCTGACTCTGGGTATTATGCTTTACTAGAAAATAAAGAAGAAAAAGTAGTATGGGATGGAGAAGTCGTTGCCAATAATATTTTTAATAAACTTTGGGTTGTAGTAGACAAAGTTAAAGCTGGATAATAATGTAATTATATAGTAATTATAATACTTTAAATGGATTTTTATATATATGAGATGAGTAAATAACAAAGATTATTCGATACTGGAGGGGTAGTTCAATGGAATATAGTTATAGCAAGATGAATCTAAAAAAAGGGGATATTGTAGAAGTAAATTTAGAGAAACAAGCTAATGTAATATTGCTAGATCATATAAATTATGTGAAATTTAAAAATCAAAAAAATTATGATTACTATGGCGGGTTTGCCAAGAAAAATCTATGTAGAATGAGAGTACCTAATACAGGAACATGGTATTTGGTTGTAAATCAAGATGGAAATAGTGGAATAGTTGGTTTTTCAATTAATACAATTCAAAATTAATTTGATTAAAAAATAGCTACACACACTCGTGATTTTAGTCGTGAGTTAGTAGCCAAAGAGTAGTCAGCATATAGGGAAACTTATATGTAGAGATAGGATATAATCTATCCAATACTACTTGAAAATATCAGAGATTATTACTTATTGTGTATTTTATATAATTAACATAAAATTAATAAATAGTTGTTATAAAATAATAATTTGTAAAGATATATTTGTATATACCTTTACAAATTATTTATAATACTTAATTTTTTATTGTTCTTAACTAAATTATACATATTAGTAAAATTTATACTATTAAAATATTTATTGTTAACATAAAGCTCCACCTTTAAGGTGTAGAGGAGCATCAAGAATGTCTTCTTTTCTTTCCAAAACATCATCTGATAAAAGCATATCTATAAATTTATCAACACCAATCCTGTCAATTGTTATTCCAAAGCGTTCTCCTGTTTTACCTTGTTCTCTAAATAAAAGAATTGCTTTTTCAATTAAAGTCATAAGTTCTTGTTTTGAAAACAATCTATCGATTTGTGTTCCAGGACGAACAGATTTTCCCCATTTTCCTCCTATATATACTTTATAACCAGATTCTTTTTCTTCAATACTGTCAAAATTACAACTTTCTATGCATTTTCCACAGTTATTACATAAATTACTATCTATTTCAAGTTTACCTTTATCTGTTAATTTAGCTGCTTTGACAGGACAGACTTCCATAACAGCACATTTTTTACAACCAACACAAAGCTCAGAGTCGTAATCAGGTACACGTTGACCAACAATTCCAAGGTCATTTAAGTCAGGTTTAATACAATTATTAGGGCATCCTCCGACACCAATTTTAAATTTATGAGGTAGCTTTACATCATACCAACCTTTGTAAAATTCTTGATGTATTTCAGCAGCTAGTGCCTGTGTATCAGTTAAACCATGAACACAAACAGTACCCTTACAAGCTACAACAGGACGAACTCTTGAACCAGTTCCACCTGTGATTAGATTTTCACTAGCAATAAATTCACTTAAAGCTTCAATGTCTTCAAATTTTACACCAGGTAACTCTACTGTTAATCTAGTAGTAAATGCTAACTGACCATTTCCGAATTTTTCAGCAGCTTCTGCAATTTTTTTTGCTTGAGATGTATTTATTACGCCATTTACAGTTATTATACGCGCTGCAAAATGTTCTCCATCTCTGCTTGGTAAAAAACCTCTACCTTTTAATTCTTTTTTTTGTTCTGCTGTAATATTACTCATAATTACTCCTCCATTACCTTAAGATTTGGATAAAATAGTATTCCACCTTCAAGAACTTTAGTATTTGTATAGCCAAAGCGTCTTAAACGATTTTGAGCCATATAACTATTTTTACCTTTTGCGCATATAAGAAGGATTTTTTCATCCTTAGAAAGACCTTCAATTTCTCCATTAATCTCCCCAACAGGAAGATAACGTAAGCTAGGAATAGAAGGAGCTTTTGAAACATCTATTTTAGTCCAACTATCAAAGTCTTCTATTTCATCAAGTAAAACACTATCAAGTTCTCCATTAAGTTTGTTTTGTAAAACATTTACTGCTACTACAAATGGATGAATAGCAGTTGAAAAAGGCGGTGCATATGCAAGGTCCATACTTTCTAATGAATAAAGGTCAGCTCCTAAAGTTATTGCAGTGGCAGATATATCTACTATTTTATCGACAGCTCCAGGTCCCATAACTTGAACACCCAATAATTTTCTAGTATCCTTTTCAGCAACCATTCTTATAATAAAATTAGATGCACCTGGATAATAGTGAGCTTTGTCATCAGTAGCTATAGTTACAGAACAAACATTATAACCTTCTTTTTCAGCAGTTTCTTTACTTAGTCCTGTTTTTCCTGCATTGAGTTCAGGTAATTTTACTACTGTTGTTCCAAGGACACCATTGTAGGTTTTAGATTTACCAGATATATTTTGTGCACAAATTCTACCTTCATGATTTGCAGATGAACCCATAGGTGACCATGTAGGTTTATTTGTTAAAGCATTTTTTACAAATGCACAATCTCCAACTACATATATATCTTTATCGTTTGTAAGCATATATTCATCTGCAATAAGTGTTTTATTTGGAGCAAATTCTAGACCTGTATCTTTTAGAAAGTCTGTGTTAGGGCGAATCCCAACTGACATAACTACTAAATCTGTTTTAATGACTCTATTTTTAGTACGAAGTTTTTCGACCTTATTTTGACCTTCAATGCCTACAACTTGGTCACCTGTAAAAATCATTATACCTTTATCAGCCATATGATTTTCAACATATTCAGCAAAGTCGGTATCAAATCCAGGCATAACATGTTCAGCCATATCAATAACACTTACACGTATGCCCATTGCAGAAAGGTTTTCAGCGATTTCAAGACCAATAAAACCTCCACCGATAACAACAGCTCTCTTAACACCATCTCCAATAGAATCTCTTAGTGTTATAGCATCATTTGGAGTGCGCATAAAGAATACTCCAGATAAGTCAATGCCAGGTATTGGTGGTTTTATTGGGTCTGCTCCTGTAGCAATTACAAGTTTGTCATAGCTTAAATTTTCTTCTTTTCCTGTTGAAATCGTTTTCAAAATTACTTGTTTTGTGGCTCTATCAATAGAGGTAACTTCAACACCACAACGAACTTCTGCTCCTGTTAGCTTCGAAAAACTTTCAGGTGTATTGACAATTAAAGATGATTTATCTTTAATTATATTGCCAACATAGTATGGTAGACCACAACCAGCATAAGAAATATCTTCACCTTTATTTAGAATTGTAACAGAGCAGTTATCACCCATTTCACGTTTTATTTTTGCAGCAGTCTTTGTTCCAGCGGCAACTCCACCTATAATCAATACTTTCACAATATATCACACTCCAATCTCTTTTATAACTCTATGCTAAAATTATAGTTCTTGACAATACATTTGTAAAATACTAAAATATTAATAAAATCATAAGTATTTACTAATGTTTGCTAAGGTTGTGATAATATGACTATTCGCAGTCTTGAGATATTTGTTAAGGTTGCCGAGTGTGGTAAAATGAGTGAAGTAGCAAGAAATATGTATATTACACAGTCATCAGTTAGTCAAGTCATTTCAGAAATAGAAAAAGAGTATGGAGTTAAGTTATTTGAAAGAATTTCAAAAAAATTATATTTGACAGAAGCAGGAAAAAAACTTCTTGGATATGGGAGGCATCTTTTATCTATAAATGAAGAAATGAATGATTGTATGAAACACTGTGCAAAAAATATTCGTATAAAAGTTGGAGCTACAGTAACTGTTGGAACATGTGTAATAAGCCCAATAATACTAGAGTTATATAAAGTAAATCCTTTGATAGAACCAGAAGTATTTGTAGAAGATACAAGGTTGATTGCAAAGAAACTACTTAATAGTGAATTAGATATTGCCATTGTAGAGGGCAAAATAAAGCATCCAGATATTGTTACAAAAAGCATTATTAATGACCATTTAGTACTTATATGTTCTAATAAGCATGAGTTTTACAAAAGAGATTACATAAACGTTTCAGAACTTTCAAATCAACCATTAATTATGCGTGAGTTGGGAAGCGGCACAAGAGCACAGTTAGAAAATCAGTTAAAGGAATTGAAAATTCCAATGAATATTAGATGGTCATGTTATAATTCTGAAGCTATATTGAGAGCAGTTGTAGATAATTTTGGTATTGCAGTTATATCTGAATTACTTGTTGACGATTATTTAAAAAAGCATCTTTTATGGTCTTGTGATATTGAGGGTATCAATTTACAGAGGACATTCGACATTGCATATCATAAAAATAAATTTTTTACAGAAAATATCTCATCATTTTTTGATATTTCAGTAGAGTTTGGAAAAAAGCAAATGAGAAAAAAGAATAAAAAAATGAATGTTTTATAACATATTAAAAATAAAATAGGAAATAAAAAAAGAGTATATTAATATACTCTTTTTTTATTCGCCTATGCTATTAAATAGATTTAGTTTAAAAAATATCTTTACTATTTTAAATTAATATTAACCTAAATTAACACCAAAGTTTCCACATAGTCCTGCAAGACCATCTTCGAAACCAGAACCTAAAGCATTGAATTTCCATTCTTCATTATGTCTATACAATTCTGCAACTACTATTGCTGTTTCTATGCTAAAATCTTCACCTAATTCATATTTAATAAGTTCTTCGTTAGTTTCTTCATTGTAGATTCTTATATATGAATTTTCAACCTGTCCAAAATTTTGTCTTCTTGTTACAGCTTCGTTTATAGTAACTGTAAATGATATTTTAGCAATGTCTTGTGGTATTTTAGATAAGTCTACATTTATTTGTTCATCATCACCATCACCAACACCTGTTCTATTATCACCCATATATTCAACTGCTCCAGAAGCATGTTTTAAATTATTGTAGAATATAAAGTCTCCATCATTTGTAACTTTACCATTAGCACCAGTTAAAAATGCAGAAGCATCTAAATCAAAATCAAAGCCACCATCATACTTATTAGTATCCCATCCTAATCCTACTACTACTTTTTTAAGACCAGGGTTAGTTTTTGTTAAACTTACTTTTTGTCCTTTTGCCAAAGTTATACCCATTTAAAACAACTCCTTGTTATAAATTTTTTATTGTAATTATTATTAACTATATAAATTAGTTAATTCACGAAGTTCTTCATTTTGACCAATACCTAAAGCATTAAATTTCCATTCTCCATTTCTTTGATAAATTTCACCTGCCAAAACTGTGACTTTACCAGAAAAATCTTCTTGAAGGTTATACTTAAATAGTTCTTGTTTAGAATTTGCATCAATTAATCTTATAAAAGAATTATTCATTTGACCAAAATCTTGATTTCTTTTGTTAGCTTTGTATATAGAGACTCCAAAAATTATCTTATGTACATATTCTGGAATACCATCTAAATTGACCATTATCTGTTCATCATCACCTTCACCTCTTCCAGTTAAGTTATCTCCAGTGTGTATAATAGCTTTAGAAGGATGCTTAAGATTCCCAAAATAAACTAAATCACTCTTAGAACTCATTTTATCTTGGCTAGTCAATGCTATTGCAAAAGCATCTAGGTCATAATTTTTTTTACCTAGTTTGTTCATGTCCCATCCTAATCCTACAATTACATTTTTTACAGGATTATTGTCTTTTACTAAACTTACTCTTTGTCCTTTTTGTAAACTAACACTCATTTTTAGTTCTCCTTTTTGTATTTTAAGTTTTATTGGTAGTTATAAGTGTAAGAATCATATTAGCTCTATTATATACATACTTAGACTAATTTGGCTATATCTATAAACTATTTAATTGTATAATTACGTAAATATTTTAGAATGTTATATTTAAGTTCAAGTATATCTAGAAAAATTTATATAAAGTCTGGAGGTAGTTATGATGGAAGTGTTTTGGATTATTGATAATAAAATAAAAAAGAAATTTAAAAGCAGACATAATTAACATATAAAAAGCTCTGTTTATATATGTTAATTATGTTTGCCATTTGTTTTATATTTATTCTATTTTTTTAAATCCATTACCCAAAGCTTCATGTATATCTGTAATTATGATAAATGCATTAGGGTCGACATTTTTTACTAATTTTTTTAATTCGACAACTTCTTTTTTCTCAACCACCACTAAGAGCACATTCTTATTTTCTCCAGTATAAGCGCCTTCACCCTTTAGGATAGTTGCACCTCTATCTAAATCTTCCATTATTTTTTTGCTTATATCTTTTGAAAGGTCAGATATGATAGTAAATGATTTTGAATAATTAAATCCTTCAATAAGTAAGTCACTGACTTTTACTAAAATGTATAAAGCTACAGTTGAATAAAGTGCAATTTCAACCTGTCTATTTACTATACCTGATAGAACTACCACAACACAGTCAACAATACCCATCAAAACAGGTATACTAAATGTAGGAAAATATTTATTTAGTAGGAGTGCCATCAAATCAGTTCCACCTGTAGAGCCATTTATTCTAAAAATAAGACCTTGACCAACTCCCATTAAAATAGAACCAGATATAATTGCAAGATACATATCATTTGTGATATCTAGTGTAGCCATATTTGCAGTAAGCTTAAGTGCTATAGTAAGAAAAATTATTCCTAAAACTGTTTTAAAGCAATCTTTCTTTGAAAGTATTTTGTAAGCAAATATGAATAATGGAACATTTAAAATTAAATTGACAATCCAAAGTTCTATACCAAATAGTGCGTTTAAAATAACTCCAAGCCCTGTTATACCACCAGCAGCGATTGCATGTGGATTAAAAAACATGTTAAGAGAAATTGCCATTAATATACAGCCTACAATTAATATTAAAATTTCTGAAAAAGTTATTATATCTTTTTTCAATAACATCACTCCTTATATATAGATTATAATATATATTATATAGTTTTTCCAATTTTTAATAAAAAAAATAAAAATATATTATAAAAATAATTTGATTGGAATTTTCTGAAAATTAATGCTATAATTAAAAATAAATTTAAAGGGAGGTTATAAAATGGCTAAATTAACTCTAGAACATATAAAAGGAAACACGTATTATATTCCACTCCCTACAATAGTAGGTGTATATGTAGATGGTAATGATGCAACTTTAATTGATAGTGGAAATAACAAAGATACTGCTAGACAAGTCTTAAGATTGTTAGAGGAGCATAATCTAAATCCTAAATTAATAATAAACACTCATTCAAATGCAGACCATATAGGAGGAAATGCATATTTGAAGAATCAAACAAAATGCAAAATTGCTACAACTAAAATGGAAGGATATTTTACAGAAAATCCAATACTAGAATCAGCATTTTTATATGGAGGCTATCCAAGTAAAGCACTGAAAAATAAGTTTCTATTAGCAAAAGAAAGTGAAGTTGATTATATTATACCTTCAAATGGAAAAATTGTAGATACAGAACTTGAAGCTATTTCTCTTCCAGGTCATTATTTTGAAATGATTGGTATTAGAACTCCAGATGATGTTTTGTTTGTTGCAGATAGTCTTACACCAGAAAATATAATTACCAAATATCATTTTTTCTTCCTATTGGATATAGAATCACAATTTAAGACATTAGAAAAAATGAGAAGTTTAGAAGCAGATTTCTTTGTTCCAAGTCATTCTGTTAAAACTAGAGATATAAAAAATTTAATTGATATTAATAAAAATAAGATGGAAGAAATAATAGATAATATTAAAAAAGTCTGTTGTGAAGCAATTACAATTGATGAAGTTATTGAAAAAATGTGTGATTTGTATGGTGTTAAACTTGATGCTAATCAATATGTATTAGTTGGAAGTACAATACGTTCTTATATAACATATTTATATGAGAATAAAATGGTTGAATACGTGTTTGACGGTGGCAAGATGTTGATAAAAACTGTATAAACATTAGTTAGAAAGTAATGATAAAAATTAAATTTACTATCAATTTATCACAAAAAATAAACAACAGTACCTCTAAAAGCTTATAAAAGTCTTAAATATAAATTTGTTTTTTACTTTATAACAAATAAATTTTATAATGAATAAGATAAAATAATTGGTATAAATTGACTTATAATTTTATAAAAATAGATGCTTGATTATAAAATTATGTTATAATTTGTAAATAAGAGGATAGATTATAAGCAAATTAAAGAATTTATAGGGGGAAATGGTAGAGATTATGAATAAAAAATTCAAAAAATTCAGTAAAAAAATAAGTATATCAACCTTGGCTTTGACTATGTTTCTTTTTAGTAATCTAACTGTAAACGCACAGTTTAGAGAGGATTCAATAATAGGAAATGACAGATATGAAACAGCAGGGCTTATAGCAGACAAGCAGAATTATGATACTGTAATATTAGTTAATGGAGATAAAAGTTTATCTGATGGACTTTCATCAAGTGGATTGGCTGGAGCTATTAATGCACCTATACTTTTAACTAAAAAAAATGAGATACCAAAAGCTACTTCGACTAGACTAGACAATAAGACTTTGAATACTGTAAAAAAAGTATATATAATTGGTGGCTACAATACTATTGAAAATTCAGTAGAAAAAGATATAAAAGGAAAAGGTATTGAAGTTGAAAGAATAAATGGAAATAATAGAATTGAAACTAGTTACAATGTAGCAAAAAAAATAAATGAAGTTGGTAAGGTAAAAGAAGTCATGCTGACAAATGGATTTGTAGGAGAGGCTGATGCTATGAGTGTAGCACCTGTAGCTGCAAAAAACAAAGGAGCCATAATACTTACAGATGGTAAATCAATTCCATTTGGCACTGAAGACTTAAATGTGTACGCAATAGGAGGCAAGTCTGCAATAAGTGAAGACTTAGTAAAGAAAACTAATGCAACTAGAATTGGTGGCAATGATAGGTTTGAAACTAATAAAAAAGTGATAGAGAAATTTTATAATGGAGCAACAGATTTTTACATAACAAAGGGGTATCAATTGGTAGATGCGCTAACACTATCTCCTCTAGCTAAAGAAAAACCAATCGTTTTAGTTGCTGATGGAAGTAACAAAGGTATTTTAAAAGGAGCTAAAAGCATAACAAAAGTTGGAGGAATTGATGCTAATACATACAAACAATGTCTAGATGTAGTGGAATATAATGATATGAACATAACTCCAAACATTGTAAAACACCTAACTTCAATTGAAGGGAATGAAGTTTCTGAAGTATCCATAGAAATAGATAATTTAGGTGTAGTTGTTGAAAAGACAAATACTGATAAATTTGAATTTGACTATGTAAGTGTGACTAATGAAAAAAATTGTACTTTTTCTGTGAATAAAGAGAGTTCTTCCAATAATGTGAAGGATGGAAAATTGTTTGTAAGTGCTAAGAAAAAAATAGAGAAGCAAGATAGACCTTCACAAGATATGAATGGCGATAATATGATAAATGCAAATAAAGATAAAATGGTAAATGTTATAAAAATTGGGATTCCTGATAAAGAGTATTCTAATTTTAATGTAGAGGTAGAAAGAGGAACAGTAGAACTTTATAATATTAAAGGTGGAGCTACAGTTAATGTTAATGATGGAATTGCAAAAATTGTCGATAATAGTGTTACATATCCATTTAATATAAATACTAATGATGGTATTTCAGCTGTAACAGCTGAAACTATATCATCTGAAATAAAGTTTAGGTCAAATGATGGAATTGTAGATATAACAGCTACGAATATAAGTGGAGATATAAGCTTGTATGGAAAAGATGGCAAAGATAACTTTGATGGAATCTTTAAATTAAACTTGAAAAAAGAACCATCAAATTTACACTTGAAGTTGATAGGCAATGGGTTAAATAAGTTACCTGATGGTTGGTCTAAAGATTATATTTTAGGAAATGGGCATCCAGTTATTGAGGTTAAAAATAATGGCATAAACAATATAACACTTGGTGAATAAAATATATGAAAATAAAGCTTATATAATTTTTAAATTATATAAGCTTTACTTAATTATCAATATTTTACTTGTGGCATTATGTACTTAACAGTTGTCTACTTTAGTTGAATTATCTAAGATATTATAAATTTGTTTTGCGAATTGACGAGAATGTTCTTCTTTTTCTCTATCCATGAAACTAGGTTTACCTAAGTCACGCTCAACAAGCATTCCGATATATTTTAATTGAGAATGTTTACAATATCTCTTAATACCGTTTTCCCAGATGTCAGCACCTTTTTCAGGTTTATATCCACATGTTGTAATAAGTGCTAATGATTTTCCTTCCCATAATGCAGGTCCTTTTTCATCACCATAGTATTTGTTCATTCCATACACCAATCTATCAAGTAATGATTTCATTGGTGAAGTGCAGTACCAAGAGTAAATTGGAGTTGCAAAAACAAGTAAATCACACATAAGAATTTTTTTGAAAATTTTCTGAACATCATCTTCATGATAACATCCAAATTCAGAAAAATTTTTCTGACATGTCTTACATGCAGTACAAGGTTCTATCTTACAATCATATAACCATATTACTTCAACATTTGCATTATAATCTTCTAATTCCTCAATAAAAGGTTTTAGAATAGCAGCAGTATTACCTTTTTTCTTAGGACTTCCCATGAGAATACATACTTCCATATTGACACCTCCACAGTATTTTAAAATAGTTTTTAATTCTATAGCAATGTTTGTATAATAAACTTTTAAAGACAAGCTACATAGAATGAAGTTTATTTTATCATAATATCTTAAAATCAATAGTATTATATAAGTGATTTAAAAAAAACAGCTATATTTGTAACTATATAGAATGATAATAAAATTAAAATCATCCATATAAAAATATGATTCTTATATGGATATACCTTATTAAGTTTTTTCCCAATACGCACAAGTAAAATGTACATCAAAAAATATACTAAAAAACCATTAAGAATTTCATAAATAACCTCACAATTTTAAAGTTTAATATAGTTTTAGGATACTATTATAATATGATAACAACAATATCCTTTTTAAGTTTGTAATAAATTTGAAATAAATTATTTAAAAAAGTAAGTAAAAATGACTATAAATTTATAGAGAATACTCAAATAATGTTTTTAAACCATATCTTTTAATTAAAGGAAATCATTTACAGTATAAAGAACTATAGTTAATTAGATATATATAGTATTTAATTATGATAATATATAGTAGAATATATTATAGGAATAGAGTTATCTAATTTATGAATACATTTATAGGCTTGGAGGTAAAATATGTGCTTAAATGAAGAAATTCAATTTATAGAAGAACATGCACCTTGTTACATATATGATGAGACTAGTATAATCGAAAAGTGTAAAGAACTAAAAAATAATATTTTAGGTTTTGATTTTTTATATTCTATAAAAACAAATCCATATAATGAAATTGTAAAAAGTATTGTAGAACAAGGTTTTGGAGCAGATGCTGCATCAATTAATGAGGTTATACTTTCATCAAAATGTGGAGTTGCCAAAGATGATATATATTATTCATCACCAGGCAAAACAGAATCTGACATAGAAATAGCTTTAGATAAATGTATAATTATTGCAGATAGTATCACAGAAATAGAACTTATAAATAAAATCTCAAAGAAAATCGATAAGAAAACTAAAATAGGAATCAGAATAAATCCTAATTTCACCATGGATGATGATAATACTATATCAAGTAAATTTGGTATTGATATAGAAGATATTGACAGTGTCTTTAAAATGCTAAGCATTTGTGATTATATATCTGTAGTTGGAATTCACATACATATTAAATCTCAAGTATTGGATTTTAAAAAGTTGGGTTGTTATTATGAAAAATGTTTTCTTATAGCTTTAAACCTAAATAAAAGTAAATATATTAATATCGAATTTATAAATTTTGGCAGTGGGCTTGGAGTAGTGTATGATAATCTTAGAGAGAATCCTGTTAATCTTAAAGAACTTTCAAGGTTAACTAAAAAGATTGTCTTAACTAATTCAAATACATTGAAGGCAAGACTTCTTATTGAATCAGGACGCTTCATAGTCTGTAAAGCAGGTAATTATTATGTTAAGATTGTAGATATCAAAGTATCAAGAGGGAAAAAATACCTTATTATAAAAAATGGACTTAATGGATTCATGAGACCAATTATTTCTAATCTAGTTGAAAAGGTTACTTATGGGGTAGAATTAGAAGGTCAAGAACCACTATATACATCAAATAATGCATTCTCTGTTTCAGTATTAAATAATATAAAAGAAGAAGAGTATGTAAATGTTGTTGGAAATCTTTGTACTTCATTAGATGTAATAGCGAATAATGTTAAATTGAAAAAAGCAAATATAGGAGATTTGATTTCTATTAGTAATGCTGGAAGTTACTCATATTCATTATCTCCACTATTATTTTCTAGTTATGAGATTCCAAAACAATATTATAAGAGAAAAGACGGATATATTGAATAAATTATGTTTTAAATATTTAATCTAGAATAGATATAAATTTTTAGGTATAGTGATGGCTACAAATATAGTTTTAATTTAGAGCGATAAAAGGTATAGAGAGTATAATAACTCTTTATACCTTTATTTATTTTAAGAATTTACTATTTCAACAATTGTACCTTCTGGAAATAATGTTCTAAAAATAAATCTAACTAATGGCCCTGCAATTAACAGTTGTAGTGGTAATGCAACAATAAAATTGTTGGCTATATTTATAATCCATATAGTGATAAGTGTATTAGGACCCCCAATTGATTTAATAGCTCCAAATAAAGACATACAGATGACCATTCCACAAACCATACAACTCGATATAACAATAGCTTTTATAATTTGTTTAGCATCTGGATTTATAATACGAAATGCTATTTTTTTTGCGATATTAGAAACAATAAACCAGTCAAAAATCATAGCTATAACATATGTAGTTGGAAAATCCAACCAAGCACTTTTAAACGTATCTAATGAGAATTTATCATGTATAGAAATATTGTAAACGCTCATAAAAAATACCATAAAGGCACACATAAGTACTGTAAATATTAAACTTTCTTTTCTATTTTGTGGCATATTCATTTACCTCCAAGTGTAATTTATTTATATTAGGATTATACATGAAGAAAAATTTTGTCGTAAGTAAATTTTTTAAAATTTGAAATTTATTTTTTGAAATAGACATAAATGAAAATAAAAAAATTTTATTTTTTATAGTTATCCATGGAAATTGGTTTTTTTAACTTTATAATTAATAATATAAGGTAATAAAATTATAGTGTTGCCAAAAAATCAAAATATAGGGGGTGTAGTTCTATATGGAATTGTGGAAAAGAAATTTATTTGTATGTTGGATAGGGATGTTCTTTAGTTCTATAGGTATGAGCCAAATAGCACCTATACTTCCACTATATATTAAACAGTTAGGTGTAACTGATGTTGGTTTAATACAACAGTATTCAGGTATAATTTTTGGATGTACTTTTGTAGTAGCAGCATTTTTTTCACCAATTTGAGGTAAAGCTGCTGATAAATATGGAAGAAAGTCAATGCTTCTACGTGCAAGTATTGGTATGGGAATAGTGATATTTACCATGGCATTTGTACAAAATGTTTATCAGCTATTAGGATTAAGGATTCTCCAAGGCGTTTTTACGGGTTATGCTACTGCATGTACTACACTGATTGCAACTCAGACAGATAAAAATCACTCTGGTTGGGCTTTAGGTACACTTGCAACAGCATCAACTACTGGTTCCTTAATTGGACCAACAGTAGGAGGATATATAGAATCAATTTTAGGGCTTAAAAGTGTTTTTATTATAACTGGAGGATTATTATTTGTATCATTTATCATATCTATTCTATTTGTAGTAGACAATTTTAAACCTAAAGAAACAACAAAGTCAATTTCTATAATTAAAGAACCATTAAATCCATTGCCAAATAAATTTTTAATTGCATCAATTTTTGTAACTACATTTATTACTCAGCTAGCATTGTATTCTATAGAACCGATTGTAACAATATATATATCACAGCTTACAAATTTTGCATCAAACGTAGCTTTAATAGCAGGATTAACATTTTCTGCATCAGGATTGGCAAACTTATTAGCGGCTCAAAGGCTTGGAAAAATATCAGACAAAATAGGGCCTCAAAAGGTATTACTGATTTCACTTTTATGGGCAGGAGTTATATTTATACCACAAGCTTTTGTAAGAACTGCATGGCAATTGATGTTATTGAGGTTTTTATTAGGATTATCAGTAGCAGGGCTTAATCCTTCTGTAAATAGTTTATTAAAAAAAATTGCACCAGAAGAATATGTGGGGAAAATATTTGGATATAATGCATCTGCTCAGTATATAGGTTGTTCATCAGGAGCTTTTTTAGGGGGACAAATATCAGCACATTTAGGTATTAGGACAGTATTTTTTTCAACAAGTTTATTGTTATTTGTGAATGCATTTTGGATGTATAAATTTACTGGTTTATTTACTAAGAATGATGTAAAATAAACTTTAAATTTTGATGAGTAGATAAGACATGCTTCAGTATTATATAAAAAACTAATTAAGATTATATATAAAAGAATTCATTTTTATGAATTCTTTTGTTCTTATTAACCTAAAAGTTGTGCTTTGATAACTTCCTTGTGGCATTTGTTTGGCTGTTGTATAATGATAGAAATTATAAAAATATAGACTTCAATATATTTGAAGTAAGTGTTTCATTATATTTTTAAAAAACGATATGGAGGAATTTAATAATGCAAGTTGATAAAAAAAAATCTATCGCAGAACAGTCGAGAATATGTCTAATTGAATCTTTATTATCTTTGATGTCAAAAAAAGATTATAGCAGTATAACTGTAACAGAAATTGCAGAGAATGCCTTACTATCACGAAGAACATTTTATAGAAATTTTAACAGTAAGAGAGAAATACTTGAAACATATTGCCAAAATTTATGTCAGGAATATATTGAATGTTTTAAGAATGAGAGTGATTTATCATTAAGTAATGTGACAGAACTATATTTTTCATTTTGGCAAAAACATGTTGAATTTTTAACTATGCTAAATAAAAATCATCTAATGTTTTTTTTATTAGAAAAGTATAACGAGTTTCTTCCTATTATCTATAAAATCTATAAAGGAGATGATAATAAGTTTAATATTCAAGAAGAAGTTACATATGCTATACTCTTTGTTTCTGGAGGATTTTGGAATATACTATCTGAATGGCTAAAAAACGGATTTACCCAGACACCCAAAGAGATGTCTGAGATAATTCTAAAATCTATGAATTTATTTATAGAAGGTAAATAATTATAATATATAAACTAGAGCTGAAATTTTGTTCATGAAAACCTTCCTTCTAGGATATTACATTTGTGATATAAAATATGTTTTACTATAATCCACATAATTTAATTTCATGATGTAGAATAAACGATTCTTATGTAATTTATTATAGAATTATATCAAGAAATAGCTTATGGTAAAAATTGGAAAATATTATTATCGACAAAATCTTTGACTTAAAAACTATATTGCGATAGTATTAATTTAATAAAAGTATGAGAGGGGCGTTAGGCTATGACAATTTCAAAAATACCACAAGCAGAATTAAAAGTTATGAAGTTTATTTGGGAAAAAAATGATACAGTAACATCAAAAGAAACTATTGAAGCTATGGAGCAAAAATATGGATGGAAACAAACAACTACATTAACACTTTTATCAAGACTTGTTAAAAAACATTTTTTAAATGCAGAAAAAATAGATAGATATACTCATTACACAATAGTTGTTGGCCATAAAGAGTATTTAAGCGTTGAGACAAAAGATTTTTTGAGTAATATACATGATAATTCTTTACAGAGCTTGATTTCAGCATTACATGATGATGAAGTTATTGATAAAGATGTACTAGATTTATTTGAAAGTCATTTTAAAAACTTAGAAGAGGAGTAATTATATAAGTTAAAATTCTAAGTTTTTAATAGATGGCTGAAAAAATCCATAAATGGTATTATTTAATCAGTTACTCACTATTCATAAAGTAATATTAAATAGGTCCTAATTTAGTAGAGTACCTAAAACAATTGGAATAGGGAGTATCAAATTAAATGATACCACTTATCCTAGTAAATATCGATTTTTTAACATTTAAAATGATTTTATAACATATCAATATTCCTAAGTCTAAGTTATTATTTTTATTCAATCATATTAAAATCTACTTTATTATTTTTAATTGTTTAAAAGATAAATTTGTTTTTTCTTATTTATATATGAGGTAAATGTAAGAAATACTTTTTATATATTTTAAATTTATTGTTATTAATTAGATTATTAATACATCACAACTTATTTTAAAAATTTATTAAAAAAATTAAGTAATTATACCAAATCTAATTGTATCTTTGTGCTATAATTAGTATGTATTTTTTATTATATTATTTTATAAAAAAATATAATTTAATTATTACTGAGGATATTATTATGTTAGATACATTTATAACACTTGTCTCTTCCATTGTAGAAATATGGGCATGTAAAAAAATTTTTGATTATACAAGTAAAGCAAAAATTAATTTTAAAAAACTAAATATATATTTCTTAATTTCTGTTTTTATTATTATTTCTTCTTTCTATATAAATATTGGAGCGGATAATAGAATTTGGATATGCATACTTATAACTGCTATCTTTTATAAGCTTAATTACAAAGTCAATATATATAAATGTCTAGTAATTTCTTTTTTTTATTGGTTGGTATTGATAGGTATAAATGCATTAAGTATGTTATTAGTAGTATCCATAAATAATTTGGATAATATGAATATTTTACTTAGTGGAAATTTATATAGGTATGAAGCTATATTCTTAGGGAAATTAATCTTAGTTACATTGCTTTATGTTTATAAAATTTCTAGTAAAAATTTTATAATTAGTAAAAAAGAGATATACATATGTGTTCCCATTATAGCAAATTTATTGTCATTTTTTATACTCTATGATTATATTATCAATCTTGTGAAAATTTCTCCAGAGAAAAGAATTGCTTTTTTAGCAATAGTTTTCTTATTAATACTATCTAATATTTCAATATTTGTATTAATACGTATAATACTTAAAATTAAAGTGAAAAAAATAATATAAATTATTTACATAAAAAGGAGATAGCAAATATATCCAAATGCTATCTTCTAACATAATCCATTTCAACTAAAAATTCACTTATAAATAGATATATTGTATAAACAAATTAAGCTACCAATTCAAATATAAATTCTAATAAAATTCATTTAGAGAAAAAGTTAATAATTACTTTTTTATGTATAATTTTACATGGACTTATAGAAAGGTTATTTTATTAAAGAAAGATATAAGTATAAGTAGAAATATAATTTAAAAAAGTGCTTTTAACTTTAAAAAATAATGTTAAAAAGTAAACATATACCATAACCTAAAAAGCAAGATTTTAAATCTTTTAAATGAGTCAATCTTACATATATTTCCGATAGATTATATTGATAAAAAACACTAAAATTAAATTAATAAAGTACTTGGAGGGATGTAAATGAAAGATGAAAATTTTATTAATATTGAATACGAAGATAAACGTTTTTCAATTAATATCAAAGAGATTTTGTACATAGAGAAACAAGAATATGAATCAAAGATTTATACCGAAAATGGTAATTACGAAGTTGGAGAAAATGCTCCTAGTATAAAAAAATTAATGAAAGAAGAAAATTTTTTCAAATGTAGTAATAGTTATATTGTAAATTTAGATAAGTGCGAGTTTTATCTTAGCAATAATTGTATTTTTGTAAATAATAATTTTATAAGAATTTTGGGTTCAGAAAGAAAAAAGAAGTTAAAAAAGAAATTAGAGAAATTATATGATTATGAAGATTAATTTTGAGAGGCTGTATTTTATACAGCCTCTTTATTTATTTATTATTAATAAATTTCAAGTTATGATAAAATATAAAACAAGTAACTTATTTAAATATAAAATTCTTTTTAAGAGAAAGGAAAAAGATATGGGAGATTATAATAAAATAGTTGAATCAAAAGATGATGTAGATACGAATAGAAGAAAATTAAAATATCCTTGTATCTATAAACATTTTAAAGGAAAATACTATGCTACAATGGGGCTTAGTAAGGCTACCAACAATGATGATATAGAAAATATTTGTAAATTATACAGCAAAGAAGATTTAAATAAAAACGAAAATAAATATAAGATAGTTATTAGGCACACTGAAAGAGAAGATGATATCTGTGTATATATAGATTTAGATGGAAAGTTTTATCATAAGGAAGAAAAAGACAAAAATGATTTAGTTCTATATAAGACTTTATACGATGATACAGGTATATTTGCAAGACCTTTGGATATGTTTTTATCAAAAGTAGATATAGATAAATATTTTAATCCAATCCAGAAATACAGATTTGAAGAATTCTATAAGTAATATGTGAAAATTATTTTTTATAAATTTATAAAAGCTCTATTATAGAACAATAACTTGTGTAAATATAAAAGAGATTTATTGAAGATAATATACTAGATTAAATTATAAAATAGAACAAAGTAAAGTATTATATGATATAATTAAGTTTTGAGAAGTACTAATTTATATTTAATAAAAATGGGCATATATTAGGAGGGCATATGGGAAATACTTTTTATATAGTAAGACATGGACAAACAGATTGGAATCTTTTAGGGAAAACACAAGGACATGGTAATTCGGACCTTACTCCTCAAGGGATAGAACAAGCAAAAGAACTTTCTGAAGATATTGGAAAATATTCGATTGATTATATTTTTAGTAGTGACTTAGGAAGAGCAATGCAAACAGCTCAAATTTTAGGGGATAAACTTAACCTTGAAGTTCAAAAAACAGAAGCACTTAGAGAAATGGGTTTTGGAGTTTGGGAAGGACTTTTAATAAAAGAGATTCAAAAAGATTATTCAGATATATATTCAACATGGAGAAATGAACCACACTTAGTAAACATACCAGAAGGAGAAACTCTTAAACTCATAAAAGATAGAGTAGATGCTTTTATAAAAGAATTAAATGAAAAATATGATAATAAAAATATAATTCTTGTCACTCATTCAATCACATTAAGAGTTATGTTATTATCATTTTTAGAATCAGGTATGGAAAATATATATAGAATCAAACAGGATAATACTGCTTTAAATATAGTAGAATTTAAAGATTATGGTCCTGTTATAATAAAAATGAATGATACAAGCCATATAAAAAATCATGTAAAGATAAATAATTCTGCATTAGAGTAATAATCAATTATAAGGAGAAGTTTATGAGTAAAGTTATAGTAGTTGGTGGAGGTGCTTCTGGAATGATGGCAGCTCTATCAGCTTCGAAAAATAATAATGAAGTGATACTAATTGAGAGAAATGGAGAATTAGGAAGAAAACTAAGAGCTACTGGTGGAGGTAGATGTAACTTTACCAACAATAGAGAGATAGAAGATTTTTTTGATAAAGTTGTTAATAATAAGAAATTTCTCTATAGCAGTTTCTACTCATTTACAAATAAAGACCTCATTTCGTATTTTGAAAGTAGAAATTTAGAATATAAAATAGAAGAAGAAAATGATAACAAAGTATATACTAAAAATGATAAATCCATAGAAGTGATAGAAGTACTAAATAAAGATTTAATCAACCACAATGTTAAGATAATGTACAATAAAAAAGTTATAGACATTATAACTGAAGACATAACTTCAGAAAATGATTCTAATAAAGACAAATCAAAGTGTCTAATAAGAGGAGTCATTTTAGATAATGGAGATAAGATATTAGGAGATAAGGTCATTATATCAACTGGAGGAGTGAGTTATTCAAAAACTGGTTCAGATGGTTCAATGTATAAGATTCTTCAAAATCATGGGCATACATTAAATAGTCTATATCCAGCCTTAGTTCCACTTACAATAGAAGAAAAATGGATTAAAGATTTACAAGGAATATCTATGAAGAATGTGGAAATATCTTGTAAGATTAAGAAAAAGAAAATATCAAAGACAGGAGACATGTTATTTGCACATTTTGGAATAACAGGACCCTGTGTGCTTATAATGTCATCTTATATTAATAAGACTATTGATAAAGAAAAGGTAGAATTAAATATAGATTTCTTACCAAGTTTAAATGCTGATGAAATCTCTAGTATAATCAGAGAATTTCCAAACAAAAATATCATAAATAATCTTAAACAAATACTACCTCAAAATTTCTTAAAAGAAATTCTTACGCTATTATCTTTAAATGATAAAAAAGCAAGTGATTTATCTAAAGTGGATGAAATTAAAATCATTGAGTATATAAAAAATATGAAGCTGACTTGTAATGGAACTACAGGTATAAACACTGGTATGGTTACTTCTGGTGGAATATCAGTTAAAGAAATTAACTCTTCCACTATGGAGTCTAAATTAATTAAGAATTTGTTTTTTACAGGTGAAGTAATTGATATAGATGCAGAAACTGGAGGATACAATTTACAAATAGCTTTTTCAACTGGATATCTTTCGGGTATTAGTGTATAAGTGTAGTTTTTAACTAACAATTAAATATGAATAAATAGAGGTGTATATATGGGTAATTTAGTTATAGCTGTAGATGGTCCAGCAGGAGCTGGAAAAAGTACAATAGCTAAAATAGTAGCAAAAAAGCTAGATATAAATTATATAGATACAGGTGCTATGTATAGAGCAGTTACTTATAAGTGTTTAAAAAGTAATATTGATGTCAATAATGAGAAAGAAGTTATTGAGATAGCTAAAAATTCGGATATAGATTTTAAGAATAATAATATTTACTTGGACAAAGAAATTATAAATGAAGAAATAAGAACAATAGAAGTAAGTAATAATGTTTCTGCTGTAGCCAAGATAAAAGAAGTAAGACAGTTAATGGTTGAAGTTCAACGCAGAATAGGAACAAAAAGTTCAGTAATATTAGATGGTAGAGATATAGGTTCATATGTTTTCCCAAATGCAGATTATAAATTCTTTTTAGTAGCTACTCCAGAAGAAAGAGGAAGTAGACGTTATAAAGAACTTTGTGATAAGGGATATAATACTACTTTAAAGGAAGTAATTGAAGATATAATAAAACGAGATGATATTGATTCAAACAGAGAATTTGCTCCATTAGTAAAAGCTAATGATGCACTAGAAATAGATACTACAGGGAAAACCATAGAAGAGGTTGTAGCTGAAGTTGTCTCTAAAATAAATCTTTAGTTTGATGTATCATAATAAAATATAATGTAGTATTGAAGGGAGATAAACGTGAATTTTTATAGATTTGCAATAACTATTTTTAAAGGTTTTTCTAAACTGTTTTTTAAGTATGAGGTTATAGGTGCTGAGAATATTCCAGATAGAGGAAATATAGTAGTAGCCTCAAATCATAAGTCTAATCTTGACCCTGTATTTTTGGCTGCTGCTATAGAAAATAGAGAAATAGCTGCAATTGCAAAAAAAGAATTATTTAAAATTAAGCCATTAGGATTTTTATTAAAAAAATTGCATGTTATGCCGATAAATAGAGAGAAGCCAGATGTATCTACAATAAAAACTATTTTGAGGTCTATTAGAGATGGTTATATATTAGGTATATTCCCAGAAGGGACTAGAATTAAAGGGGATTCTTTTGGTAAAGCTAAGGCAGGTCTTTCTGTATTTACAATAAAGAGTAAGTCTAAAGTTGTTCCAGTATCGATAATATCTAAATATAAACTATTTAGTAAAGTAATTGTATATATTGGAGAACCGATATCGTTTGAAGAACATTTTAAAGAAAAATTGAGTAATGATGACCATGAAAGAATATCACAAGAGATTTTAGAAGTAATAAAACAAAATTACTTTAAATATTCAAAATAAGGGGGGAAAACCTGTGAATGTAAAAATAGCAAGACATGCTGGCTTTTGTTTTGGAGTTAAAAGAGCAATGAAAATGGCATGGGATGAAGTAGAAAAAAATAATTCTGGTATATATGCTCTAGGACCTCTTATTCATAATAAACAAGCAGTAGCAAAATATGAAGAAAAAGGTCTTAAAACTGTAGATGAAATTGATATAATACCAAATTATGAAAATATGATAATCAGGTCTCATGGAGTTCCTGAGAAAATATATAAAGAGGCAAAAGATAAAAAACTAAAAATAGTAGATACTACATGTCCATTTGTAAAGAAAATACATACAGTAGTAAGCGAGTATCATAATAAAGGCTATGAAATAATAGTTATTGGAGATATGAAACATCCAGAAGTAATAGGCATAAATGGATGGTGTGAAAATTCAGCAATAATAATAAAGACTGTAGAACAGATGGAAAATATGGACTTGGATAATTCAAAAAAATACTGTCTTGTGGCACAGACTACAATAAATCCAGATTTATATTCAAGTATAGTTGCTAAACTATCAGATAAACTGGAAAAAATTGTGTTTAATGATACTATTTGTTCAGCTACAAAGACAAGACAAGAATCAGCTAAAGAGTTGGCTAGAGAAGTTGATTGTATGGTAGTTATAGGGGGCAAACATAGCTCTAATACTCAAAAATTAGTAAAAGTTTGTGAAGATTTAGTTCCAACTTTTGCAATAGAAACTAAAGATGAATTGGATGTAGATATGCTTAAAAGATATAAAACATTAGGCATTACAGCGGGAGCATCTACACCTAATTGGATAATAGAAGAAGTTGTAACATTCATTGAAAATTTATAAGTTCAGTAAATAATACAGCATGTGGACATTGTTATAACATAGAACTTATCTATTTATCATATGTGATTTCATACTACATGTGATAAATAGATAGCCTAATATCAAAAAGTGTGTATCTTAATGTATGAGAAATTAATAATATAAGATGCGCACTTTTTAATATTAAGAATATAAAAGATAAATTGATATTGATTATCAATAACAAATAAAATATAATATAATTATTGTGAAATTAGGTAAGGAGGTAAATTAATGGAAATGCTAATATCTGCTTCTGAAGAAGCATTTTTACATGTAGGTTCTATGATTGGATTTTTTATTTTGTTATTTGGATATATTAATTATAAAACTAGTGGGAATTTTACTAATATAATATCAAAAAACAGAAAACTTCAACCTTTGATAGGGGCTTTAATTGGAGCTATACCAGGTTGTGGGGGAAGTTTAGCAATAATGCCATTATACATAAATGGGAAGTTGAGCTTTGGTGCAATAATCGCAAGTTTAATAGCTAGTATGGGAGATGCTGCATTTGTACTTATCTCAGCGAATATTAAGATGTATTTTTTTGTTACAATAGTTAGTACTATTACAGGAATAATAACTGGGCAGTTAGTAGATTGTTTTAAACTTGAAGAAAAATTAGGATTAAAAAAGCGAAGAGAATTGGATAAACACAGTATAAATAAAACCAACTCTAAAGAAGCACATAATCATGATGAAATAATATTGGACAATCTTGCTAAATCTCATGGCAACACAAATAGACTTGCATTTATAATAACACATGGGAAAGGATATAAAATTTATATAGGAATTGTATTAATAGGTTTTATATTTATGTTGCTTGCTCACTCTGGGCTTAATCTACCTATAATTGAGAAGCTACATTCCTTAGAAGAAGCAATTGCAGTTATTGGAATATTATTTTCAATAATTTATATGTGGTGTTTTAAAAAAGTATTTAAAAATTCCAACCAAAAAGAAGAGGAAAATAAAAAGATTTCTCTAAGAGAAATGCTTATACACTCTGTTGGTGAAATATCATTTGTAATTACATGGATTTTTATTGCATATCTTATTTATGATTTGATAATATTAATTTTAGGTGGAGATGAATACTTAGTCAAACTAGTATTATCAACTGGCGTAATAAGTGTATTTATAGGTGCAGGTCTTGGACTTATTCCAGGGTGTGGTATACAAATTGTGCTTATGTCATTCTATTTGAAGGGAACTATACCACTTGGTGCAGTTATAGCCAACTCTATCTCCCAAGATGGAGATGCACTTTTTCCACTTCTAGCAATGGATAAAAAATCGTCTTTATGGGCCATGATTATTACCACTATACCAGCAATACTTGTAGGTATGATAGTTTATGTATTTTTAGGATAAAGATGATTATATACAGATAACTAAGAATGAATAATACAAGTTTATAAATTTATATTTCAAGATTAATAATAAGCAAGTGTAAAGTGAAAATTTAATATGACTGAGCTATTAATGAGAACATGAGGGATAATATTATTTCTCATGTTCTCTCTGTTTAATTAAATGAATATTGGAACAAATTTCAAGTGATACTTTTTATTAAAACTCATATATAATATATATTAATAAATTAAATTATAATATGTAATACAACAAGTATATTGATATAAAAAACTTAAGAGGAGTTGTAAAAATGAGTACTTTAAAGAAAAAGTGTGATGTAGCAAGTGGAAGAGATAAAGCTGACATTGTACTTAAAAATGGAACAATCATAAATGTATTTACAGAAGAATTGATAGTGGGAGATGTGGCAATAGTGGAAGATACTATTGTTGGTATTGGGGATTACAATGGTAATGTAGAAATTGATTGTAGTGGTAAATATATATCACCTGGCTTTATTGATGCACATATGCATATTGAATCTACAATGGTAATGCCAATTGAATTATCAAAAAAATTATTGAAATCAGGTACGACAACTATCATCGCTGACCCACATGAATTGGTTAATGTAAAAGGAGCAAATGCAATAGATTTTTTATTAGAAGCGACAAAAGATATACCACTTAATGTATATATCATGATGCCTTCATCTGTACCTGCGACAAGATTTGAAACTAATGGAATCGGTAAATTTTGTGCAAAAGACATGGAGAAGTATATACAGAATCCTAGGATTTTAGGATTAGGAGAGGTAATGTGCTTTAATGATGTTATAGATTCTGAAAAAGAAATCTTAGATAAATTAGAAATTTTTAAAAGTAAGATTGTAGATGGACATGCTCCAAATATAAGTGGGAAATCACTTCAGACATATGTGTGTGCAGGAATAGAAAATGACCACGAATGTATAACTTTTGATGAGGTATATGAAAAATTGAGAGCAGGTCTAAAGATTTTAATAAGGGAAGGTAGTGCAGCGAAGAACTTGAAATCTATAGTAAAGGGATTGTTAAATCATAACTTACCAATTGAAGAATTTATGTTTTGTACAGATGATAAGCATTTAGATGATATAGAAAAACAAGGTCATATAAGATGGAATATAAAATGTGCAATTGATTTAGGTATGGAACCTATCAAAGCCATAAAGATTGCAACATATAATTCGGCAAAAGTATATGGGTTAAAAAAGATTGGAGCAATAGGAGCTGGTTATAAAGCTGATATTGTTGTGTTGAATAGTTTAAATGAAATGGAAGTGGAGAGTGTTTATAAAGATGGTAAATTGGTAACTAAAGAAATGTTCTCTAATTACAATTATGAGATTAAAGACAAAGAGTTACTCAATACAGTTAAATTTAAAGAGATTAGTAAAGAGAAAATACAGTTAAAATCAAATGAAAAAAATTATGTGATGGAAATTGTACCTTATCAAATTTTAACAAATAAATTGTATGAATCCATACCAAATGTAGATGGATATTTTATTCCAAATAAAGAGTATTCAAAGCTTTGTGTTGTTGAGAGACATAGAATGACTGGGAATATATCAATTGCACCACTAAAAGGCTTTGGAATAAAAAATGGAGCAATAGCCACTACTGTGGCTCATGATTCTCATAATATAATAGTTGCAGGAGATAATGATGATGACATAATAATTGCAATAAATTATTTGAAAGAAATTCAAGGTGGTTATGTAATTGTATCAAATGGAAAAGTTATTGCACACCTGAATCTTCAAGTCGCTGGATTAATTAGTACTCTTCAAGCTGAAGAAGTACAGGAAACGACTGACAATATGTTGGAGATAGCAAGAAATATGGGAGTGCCAAGATATGTAGACCCTTTTATTACGCTTTCTTTTATGGCGCTTCCTGTTGTTCCACAAATAAGACTTACTGATTTAGGCTTGTTTGATGTTGAAGAATTTAAATTTATATAGATTATAATATTATAAAAATAACAATAAACAGACAGTATTTAATATATATTGAATACTGTCTATTTTAATTAGTCTATTATTTAAAGAGATTTTAAGTTTGAATAATAGACTTAAAGTATTTTTACTTATTTTTAGTATATAAATATATGAAAATTATATATTGATGAATTTTTATACATAAAAAATAAAATATTTTATTTACGAACAGATATATGGGGTAATAATATATACATAATATAAATTTATCAATAAAAACAAAAGGAGAGATATATATGTTGAGTATAGGAACAAAAGCACCAGAATTTACATTAGAAGATAAAGATGGAAATAAAGTAAGTATGTCAGATTTTAAAGGAAAAAAAGTAGTAGTATATTTTTATCCTAAAGATAATACACCAGGTTGCACACGCCAAGCTTGTGCTTTTAGAAATGCGTATGATGGGTTTAAAAAGGATGATGTACAAGTTATTGGTATAAGTAAAGATAGTATAAAATCACATCAAAAATTTGCAGAAAAACATGAACTGCCATTTATTTTACTTTCTGACCCTGATTTAGTTGCTATTAAAGCCTTTGATGTATGGAAAGAGAAAAAAATGTATGGAAAAACTGCATTGGGAGTTGTGCGAGCAACATATATCATAGATGAAAATGGAATTATTGAAAAGGTATTTGAAAAAGCAAAGCCAGATACAAATGCACAAGAAATTCTTGAATATTTGGAAAAACAGGAGTAATAGAAATTTATGATTGTAATGTTATCACCAGCTAAAAATATGAAGCATGTAGAAACATTTGATAGAGAATTAAGTTTGCCTTGTTTTATAGATAATGCAAAAGAAATAGTGGAGAATATAAAAATATTTAGTATAGAAGATTTCAAAAACAAAATGAAAATCAATGAAAAACTAGCTACATTAAATAAAAATAGATTTGAGAGCATTAAGTTTGATAGACTTGGGAGTCCTGCAATCTTAACTTATGATGGAATGCAATATAAAAACATAGAAGCACATAGTTTTACAAAGCAAGATGAAGAATTTGCAGATGGTTGTATTCGAATCATAAGTGGATTGTATGGAGTTATAAAACCATATGACAGCATATATGAATATAGATTAGAAATGCAGACAAAATTACAGATACAAGAATTTAAGAATTTATATGAATATTGGGGAAATAGCATATATAAAGAACTAATTAAAGAAAAAAAGGCTATCGTCAATCTGACATCAAATGAATACAGTAAATCCATAGAAAAATTTATTAAAGATAGTGATACATATATTACATGTACTTTTAAAGTAAGTAAAAATGGTAAATTGAAAGTTGAATCTACACAAGCAAAGAAAGCTAGAGGAATGATGGTAAAATATATTGTAAAAAATAGAGTAGGAGATATTGAGGAACTAAAGAAGTTCGATTTAGGTGGATATAAGTATCAAGAAAAGCTATCTGATAGTGGTGAATATGTATTTGTAAAAGAGTAGATAGTTTTAAATATTAAATAGTATTGTTAAATTTAGGTAAAATATGCTTATTGTGTATTGAATTGAGCTTAATTTTAAAATATAATTATTCTTAAATCAAAAAAAGAAAGGAGTGATCTTCCAAAATGGAAAATCACAAACAGATGCCTTGGCATTCAAGAGCAACACATGAAATTTTAGAAAGTCTAGATTCATCAGAAGAGGGGCTCACCGATACCGAGGCGGAAAAACGGATTAAAGAGAATGGTTTAAATGAACTGAGAAAAAAACCACCTAGAACAACTTTACAAATGCTTTGGAGTCAAATTACAGATGCTATGGTTTTAATCTTAATAGGTGCAGCCATATTATCTTTGATATTTGGAGAATTTACAGAAGCTTTTGTAATACTAATAATTGTAACAGTAAATGCAGTTATTGGAATCGTTCAAGAGAAAAAAGCAGAATCATCACTAGAAGCACTAAAAAATATGAATTCACCTATAGCTCGTGTTATGCGTGAGGGTGAAGAAAGTGTTATTCCAGCAAGTAATCTTGTAGTAGGAGATATTGTTTTTTTAGAAGATGGGGCGATGGTTCCAGCAGACCTTCGTTTAATAGAGACATCAAGTTTAAAAATTCAAGAAGCTTCATTAACAGGAGAATCTGTTCCATCAGAAAAAGACTCAGATACAATCTTATCTGAAGAATGTGTATTAGGAGACCGTAGCAATATGGCTTATACATCCTCAATCGTCACATATGGTAGAGGTGTAGGTGTTGTAGTTGCAACTGGTATGGATACAGAAGTGGGTAACATAGCGCATCTTTTAGATTCACAAGATGATTTTGATACTCCTATAAAACGTAAACTTAATACTGTTGGAAAGACATTAAGTGTAATAGGTATTATTGTATGCGTTGTTATATTTGCAATAGGTGCATTTTATCAGAGACCTCTCTTGCCAATGTTTATGATTGCAATTTCCCTTGCCATATCAATTATTCCAGAGGGATTACCTGCAACAGCTACTATTGTAATGGCTTTAGGCGTACAACGTATGGCTAAAAGAAATGCTTTAATTAGAAAATTACCTGCTGTTGAAACACTAGGAGGAGCTACAGTAATATGTTGTGATAAAACTGGTACATTAACTTTAAATAAGATGACTGTTACACATATTGCTGTAAATGGAGATTTTGAATCTGGGAAAGTTACATCAATAGATACTGCATCTGAAAAACATCCACTAGTATATAAAGAGATTGTTTATGCTGGTGCACTTTGTAATGATGCATGTATTAATCCAGATAAAACAGATGAAATATTAGGTGACCCAACAGAGGGTGCATTAATTTTTATGGCTAACAAATTTGGAATAGATCAAGAAGCTCTTGAAGAAGAATATCCACGTGTATTTGAACAGCCTTTTGATTCTGATAGAAAATGTATGACAACTGTTCATAATATAGATGGAAAGATTACTGCTTATACTAAAGGTGCAGTAGATGAAATTCTTGACTTATGTACTAAAATATTAACATCAAAAGGCGAAAGAAATATTACCGAATTGGATAAAAAAAATATACACGAATTATGTCTTACTATGTCTAAAGATGCATTGCGTGTACTTGGTTTTGCGAAGCGTGAGATTTCATCTATACCAAAAGAAGATAATGAAAATATAGAATATGATTTGACATTTATAGGTATGGTTGGTATGATTGACCCTCCAAGAACTGAGGTAATTGATGCAGTAAATACTTGTAAAGAAGCAGGTATAAGAACTATAATGATAACTGGTGACCATAAAGTTACTGCCACAACAATAGCTCATGAATTAGGAATATGGAATGAAGGAAATACTGTTATATCTGGTGATGAACTTGATAATTTAAGTGATGATGAGCTAGATGAGGCTGTTAAAAATGCTACAGTATTTGCACGTGTGTCCCCGTTTGATAAACTTAGAATTATACAATCTCTAAAAAGAATTGGAGAAGTGCCAGCAATGACTGGAGATGGAGTAAACGATTCTCCTGCCTTAAAATCTGCTGATATTGGTATAGCTATGGGTATAAGTGGTACAGACGTTGCAAAAGATTCTTCTGATATGATTTTAATGGATGATAGCTTTACAACAATTGCTTATGCAATAAAAGAAGGTAGACGTGTATATAGAAATATACAGAAAGTTATACAATTCTTACTTGTTGGTAATATAGCAGAGATACTTACATTGTTTGTTGCAATATTATTAAATTGGGATACTCCACTTCTTGCAGTTCATATTTTGTGGGTAAACCTTGCAACTGCTACACTTCCAGCCCTTGCGCTTGGAGTTGACCCACCAAGTAGAAATATAATGAAGCATCAGCCAGTAAAATCAACAACCTTATTTGAAAAAAATCTTATACAAAGAGTAGTTACTCAAGGTATATTTGTGGCAATAATGACTATTTTAGCATATAAAATTGGTCTTAATATAGAAAATCATGCTGTAGGTCAAACAATGGCATTTTGTGTATTAGCATTTTCACAAATGTTAAGAGCATTTAGTCAGCGTTCAAATACAGATTCCATGTTTAATAAAAATAATGGTAAGAATCCATTTCTTTTAATTTCATTTTTAACTTCTGCATTATTAATAGCAGTAATACTATTTGTACCTGTCTTTAGAAATGCATTCAGTTTAACTATTTTAAATGGTTCAGAATGGCTCATAACAATCATTCTAGCCACAATGTCTGTAGTTCAAGTAGAAGTTGGAAAAGTTATTAAAAGAAAAATTTTAAAAAAATAGTTGACAAAATTAGGAAAAATATATAAGATATAAAACATAGAAAAATTAAATAAATCTTATCCAGAGAGGTGGAGGGACTGGCCCTATGAAACCCGGCAACCAGTATATTTATATACATTGGTGCTAAATCCTGCGGCGAAAGCTGAGAGATGAGTATAATTAAGCTTATACAGAGCCTGAGTTATATACTCAGGCTTTATTTATTTTAAATCTCATCTGGTAAATAGTTTAATTTTTTTTACTAAAATCTAAGGGGGATACAAAAATGTATAACAAAGAAACAATATGTGTACAAGGAAATTATAAACCAGGAAATGGAGAACCAAGAGTCTTACCTTTATACCAAAGTACAACTTTTAAATATAGTAGTATAGACCAACTTGCTGACCTATTTGATTTGAAAGTTGATGGACATATGTATTCAAGAATAAGTAATCCAACTGTTCAAGCCTTTGAAGAAAAAATAAGTTTGTTAGAAGGGGGAGTATCTTCTGTAGCTGTATCATCAGGTCAATCCGCAAATATGTTAGCTGTTTTAAATGTATGTAAATCAGGAGATAGTATACTTTGTTCTTCAAAAGTATATGGAGGGACATTCAATTTATTGGGACCTAGTCTTAAAAAATTTGGAATAGATTTAATATCATTTGATTTAGATTCAAGTGAAGATGAAATAGTAAAACTTGCAAATGAAAATACTAAAGTTGTGTTTGCAGAAACACTTGCCAATCCAACTCTTGAAGTTATAGATTTTGAAAAAATAGCAAATGTGGCTAAGAGAGTTAATGTTCCATTTATAGTTGATAATTCACTAGCATCTCCAGTGCTTTGCAATCCTCTAAAATATGGTGCAAACATAGTTACTCATTCTACTACAAAGTATTTAGATGGGCATGCTTCAAGTGTTGGGGGGATTATAGTAGATGGTGGAAACTTCAATTGGGATAATGGAAAGTTTCCAGAGTTAGTTGAACCAGACCCAACATATCATGGAATAAGCTATACTCAAAAATTTGGAAATGCTGCATATGCAACTAAGGCACGAGTTCAACTACTTAGAGATTATGGAAATTGTTTAAGCCCATTTAATGCATATCTTACTAATTTAAATGTTGAAACACTTCACCTTAGAATGGAGAGACATAGTGAAAATGCCCTTAAAATAGCTAAGTTTTTAGAAAAACACGAAAATGTAGATTGGATTAACTATCCAGGACTTGAAGATAATAAGTATTATGAGAATGCCAAAAAGTATCTATCAAAAGGATGTAGTGGAGTTTTATCGTTTGGAGTAAGAGGTGGATTAGAAAATGCCAAAAAATTTGTGGAAAAATTACAGATAGCATCTTTAGTTACACATGTTTCAGATGTAAGAACATGTGTTATACATCCAGCTTCAACTACTCATAGACAGTTAACAGAAGAACAATTAATTGCATCTGGAGTATTACCTTCACTAATAAGATTGTCCGTTGGAATAGAAAATGTAGAGGATTTAATAGCTGATTTAAATCAAGCTTTAAATTTCTAATAGTCTAAGAGAAAGAGAAGTGAAAAGATATGGCTTTAATACTACCAAAAGGATTACCTGTTATTAATAAATTATTGGATGAAGGAATAGATGTAGTTTACAAAGAAGATTTTAATAAAGAATTAAAATATGAAGAGAATATAGATACAAAGATAGCTATATTGAATCTAATGCCTATAAAGATGGATACAGAATTAGATTTACTTAGAAGAATAGATAAAACAGGATTTAATGTATCTGTGGAATTTATTAAAATCTCAACAAGAGAAAGTAAGAGAGTATGCAATGAGTATGTTAAGGATTTTTATAAAACATTTGATGAAGCCAAAGAAGAACACTTTGATGGTTTTATAATAACAGGAGCTCCAGTTGAACAAATGGAGTTTGAAGAAGTTGATTATTGGGATGAACTAGAAGAAATTATGGATTATTCTAAAAGAAAAACTAAATCTACATTATATATATGTTGGGCAGCTCAAGCAAGTCTTTACAAATACTACAATGTAAAAAAACTTCCATTAAGTCAAAAATGTTTTGGGGTATTTAAGCATAAAGTAGATAAAAATAGTAAAATAGTAGATGGATTTGAAAAAGAATTTTTTGCTCCACATTCAAGACACACTACTATAAATACTGAAGCTCTAAGAAATAATAAAGAATTGAGTATTGTAAGCCATTCTAAAGAAGCTGGTCCTTATATAATTACAAACTCAAGAGATGTATTTGTAATGGGGCATGGTGAATATGATAAGTACACTCTTGATAAGGAATATAAGAGGGATATAGACAAGGGAGATGAGATATCAATACCTCAAAACTATTATACAAATGATGACCCTTCACAAGAGCCAACTGTCAAATGGAAAAAACATTCTGAGTTATTGTTTAGAAATTGGATAAAAAACTATCTACTACAATAAATTTGAGATGCTATATAAAAATAATTAGATAAGATATAGAAAATGATAGGTATAGAGATAGTCTTAATGATTCTTTATACCTTATTATTTTTTAAAAAATTTGACATTATAATAGTAGTTTTATATAATAAAACTAAACCGACTGACGGTCTATTGAAAGGAGAAAACATATGAGAATTGTAAAAGACCCTGAAGAACGTAAAGCTGAAATATTAGATACAGCTGAAATGCTTTTTTGTACTAAAGGTTATTCGAAAACTACTATAAATGATATTTTAAATGAAATTGGAATTGCAAAGGGTACTTTTTATTACTACTTTAAATCCAAAGAAGAAGTAATGGATGCAATTATAACTAGAATTATAGATAATGATATAAATGTGGCAAAAAAAATTGCTTTAAATCCAGAAATTCCAGTGCTTGAAAAATTCTTTCAGATATTGATGTCTCAGAGACCTAGTGTTGGAAATAATAAAGAAAAAGTAATTGAACAATTCCATTTACCAAACAATGCAGAAATGCATCAAAAGACAATAGTTAAAACTATTCTAAACTTTACACCAATCTTAGCAGAGGTAGTAGAACAAGGAGTAAGAGAAGGAGTATTCAATACAAAGTATCCAAAAGAAACGATAGAGTTTTTGATTGCTTCTTCTGAGTGTATATTTGATGAATCAATGTTCAATTGGAATAAAGATGAAATGTTACAAAAAACAGAGGCTTTTGTTTATATTATGGAAACAACCTTAGGTGCAGATAAAGGTAGTTTTGATTTTGTACATGATATGATAATAAAGAATTAAATTTTTGCACTATTTATTATTATATTTTGATTTTTAGTCATACTATATTTGAGATAATTAGTTGCAATGGGATTAAAAAGTGGGAAATCGGTGTAAAATATATACATCGATTTTTCATTAAATTTTATTAAAAATATATTATATCAAATTAGATATCAATAAGAAATGATATTTATAACTGAAGTTACAATATTGTAATTGACAATAAATACTTAATACTATAATATTTAATACATTAAATATTATAGTATTAAGTATTTATTAGTGAGATACACTTAAGCCTAAGGTTAATATTCAGTAAAATAAAGCATTTTTGTAGGGAGAGTTTGTATGGATGAGATAAGTTTTAAGAAAGAGTTATTGGAATTGACTAGAGATATAAATATTAAATTTGCAACTTTATTGAGCCAATTTTATCAACCACTTGGTATTACAGCAGTGCAAGCTTTGATTCTGTCAGAACTATGTGAACATGGAGAGAAAAAAATAAGTGATTTAGGAAAAAATTTAAATATGACAAACAGTAATGTATCAGTAATATGTCAGAGACTTGAAAAGAATGGTTTTTTAAATCGTATAAGAGATATGGAAGACCAAAGAATTGTAAAAGTAAGGCTTACAAATAAATCACTAGATATACAGGAGAGTATTTCAAGCAGTATCTTTGATGATTATTTTGAAAATATGACTAGTGAAAAATTGCAAGATATGGAAGATATAATAGAAGGTTTAGAGAAGTTAAATAAGCTTTTAACTTACATTGATTGCAAATAACATAAAAAATAATTTAAAGGAGAATAAAATTATGGATGAACATAAACCACAGAAAAGGTCTGGTCTCTATTATTATACAATAATAATAATAGTAGTAATGTTTTTAAATGCTTTAATATTTCCAAGTCTAATGGATAAAAAAATGGTTGAGATTGACTATGGAAAGTTTCTTACGATGTTGGATACAGGAAAAGTAAAATCTGTTGAGATAGAAAATAATAGAATAGCAATAAGTCCATCTAGTAGTAAAGATAAGAATATATACATAACTGGTAGAATGGATGACCCAGAATTGGTAGATAGATTGAAAAATGCGAAAGTAGAGTTTAATAAGGTTATTCCTAAGGAAAACTCACCACTTTTAAGTATTTTACTTACATGGATAATACCTATAGGTATTCTTATGCTATTTGGTAATTTAATGATGAAATCAATGCAAAAGCGAATGGGTGGCAACAGTATGCAGTTTGGAAAGAGCAATGCCAAAATGTATGTATCTGCTCAAAGTGGAAAAAGATTTAATGATGTTGCTGGTCAAGATGAGGCAAAAGAAGCTTTAAGTGAAATAGTAGATTTCTTACACAATCCAGAAAAATACAAGAAGATAGGAGCACAAATGCCTAAAGGTGCGCTTTTAGTAGGGCCTCCAGGTACAGGAAAGACACTTCTTGCAAAAGCTGTAGCAGGAGAAGCAGATGTTCCATTTTTCTCAATATCTGGTTCTGAATTTGTTGAGATGTTTGTAGGAATGGGAGCATCTAGAATTCGTGATTTATTTAAACAAGCAAAAGAAAAAGCTCCATGTATAGTCTTTATAGATGAGATTGATACTATTGGGAAAAAGCGTGATAATGGAAGTGGATTAGGTGGAAATGATGAACGTGAACAAACTTTGAATCAGTTGTTAAGTGAGATGGATGGTTTTGATGGTGGAATAGGTGTAGTAATACTTGCTGCTACAAATAGACCTGATAGTCTTGATAAAGCATTACTTCGTCCAGGAAGATTTGATAGACGTATACCAGTTGAACTTCCAGACCTTGGAGGACGTGAAGCTATATTAAAGGTGCATGCTCAAAATGTAAATGTAAGCTCAGATATAGATTATAATGCAGTTGCGAGGTCTACATCAGGTGCTTCAGGCGCAGAACTTGCAAATATTGTTAATGAAGCCGCACTTTTAGCTGTTAAATCAGGAAGAGATATAGTAGAACAACAGGATTTTGATGAATCTGTCGAAACTGTAATTGCTGGATATCAACGTAAAGGAGCTGTAATTTCAGATAAGGAAAAGAAAATTATAGCTTATCATGAAATAGGTCATGCACTTGTTGCTGCTATGCAAAAACATTCTGCTCCTGTCCATAAGATTACTATAATACCTAGAACTTCAGGTGCATTGGGTTATACTATGCAAGTTGCAGAAGATGAGAGTGTACTTATGTCTAAAGAAGAAGCAATTGATAAAATAACTACATTTACAGGAGGTCGTGCTGCTGAAGAGGTTATTTTTAATACTTGTACATCAGGAGCCTCAAATGATATAGAGCAAGCTACAAAAATTGCAAGAGCTATGGTTACTCGTCTTGGTATGAGTGAAGAGTTTGATATGGTTGCTCTAGAGACAATAAGTAATCAATATCTAGGAGGAGATACTTCTCTTGCTTGTTCTTCAGACACTGCTGCCAAAATTGATGAAGAAGTATTTAGAATAATAAAAACTTGCCATAAAAATGCAACTGAAATTTTAGAAAACAATATTGAAAAACTTCATGAACTTGCTGAATATTTATTAGAAAAAGAAACTATTACAGGTGATGAGTTTATGGAAATACTTAATTTACAATAAAATAATTATTTAATGATTTAGGATAAAATCATTTTAGATTTACTAAAAAGTGGTATAGCACTTATAACTGTTATACCACTTTTTAATATGGAAAAATCTTATTTAATATAACTAGTTTTTATTTTATATTGTATAAGTTTTGAATAAGCTATCTTAATTTAGCAATATCTGTATTTGATAATTCCATTGTAAAATTCCAGTTACAGATATGATGTGTACAATTACATTTGGGCATATATTAGATTCTGTTTTTAATTTATGTAATAATTCTCTTAAAACTATATCTTTATTTTCTTCTGTACAGTTTGCACATAGGTAATCACCTTCTGGCAATATAGTTAATTCTTCTACAGAGGGATACTTTAAACAAATTGCAAACAGTCTAGATTTTTCTGGAGTTGTAATCATACCAGCCATATCTTCAAATAAAAATTGCGATTCTAATGATGTATCAAGTTGATTATAGAAATGTTCATGATAGTTCCATAAGTTTTTTAATGAGGCATGTTCCATATTATTGGAAATAAGAATAACTCTTTTGGGAATATGCATTACAAAAAAATTATCTTTTTTAGTATCAATATTATTTAATTTGTTTTCATAATCTGTGTAAGCACGTTTAATTTTTTCTTTTGCATATTGGAGATAAGCTATTTTCTTATTTGCATTTTCTTCAGCTTGTTTCAGAGCTTCAATAACTTTGTGTAGGTTATCAAGTTGTAATATGTCTCCAATTTCTGTTAATGTAAAATCCATTGATTTAAGTAATGCTATAGTTTGTAATTTTACAAGTTCTTGTTCAGAATAATATCTATAACCAGATGATTCATCTCTGTAACAAGGTTTTACAATACCAATACGGTCATAGTGACGTAGTGATTCACTAGTCATACCTACAATTTCTGCAGCTTGTTTAATCGAAAAGTAATTTTTCATTCATTCACCTCTTGACTTTTTTGTAACACAAAAGTTTATAATACATTATATCATCTGTTGACATAAGTCACAATGATATAAAAAAGAAAGATTAGAGAGGATAACAAGTTATGATAGAATTAAAAAAAGTAACGAAGAAATACAAAGAAGCAGTTGTTTTAAGAGATTTTACATGTACAATTCAAGCAGATGGAATATATTGCTTGTTGGGAAGAAATGGTGCAGGAAAAACTACACTTTTAAAATCTATTGCAGGTTATCAGAATATTTCTAGTGGAAGTATTTATGTGAATGGAGGTTTTATTAGTACAGCAACAATGGATACTAGTGTCAGTTATATTGATAACTTTGCAAAACATTTTAATCTTCCTGTAAAAAAACTTATTAAAATTGCAGGAAAATTAAATCCTTCTTTTGACAATCAATTTGCCATTGAGATGATGGAACGCTTTGAATTGGATGGAAGTAAAAAGTTCAATAAACTCTCATTGGGAATGAAAACTATGGTTTCTACTATTATTTGTCTTTCAAGTAATAAACCAGCAATTCTTTTAGATGAACCAGTACTTGGTTTTGATGCAATTATGCGTGCAGAGTTTTACTCTTTATTAACAGAAAGTTTTTCTCGGAAACCAAGAATTATTATTGTTTCTACTCATATAATAGATGAAATTGCAAAAGTTATGCAAAAATTGATTATTATTGATAGAGGAGCATTATGCTTTTTTGATACATTACAAGTTATTAAGGATAAAGCATATAGTGTAAGTGGACCAAAACAAGAGGTAGAAGAAGCTACTAAAGATTTGAATATAATTGGAAATGAACAAGTTGGAGGTTTTTTGACAAGGCACATTTTTGACGTACCTATTAATTCTGAGAGTCTTAATATAGAAGAAATGTCTCTCCAAGATTTCTTTATTTATATGGTTGGAAGAAAGGAGGTAATTTAATATGAATCCAGTTTTAACAATTGTAAAACGTAATTTTTCGAGTAGCTTTATTGGATTTATTATTACAATTTTAGTAGTATTATTATCCAGTACATCTAGTGCTGCAAAAATAGCCATAAGCCGTGGAAATTATACTTATCTTTATATATTAATAGTTCCATTTTTTATTGTATATTTTAATTTCAGCAAGCTGATATATTTAAATGCAACTAAAAAATATTACTTTTGGGGAAGTATGATAACATATATTATTACTGCTCTAGCAGTATCTCTCATAAATACTTTCATTCATCTTGTAATAGACCCGATTAATCAAACTCAAACAGTAATAAATTTATTAGAACTATGTGGTTGGTGGCAAAATGGACCATTTCTTGCTTTTTTCCAGCAATTTACCTTCCTATTGTTAGTATCTATATTTTTACATTTATTATTGTCTATGCAAACTTATTGGTATGGATGGATAACTGACATCGCTCTTATAGCTATCATATGTATATTTGTTCCTATACAGCATTTGCGTGGCATACTGGTAGAGTTTTTTAAGCTTATTATGTTCAATAGCAATCCACTGTTACATATTGGAATTTGTTCAATAGGTAGTTTCCTATTAGCATATCTTTGTTTGATTGTATTGAAGAAGAAAGCTATTTAACAAGGAGATTACAAATGAAAAAAAACTTTAAAAAATTATTTAGTCTTTTAAGTATATTAATTGTATTATCAAGCACTTTAGTGGGGTGTTCTTCTACAGATACTACTTATGAGAAAAAACAATACTCTATGTTATATATAGATAATATAGAAGTTGACATAAAAGATAGAAAAATTGAGGTTTTTCCATCTTCAGATAAAAAAATTCATATTTCTTATTATGACAGTGAAAAAGAGTATTATATGATTGATTTATTCGAAAAAAATAGATTGTCAATTAAATATATTACTAATAAGGGTTGGAGTGATTATATAGGTGGAAAGACTTCAATAGAAAACAGAACAATAAAAATGTGGATACCCAATGAATCTTTAGAAAATCTAAACTTAAAAACATCTAATGGAGATATAGAAATATCACAATTATCATTTTTAAGTTCAGTAGATATAAAGGTTAGCAATGGAAATATTGAATTAAAAGAGCTTGATGCAAGAAACTCTATAGAACTTGAAACGAAAAATGGTAATATAGGTGGAACACTAATAGGTTCTTATGATGATTTTTTTATATCAAACTATATAAAAAAGGGAAAAAGTAATTTGCCTAATGATAAACATAATGGTTCAAAGAAACTTACAACTTATACAAATAATGGAGATATTCTTTTGGACTTTATTAACGATTAAAGCCAAACCTATTAAAATAAAACTGCAAATAAAGCAAAACACATACCATTCATTTGTAGTGTTTTGCTTTATTTTTTATGTATAAAATCCGAATCGTGTATATGAAATCTCTAAAGTTATTTGCTACTTGTATTTATTAAGTATTTTTATTATTTAGTTAATAGTACATATTTAAATCTTTACATAATCTTAATCATTAAAAATACATTTTAACTACAATTTTATGCCAAAATTGATAATATAATAATAATGAAAGGTGTAAGGAGGTTGTTTAATGGACAGACCAAACCCTGATATACTGTTAGAAAAAATTAAAAATGAAGAAAATAAATTGAATAGAGGTCAATTAAAAATATTTTTTGGCTATGCAGCAGGAGTAGGGAAGACTTATTCTATGTTGGAATCTGCACAAAATTTGAAAAAAGTAGGTGTAGATGTAGTAGTTGGATATATTGAACCACACACAAGACCAGAGACATTAGCTTTACTTGAGGGATTAGAAATTCTTCCTGTAAAGGAGATAGAATATAAATCTATAAAACTAAAAGAATTTGATTTAGATGCTGCTTTGGCAAGAAAGCCAGACGTTATATTGGTAGATGAGTTTGCACATTCTAATGTCACTGGGCTAAGACATACAAAAAGGTGGCAAGATATAGAAGAATTATTGTTAGCAGGTATAAATGTATATACCACTGTAAATGTTCAACACTTAGAAAGTCTAAATGACATTGTTGAAATAATTACAAATGTATCAGTTAAAGAAACTATACCAGATAAGTTTTTAGATACTAATACACAATTGGAACTTATTGATGTTGAACCTGATGTACTTCTTGAAAGATTCAGTGAAGGTAAAATATATAAGAAAGAACAAGCAATTAGAGCAAAAGATAATTTTTTTATAAAAGATAATTTAGTTGCCCTTAGAGAGATTGCCCTTAGAAAAACAGCAGAACGAGTAAATAAAGAAGTACAAATGACTAGATTATCAAAAGGTGATGTAAGCGTAATACCTACATCAGATACATTGCTTGCATGTATAAGCCCCTCTCCATCCTCTGCAAAAGTCATTAGAACTGCATCTAGAATATCAGACAGTACATTTGCAAAATGGATAGCTTTATATGTTGAAACTCCAAATACAGCAAGATTACCTTTACAAGAGCAAAAACAATTACAAAACAATTTAAAACTTGCCAAGAAATTAGGTGGTGAAATAATTGTTTTACATGGTGAAGATGTAATTGAACAGATACTTAGGATTGCAAAGCTTAGAAATGTAACAAAAATTGTAATAGGTAGAAATCATTCAAATAATAAAAAACTTAATAAGAAATTTAAAAAAGATATAGTTGACAAATTAATAGACGAAGTGGATTATATAGATATACATATAATACCTTATAAATTTGCTTCAGAAGTTAAATATAAACCTAAAAAAGATAAACTATCAATAAAATCAAAATTTAAAATTAGTAAGGTTGATTTTATCAAACTTATGATTGTTACTTTAATGATAAGTATCTTAGCATATGTAGTACAAAGTCTTGGATTTATAAGAGAAAATATACTGCTAATATATATGTTAGGAGTAGTTTTAGTTTCAATGTGGACTAAAGGATATAGCACAGGTATAGTGAGTTCTGTGTTAAATATAATCCTGCTAAATTATTTTTTTACAGCACCAATATATACATTATCAATAGCTGATTCAAACTATATAGTTACATTAGTTGTATTTTCGATAGTTGGTATAATAACTAGTACACTTACATCTAAGGTACAACATGAAGCAGAAACAGCTGCTAAAAGAGAAGAAAATACAAAAATGATATACCAAATAATAAAGGGATTTTTGAGGTTATCAAATAAAGATGATATAGTAAATAAGGGGATAGAGCTTTTATCTCTTAGTTTGAGTAGAGATGTAGTTTGTTATTTAAGTGTAGATAAGCATAAAAAATCAAAGTTATATAAAAAAAATGCTTCTAACAAAGATAAAAATGATTTAGATAGTGACGATGAAAAAGCTGTTGCAAGTTGGGTTTTATCCAATTCAACAGTGGCAGGTAGTGATACAGATACACTTCCAGGTTCAAAGGGGTATTATATACCAATAGTAGGTATGAATTTAACTTTAGGGGTTGTTGGGATATCATGTATTGATTCGAAATTAGATGCAGAAGACATAAATTTAATTGAAACAATAATAGCTCAAATGGCAATAGCTCTTGACAGAGAAATTCTATCAGAAGCAAAAGAAAATACCAATCTTGAAATAGAGAGAGAAAGATTAAGAAGTAATCTTCTAAGAGCAGTTTCCCATGACCTTAGAACTCCATTAGCAGGAATATCTGGAGCAGTAAGTACGATTATAAAAAATAAAGGTACTATAGGTCAAGATATAATAGATGAATTACTTAGTGGTGTATATGAAGATACTCAATGGTTAATTAGACTTGTTGAAAATTTACTTAGCATGACTAAAATAGATGAAGGAAAATTAGAAGTTAAAAAACATTCTGAACTTGTTGAAGAGGTTATCTCAGAAGCATTGCAAAAAATTAAAAAAAGAATTGAGAATGCAATTATAGATATTAATATACCAGAACAAATACTATTTGTTCCTATGGATGCAAAATTGGTAGAGCAAGTTTTAATTAATTTGATAGATAACTCTTTAAAATATTCAAAAGAAGATTGTAAGATAAATATAAATGTATATGAAGAAGAAGATTATGTTTGGTTTGAAGTATCTGACAATGGCCCTGGTATATCAAAAGAATTGAAAAAGCATGTTTTTGATAGATTTTTTACAGGAGAAGAAGGTTCTAAGGATTCTAGAAAAGGTGTTGGACTTGGATTATCAATTTGTAAATCAATAATTCAAGCTCATAAAGGTGAAATTATGGTAGAAAATAATAGAGATAAAGGTTCAACTTTTAAATTTAGTTTGCCTAAGGAAAATGAATAATGTCAAATTTTGAAATTTATTTTTGGAGGAAGAAATGAGTAAAAAACTTATATTATTAGTAGAGGATGATAAGACAATAAGAAAATTTATATCTACTGCGCTTTTGACACAAGATTACGATGTCAAGGAAGCTATAACTGGTAAAGAAGGAATATCGATTGCTGTTTCATATTCTCCAGATGTCGTTCTTTTGGATTTAGGGTTAGAAGATATGGATGGAATAGAGGTAATAAAAGCTATTAGACAATTTTCAAAGATACCAATAATTGTAGTTTCCGCAAGAGAACAAGATAGAGAAAAGGTAGAAGTATTTGATGCAGGAGCGGATGATTATTTAACAAAACCATTTTCGATAGTAGAATTATTGGCTAGAGTTAGAGTAGCACTTAGACATTCACAGATAGAGTTACAACAAAAAGAAGAAGTTAAATCTACTTTTGAAGTAGATAAATTATTGATTGATTTTGATAAAAGAAGAGTTATAGTTGATGATAATGAAGTCCATTTGACACCTATTGAATATAATATTCTTTCATTACTTGCAAAACATCATGGAAAAGTACTTACTCATAATTTTATAATAAAAGAGATATGGGGTAGTATTATTGGAAATGAAACTAAGTCTTTAAGGGTTTTTATGGCAACATTAAGGAGGAAAATAGAAAAGCAACCTGCTGACCCAAGGTATATAATTACAGAGGTTGGTGTAGGATATAGATTAAATGATGAATAGATGTTATGTATATTAATTATCAGATTGAATATTTAATGTATATTATAATTATATAATTTAGTTAAAAATAAGAATGAAGTGTATATGCTATTGTTAGTTTAGTATATGCATTTTATTTTTTATTTTTTAAGTATCAATAATTTTTTAGTATTAATAATACGAAATATGATTTAAAATAAATACATGGTATAATTTGTGGTAAAGATTTTAATTAAACAATAAAAATATTTAACCCTTGTCTTATAATAAATTTAACATAAATATTAAATAATAATTATTAAAATAGTGTAAAATAATTACAATAATCATTATAGAAAGTTTTTGAAATGTAAATTGAAGTTTAGGAGTAGATGTATGTATATACTGAATTTAAATACAAGAGAAATTATTGAAGATTTTAGTGAAAAATTTTATACAGCAGAAAATTCTTATCTTATATTAAGTGCTCCAAAAAATTTAAAATTGCTCAAAGAAATCTTGGATATAGATGAGATAACTTTTAATGATTGTCTTAAGTTTGATGAAATAACGAAACTTGATTTATTTGATAATTACGATTTTTTGAGTTTAAATACATTTGAATTAAGAGATGGAGAGGCTATTATAGAAGAAGTAAATATGTATTTATCAGATAATTTTATATTAGTTGTAGTAAATGAGGAACATTTTTTATTTGAATTTGTAAAAAGTATTATTTTTAAAAATTCTCAACTTGAAAAAAACCCAGTTATAAATCTATTTAAAATAAACTATTTAATTTTTAGAGAGGTTATAAAAAATGGTTTTGAGTCTTTGGAAAAAGTTGAAGAATTAATTCTTCAAATAGAAGATGAGATGATGGATAATATTCATAAAAATCATGTATCTAGAATAAGTGATGTAAGGGGTCTAACAAGGACTATAGTTAAGAATACGAGACCTCTTTTATATATTGGTGACAGAATAGTAAAAGAAAATATAAGGTATTTGAAGTATTCCAATGTAAAAAAATATAATCTTGAAAATTTTCAAGGTATAGATTTTGGAATTGATAAATTATATAATTTTGCATTATCAACACGAGAATTAGCTGATAAACTATTAGATATATACTCTTCTAGAGTAGGTGAAAGAACAAACCATCTAATTACAAAATTAACTTTACTAACAGCTATATCTGCACCACTTACAATTATAACTGGTATATATGGAATGAACTTTAGATACATGCCAGAATTAAATTGGGTCTATGGATATCCAGCAACTTTATTCTTTATGCTATGTATAATTTTTGTTGGAATTGTAATATTTAAAATAAAAAAACTATTGTAAAGAGCAGATGATTTTTAAATGATTTTGTAAAAATACAGCAATTAAGAAACTAATTTAAGAAAATGAAAAAATATTTTAAATTGAAAATATTTATAGAAAATATTGACAATTATATTTTCTTTGTTATAATTATTAAACAAGAAGAATAATAAATTATAAAAATGGAGGAGAATACTATGAAAGGAATATTAAAAGAACTAACAGCAAAACTTTATAGCTTTTATTACTTTATGTTCTGGGGCTTTTATTTTAGCGCTGGCTATTTCTTTTACAAAAATACATGCAATTCCTTTCTGGTGAGGCCTTGTTTTAATGATTTTGAGCATAAGTAAATTTTATAAAAATTGTTGTTTTGTATATTTATATAAGATTTAATGCTTAATAGATTATTTTAGAGAACTCATTAGTGAGTTCTCTTTTTTATTTTAAATATAAAACTATAATATTGGGAGGTAGTAAAAATGATAGTAGTATTAAAAATGGGAGCAGATAAAAGTGAAGTTAAGAAGTTAATAGAAGCTATTGGAAGAGAAGGAGTAGAAGTTAATCCTATAGATGGGACAGAACTAACTGTTTTAGGTTTAGTTGGAGACACTAGTAAAATAGATGCTAAAAGAATAGAGGCAAATAAAATAGTTGAAAAAGTTATGCATGTAGTAGAGCCTTTTAAAAAGGCAAACAGAAAGTTTCATCCAGAACCTTCTATAATAAATGTTAATGGGATGGAAATTGGTTCAAAAAAAATTGCTATGATAGCTGGACCTTGTTCTGTTGAAACAGAAGAACAAATAGTATCTATCGCTGAAGATGTAAAAAAATCAGGAGCAGGATTCTTAAGAGGAGGAGCATTCAAACCAAGAACATCACCATACGCTTTCCAGGGATTAAGATACGATGGATTAGATTTATTAAAGAAAGCAAAAGAAAAAACAGGGCTTCCTATAGTTACAGAAATAATGTCAACACAAGATATAGATATATTTGAAGAAAATGTAGATGTAATTCAAGTTGGAGCTAGAAACATGCAAAACTTCGATTTATTAAAAGAATTAGGAAAAACACATAAAACAATACTTTTAAAAAGAGGATTATCTGCTACAATTGAAGAGTGGTTAATGTCAGCTGAGTATATAATGGCTGGAGGAAATGAAAAGGTAGTACTTTGTGAAAGAGGTATAAGAACTTTCGAAACATATACTAGAAATACTTTGGATTTAAGTGCAATTTTAGCTGTAAAGAAGCTTAGTCATTTACCAGTAATAGTTGACCCAAGTCATGCAGCAGGAAAATCATGGATGGTAGACTCTCTATCTAAAGCAGCAATTGCAGTTGGAGCAGATGGGCTTATAATAGAAGTTCATAATGACCCAGCCCATGCACTTTGTGATGGCAAACAATCAATTAGACCAAATGAATATGATGAATTAATAAGTGAATTAAAGACTGTCGCATTAGCAGTTGGAAGAGAAATATAATCTATAAAAGGATGGTTAAGTGTGGAAGAAAAATTATTAGTAAATTTAAAAGAAAATAGCTATAACATATTTATTAAAAAAAATATATTAAAAGATATAGGTAAAGAAATAAAAAAAATATATTCTGGAAATAAGATTTTTATTGTAACTGATGAAAATATAGCGAAATTATATTTAAGTGAAGTAAAAAATAATTTAAATGAATCTGGATTTGAAACTAAAGCTATAATATTAAAAGCTGGTGAAGAAACAAAGTCATTTAATACTCTTCCTAAAATATATGATAGTTTACTCGACTTTAAGTTGACTAGAAAAGATTTGATTATTACTTTAGGAGGAGGGGTAATAGGAGATTTAGGTGGATTTGTAGCAGCAACTTTTCTAAGAGGTGTAAATTTCATTCAAATTCCAACATCTTTGTTAGCACAAGTTGATAGTTCTGTGGGTGGAAAAGTTGGAGTTGACCTTGAAAGAGGAAAAAATTTGGTAGGAAGCTTTTATCAACCTAAAGCTGTGTTTATCGACCCAAATGTACTGTTGTCACTTCCTGAAAAATTTTATAGAGATGGAATGGCTGAAGTTATAAAATATGGATGTATAAAAGACAAAACTTTTTTTGATAAGCTTTTAAGTTTAAAAAATAGGGAAGAAGTAATGCAACATATAGAATACATTATACACAAATGTTGCTTTATTAAAAAAACAGTGGTTGAAGCTGATGAAAGAGACTTCGGAGATAGAATGCTTCTAAATTTTGGGCATACATTAGGTCACGCTATTGAGACATATTACAATTTTTCTGGCTATACTCATGGAGAAGCTGTTGGCATAGGGATGTATAAGATAACTTTAGAAAGTGAAAAAAAAGGAATCACAAATGAGGGTACATCAGAGCTTATAAAATCAATTTTAATAAATTATGATTTGCCTTATGAAATTGAATTAAGAGATAATAAGTCTATAATAGATGCAATATCTCTTGATAAAAAGAATCTAGGTGATACATTAAAAATAATACTTTTAAAGAACATTGGAGAGAGTATTATATATAATACTACTTCTAAATTTTTTCAGGAGGTAAAATGATGGGAAGTTTAAAAATATATCCAAGTAGATTGTCTGGAGATGTAAAAATCCCACCATCCAAAAGTATGGCACATAGAGTAGTTATTTGTTCATCTTTAAGTGATGGAAAAAGTAGAATTTCTAATATAGATTTTTCTGATGATATTATAGCTACTATAAGAGCAATGACATCACTTGGAGCTATTATAGAAAAGAAGGAAGATATTTTAGAAATTACGGGTATTTTTTCTAAAGAAGCAGTTTTGAATAAAGAAAATCAATTAAATCAATCTAAATTGACAATAGATTGCAATGAATCAGGTTCTACTTTAAGATTTTTAGTACCTATATCACTAGCATTTGATGGAATAAAAAGATTTGTAGGTAGAGGGAATCTTGGGAAAAGACCACTTGATACTTATTATGAAATTTTTGATAGACAAAATATAGAATATAGCTATAAGGAAAATCAACTGGATTTAGTAATATCAGGAAAACTTAAACCAGATGAATTTAAAGTAAAAGGAAATATAAGTTCTCAGTTTATAACAGGTTTATTATTTATTTTACCAACATTAGACAATGATTCAAAAATAATAATTACAACTGAGCTAGAATCCAAAGGATACTTAGATTTAACTCTTTCAACTATGAGAGATTTTGGAATAGAGATTGTAAACAATAATTATAAAGAATTTATTATAAAAGGAAATCAAATGTATAAAGCTAGAGATTATAAAGTGGAAGGTGACTATTCTCAAGGTGCATTTTATTTATCAGCAGATGCTATTGGAGGAGAAATTAATATACTAGACCTTAAAGAAGATTCTCTTCAAGGTGATAGTGAAGTTATTGATATTTTATCTAGAATGGGTATGGATATTTTAAGAGAAGATGAAAAAATAAAAGGTATAGTTAATTGTTTAAATAGTACTCTAATAGATGCATCTCAGTGTCCAGATATAATACCAGTTTTGTCAGTAGTAGCAGCTTTAAGTAGAGGAAGAACTACAATAATAAATGCTGGAAGGCTTAGAATTAAAGAATGTGATAGACTTCATGCAATAAATGTTGAGTTGAGTAAACTTGGAGCAAATATAGAGGAAAAAGAAGATAGTTTAATAATTGATGGGGTAAGTAAGCTAAATGGTGGAGTAGAAGTATGGAGTCATAAAGACCATAGAATTGCAATGACACTTGCAATAGCTTCTTGTAGATGTGACAAACCGATAGTATTAAAAGATTTTGAGTGTGTATCTAAATCTTATCCACATTTTTTTAAAGATTTTGAGATGTTAGGAGGGCGAATTGATGAGTGGAATATGGGGAAATAATTTGAAAATCTCAATTTTTGGAGAATCTCATGGAAATGCTATAGGTATAAATATAGATGGTCTTCCTTCTGGAATTGAACTTGACTTTGATAAGATTGATAAAGAAATGAAGAGAAGGGCACCTGGAAAAAATTCTATATCTACCTCAAGAAATGAAAGTGATATACCAGAAATTCTAAGTGGATACTTTGATGGTAAAACTACAGGAACTCCACTATGTGCAATCATAAGAAATAATGATACTCGTTCAAAGGATTATGGGGAACTTAAAAATTTAATGAGACCAGGACATGCAGATTATACAGGGCATGTAAGATATTCTGGATTTAATGACTACAGAGGCGGAGGTCACTTTTCAGGGAGGATAACAGCTCCATTAGTATTTTGTGGTGCTATATGTAAACAAATTCTATCACAAAAAGGAATAGAAATAGGAGCACATATAAAAAAAATTAAAGATATAGAAGATATTAGCTTTGATTATGCAGATATATCAAAACAACAATTAACAAATTTACAAACTTTAGAGTTACCTTTACTTGATTTATCAAAGGAAGACACTATGAGAGATACTATTATAGATGCAAAATATCAAGGAGATTCAGTTGGTGGAATAATTGAATGTGCAGTAGTGGGAATTAATGTAGGCATTGGGAATCCATTTTTTGATTCTGTTGAATCTACTCTATCACATTTATTGTTTTCTGTTCCATCTATAAAAGGTGTAGAGTTTGGTTTGGGTTTTGGACTTACAGATATGTATGGTTCTCAAAGTAATGATGAGATGTATTATGAAGGTAATCAAGTTAGGAGTAAAACAAATAATAATGGTGGAATTATTGGAGGTATTACAACTGGAATGCCAATAATTTTCAAAGTTGCAGTAAAACCAACACCATCGATTAGTGTTCAGCAGAACACAATTAATATAAAAGATAAAAAAGATGATATTTTATCTATTAAAGGTAGACATGACCCTTGTATAGTTCAAAGAGCAGTACCTGTAATAGAAGCAGTAACGGCTATTGGAATTTTTGATTTGGTGAAAGGACGATAATAATGGAGGATTTAACAAGATATAGAAATGAAATTGATGACATAGATAAAGAGCTTATTCAATTATTTGAAAAGAGAATGAATACAGTTCTTGAGATTGCTAAACATAAAATGAAAAATAACACTACTATATTTCAAAAAGATAGAGAAGAAAAGGTACTAAGTAAAGCTGTAGATAATTTGGATAATAAAGGGTATTCTCAAGAAACGATACAGTTTTTTAATTCTATAATGGAAATTAGTAGGGGATTACAAAAGAGAATAATGGATGACGATAAAGAAGAAAAATCTGAATGTAATCTAAATTCATCAAATGAGAAATTTGATTTGTCAAACATAAATAAATATAAAACTTTAAAATATGAAATTAATAAAAAAAATATCCTAGTAGGATTTCCTGGTATATCAGGCTCATTTACAGAAGAAGCCTTAAATAAATTCTTCAACAAAAAAATATCCAAAAAACAATTTAAAGAATTTGAAGATGTTTTCGTAGCACTTAAAAATAAAGAAATAGATTATGGAATAATACCTATAGAAAATTCATCTACAGGAGCCATTTCTGAAACTTATGACCTTTTAAGAAAATATGGTTTCTATATAGTTGGAGAAGAATGTATAAAAATAGACCAAAATTTAATTGGAATAAAAGGTACAAAACTTGAAGATATAAAAGAAATATACTCTCATCCACAAGGGATAGGGCAAAGTAGTGAGTTTTTAAAACAGAATAGTAATTGGAAGCTGATACCATTTAATAATACAGCAACAAGTGCTGAACTTGTAAAAAGACTTCAAGACAAAACAAAAGCGGCAATTGCAAGTAAAAAAGCTGCAAATATTTATGAACTAGAAATAATAAGCCCTTGTATAAATGATATTACGAATAATTACACTAGATTCGTGGTAATCAGCAATCAGATACACATTGATGAAGAATCAAATAAAATGAGCATAGTATTTTCTGTTGAACATGAAGCAGGAAAACTATATAAAGTACTTGGGTACTTTGCTGAAAATAATATAAATATGACAAAAATAGAATCAAGACCTATGAAGGATGCTTCATGGAGATATTTCTTTTATATAGATTTTGAATGCTCTCTTTATAATCCAAGAGTGTACAATTTATTAGAATTAATAGAACATAATACAGCATATTTTAAATTTATAGGTGTATATAAGAATAAAATTGAATAGGAAAATAGAATTCTTTATTTAATTTTAATTATTAGGAGGTGCAAAGATGAATTTTTTTGGTCTAGTAGGTGAAAAGCTTTCTCATAGTGTTTCACCTCATATCCATAAGAGAATATTTGAGATACTAAATATTGAAAGTGCATATAAAAACTTTGAAATATCAAAAGAAGATATATCCAAGTTAGAGAGTGCTATAAAATTATTAGGGATACAAGGAGTAAATGTCACTGTGCCATATAAGGAACGCATTATGAAATATTTAGATTTCATATCACCAGAAGCAAAACGAATAGGAGCAGTTAATACAATTTTACTTAAAGAAAATATATTATATGGTTATAATACAGATTACTTTGGGCTTGATAGTATGTTTAAAATGGCCAATATTAATGTTCAAGGAAAAGTCGCTGTTATATTAGGAACTGGTGGAGCATCTAAAGCTGCTCTTACATATCTCCTTGATTCTGGAGTAGATAAAGTTTATGTTTCAACTAGAAAAAAGGATAATAAAAAATTATTAAATGATAAAGCTATATTAATAGACTATGAAGAACTTCAATTTATAAAAGGAGATATAATGATAAATGCTACACCAGTAGGAATGTATCCTAATGTTGGAATATCACCAGTACCAAAATCAATTATACAAAATTTTGATACTTTAGTGGATTTAATTTATAATCCTGGAGAAACGGAGTTTTTGAGAATTGGTAATGATATGGGTAAGAAAACTTGTGATGGTTTATATATGTTGGTAGGTCAAGCAATAAAGTCTCAGGAAATTTGGCAGAATAGAAAAATAAATAATGATATTTTAGATGTTATATATAATGAATTAAAATTAGAGTTTTTGTAAGGGGGATTATTATGATAAATAAACCAAAAGAAAAATTAATATTAATAGGTATGCCAGGAAGTGGAAAAACTACAATTGGTAAACTTCTAGCTCAAGAATATAATTGTAGTTTCTGTGATATGGATGATTATATAAGTGAAATATCACAAAAAAGTATAGCAGAGTTGTTCTCAGAAGGAGAAGATGTTTTTAGAGACTATGAAACTCAAGCATGCAAAGAACTTTCTATTAGTGATAAAACAGTGGTATCTACTGGTGGTGGTGTAATAAAAAAAGATGCCAATATGGAGATATTAAAAGAAACAGGTATAGTTATTTTTATTGATAGACCTGTACAAAAAATTTTAGAAGATATAAATATTAATTCAAGACCTTTATTAAAGAATGGCAAAGATAGATTGTACAATCTTTATGATGAGAGAATAAGTCTTTATAAAAAGTTTTCAGATATTGAGATTTTAAATGATAAGTCATTAAGTAATGCTATATATAATATTACGAATGCAATCAGTGATAATTTTAAATTTGAGTTTAAAGAAAAATAATCTAGGGGGAAATGAAGATAATGAATATTGTTATTGTGGGGCTAGGAGTTATAGGAGGTTCTTTTGCTAAAGCACTAAAAAAAGCAGGATATGAAAATGTATTTGGAGTGGATGTAGATTTAGAAACTTTAAAGAAAGCAGAAGAATCAAAAATCATAAAAAAAGGAAGTACTACAGGTAAAGAGCTATTTAAGGAAACTGATTTAATTATATTATCTATATATCCTAGATTAATTGTAGATTTTTTAAATAATAATAAGCAATTCTTTAAAAAAGGAACTATAATCACTGATACTACAGGAATAAAAGAAGCACTTATCAATGATGTATTAAAAATAATTCCAGATGACATAGATTTTATATTTGGGCATCCCATGGCAGGAAGAGAAAAGAAGGGAATTGATTTTGCAAGTGAACAGGTTTTTAAAGAAGCAAATTATATAATTACTCCAACTGGTAGAAATAATATAAAAAATTTAGAATTGGTCGAGAATTTAATTTTGGAGATAGGATTTAAAAGAGTAAAAAAATTGACTTCACAGAAACATGATGAGATTATAGCTTTTACATCTCAACTTCCTCATGTTATGGCAGTTGCTCTTATAAATAGTGATGAAGAAGATAGAGATACAGGTAAATTTATTGGAGACAGTTATAGAGACTTAACTAGAATTGCAAATATGAATGAAGATTTATGGAGTGAACTTTTTTTAGGAAATAGAGATAATTTACTAAAATCTATAGAAAATTTTGAGTCAGAAGTAAATTTGATAAAAGATGCTATTTTTAATAATGATAAAAATAAATTAATAGAATATTTTAAAAAATCTTCAACAAGAAGAGAAAGTCTAGAAAAATAAAGATTGTTATTTAAGCTATATGTCGATGGGTATAAATATAGGCGATAGCATATTTAATTGTATTAGTATCTATGGATTTAATATAATTAAATATGTTATTGATGTATTTGTACCCTTAAATATTGTTACTTTATAAATAATATTTTAAAAACTAGTTTTTGTTAACAAATTATAAAACTTAATTGTAAAAAGGAGTTATTAATAGTAAAATAAAATGAATCAATTAAATTATAGTTGTTAAAGAGGGAGAGGTGTATCTACTTGAAAAATAGTAGGCCAATATTGAAAAATATGTTAATCGCATTTATAGTGCTATTCTTTTTTAGTATATTTGCTTTTTTTTATGTGAGTAATATGGATAGTGCACTAGAATATGAAACACAAAAATATCTGTCTGAAATTAGTACAGAAAGTAAAATCGCAATAAATAGTAAATTGACAAGTAATTTAGATAAATTAGAGAGCATTTCTAAACTTTTAGAGACAGAGGATAGCTTTAATTTAGAAAAAACTTTAAAAATTCTAAAATCTTATAACAAAGACAGTAATTATAATAATATTGGTCTAATTTTACCAAACGGGAAAGGTTATGCTGAAACAATTTTTGGAACAGATTTTTCAGATAGAGATTATTTTAAACTTGCAGTTAAAGGTAAATCTAATATATCAAAACCATTAATAGATAAAACTACTGGAAAACTTACTGAAACATATGCTGTACCCTTATATAATAAAGGAAAAATTGTTGCTGTGATTGCAGCTGATTATGATGTTGAGTTTATATCTGAATTCTTATCAATTTCTACATTTAATGGGGAAGGTTTTTCACTTATATGTGATAGTGATGGTAATATAATTATTCCATCGTATCATAAAAATTTAAACTCAGATATTACAAACCTATCTCAAATTAACTTTGAAAAAAGGTTTACTTTTAAAAATATGAAAAAGTCAGACCAAGGTGTAGTGCAAGTTGAAGAATCAGATAAAAAGTTTTACATGGCATACACATCTTTAGGAATTAATGATTGGTTTATAGCATCCTTTGTTCCAAAGATGGTTGTATCTAAAAAGCTGAATGATTTGATGATAGTTACAATTATTGGGTGGATTATACTTTCATTTTTATTTTTAGGTATTATAATGTACATATTATATTCAAAGACAAAAAGCCAAAAAACTATAGAAAAGATAGCATATACAGATTTTGTAACTGGTTATTCAAATTGGAGAAAATTTGAATTGGATGTTATAAATTTATTGAAAAAATCTTCACAAAATAATAAATATGCAATGGTTATATTTGATATAGATAAATTTAAAGCGATTAATGATATATATGGTCATAAAAAGGGAAATTTAATTTTAAAAAATATAGCTAGTACTTTAGATGAACTAACCAATAATAATGAAACTTTTGCTCGTGTAAGTGCTGATAACTTTAATATATTATTAACATATGATGAAAAAGAAGATATAGTAAATATCATCAAAAAGATTATGGCAAATAATGAACTTGTAAACTTATCTTTTGGAATTTATGAAATTAAAGATAAAACTCTAACTGCAAGTGTATATAGTGATAGAGCTTCACTTGCAAAATCTTCAATAAAAAATAATAGTGATGTGAACTTTGCTTTTTTTAATGATAAATTAAGAGATAAACTATTACTTGAAGATAAGATAGAAAAAGAAATGGAATATGCACTTGAAAATGGTCAATTTGTAATGTATTTACAACCAAAATATAATATTAGATTAGATAAATTTTGTGGAAGTGAAGCCTTAGTAAGATGGCAATATACAGAAAATGAAGTAATATATCCAGGAGATTTCATCCCTATATTTGAAAAAAATGGATTTATTAGAAAAATCGATATGTATATATTAGAACAAGCTTGTAAAGAAATTAGGTTTTTATTTGATAAAGGTATTTCACCATTGCCCATATCTGTAAATTTCTCAAGAGTTGATTTTTTAAAAAAAGATTTTATTTCAAAGATAGTAGATGTATGTGATAAATATAAAATACCATATAGTTTAATAGAAATTGAAATTACTGAATCTAGTATGTTTGGAGATACTGATATTCTATTTGATGTAAGTAGGAATTTACAAGATATTGGTTTTATAATTTCAATGGATGACTTTGGTTCAGGATATTCCTCTGTAAATATGCTTAAAAATATACCATTAAATGTAATAAAATTAGATAGAGGATTTTTTATAGATGATAAAGATGTTGATAAGAGTCAAATTGTTATAAAAAGCATAGTTTCTCTCATCAAACAATTAGGAATAAGTGTCGTTGCAGAAGGAATAGAAACTAAAAGTCAAATAAAAATGTTAAAAGAAGCAAATTGTGATATTGTTCAAGGGTATTATTTTTCAAAACCATTACCAGTTAAAGAATTTGAAAAATTAGTCTATAAAATATAGTCAATAAATCTTAAATGGGAGGTGGTAAATAAATGATAAGAGCAAAATCTTTAAAGAGCATATTGAGTATTGTTTTAATATTTTTATTTACAATAATTTCATTTTCTGACTTTGCATTTAAAACTAATGTTCAAGAAGAAGAAAATAATAAAGTTAATTTAAAAGAGATATCTCTTCAAAGTTCTAATGCTATAAAAATAAAATTGGATAGTTCATTATCATTCATTAAAAGTGTATCAAATATGGTTTCATATTTTGATACTATAGATAATCAAGAAATAATTCCATTGTTATCTAGAATAGCAAAGGAATCTGATTTTCAAAGAATATCTATTGTATCTCCTAAGGGGATAAGTCATACTAGTGATGGAAAAACTATTGATGTATCAAATTATGAATATTTTAAGAAAGCAATTAGAGGAGAAAGTAATATATCTGAAATTTTAAAATCTCCAGTTGATGGGAAAGATACTTTTGTTATAGCTACACCTGTGCTTAAAAACAATAAAGTAGTTGGTATTTTGTATGGTTCTTACTACAATGATAAACTAGCTGAACTTATAGATATAACGAGTTTTAATAGTGATGGATATATACATATATTTGAATCTAGTGGACGATTTGTTTTAAAATCTTCACATACAAATAATCTTATTAAATCCAGTAGTAATATATATGATATATTTAAAAATGCCTCTTTTGATGAAGGTTATAGCTATAAAAAAATATACGAGGACACAAAGAATAACAAAAGTGGTTTTACATCATATGAATATAAAGGAGAGAATAGGTATGCCACTTATACACCAATTGGTGTAAATGATTGGTATGTGCTTTCTGTTATACCACAATATACTGTAAGAAAAAATATTGATAAAATAAATCAATTAGCATTTTCTCTAATTTTTAAAGTATTCTTATTATTTATTATACTTATAATATACATCTTTTATAAAAATAATAAATCTCAAAGACATATATTAAAAACAAACAAAGAAATATCATCTATTACAAATAGCATTCCTGGAGGAGTACAAAAATGTACGATTGGAGAAAGGTATGAATTTAATTTTTTAAGTGATGGATTTATAGATTTGTTTGGTTATACAAGAGAAGAAATAGAAACCATATTTAATAATGACTTTTATAATCTAATACATAAAGACGATGTAAAAAGAATAAAAGAGGAGATTTCTGAACAGCTTCACAAAAACAAAACTATTGAGCTAGAATACAGAGTTATAACAAAAAATTGTGATGTAGTGTGGGTTTTAAATAAAGGAGAAATTATAACAGAACCTGATGGTAAAGAGTATCTTTGTTGTGTAACAGTAGACATTACAAAAACGAAACAATTAGAAAAAGAAATGGAACAAAAAAATCTAGAACTTGAAATGGTATCAGAAAATATTTTAGGTGGCATACTTATAACAGACTTTAATGAAGATTTTACTATACAATACACTAATGCTGGTTATCTTTCAATGATTGGATATACTCGCAAACAACTAGAAGAAGAACTTCAATACAAGGCATGTACTCTCGTTTTTTACGATGATAGAAAAAAGACTCTTAAAAGTATAAAGCATCAGTTAGATAAAAAAGGTATAGCTGAATATGAACATAGAATAATAAGACGAGATGGTAATATTATCTGGGTTTCTGTAAAAGGAAGACTAATTGTTGATAGCGATGGAAGTAAAAAAGGTATTTGGATTCTGACTGATATAACTGATTTGAAAAATGTAGAGCAAAAACTTAAAATCAATGAAGAAAGAGTTAGAATTGCATTAAGACAAACATCAAACACTATATTTGAATATGATATAGAAACAAAATCACTTTTAAATACTAATAAAGAACTTGATAAGTACAACATTCCTAATATTACTGAAAATGTTCCATATTCTTTAGTAGAATCAGGAATAATTCATAAAGATTTTAGTGATGATTTTATAAATATGTACGAGAAAATAATGAATGGAGCAAAGATAGCAAATTGTATAATTAAGATAAAACTTCCAGATAAAAGTTACGTATGGAATAAGGTTACTTTGACCACAGTTTTTGATGAAGATGGGAAACCTGTAAGAGCAATTGGTATACAGGAAGATATAAGCGAACAAAAAGAGGCAGAAATAAGATATAATCAAGAAGGTAAATATCATTCAGCTATATTATCGGAAGCAATGATAACTTATGAGATAAATGTATCAAAAGATACTTTTATAAGAGGAAATGAAAATTGGTATAAAGAATTCGGAATTAAGCCTAACAATAACTACTCAGAGATGGTAAAAAATATAGCAAAGAATATTATCTATAAAGATGATAAAGATGTATTTTTAAATACATTTTTGTGTAAGAATTTGTTAACTGCACACAAGAATAATATAAGTGAAATAAAATTAGAATATCGAAGAATGAATCAAGAAAATAAAATGATTTGGGTTATTTGCACGATGCACCTGATAAAAGACTCTATTACGAATGATATAAAAGCTCTTGCTTATGTTAAAGATATTGATAAACAGAAGAATGAAGAAATTAGATTAAAAATAAAAGCAGAAAGAGATACCCTTACAGGATTATATAACAAAGGGACTACGGAAAAACTAATCAATGATTTCTTAGACTCTGAAGAGTCAAGCTTAGGAATACATGCATTTTTAATTGTTGATATAGATAATTTTAAATCTGTAAATGATAATTTAGGACATGTATTTGGAGATAAAGTATTATTTGAGGTTTCTAAACATCTAAAACCTATATTTAGAAAAGATGATATAGTGGGTCGTATTGGTGGAGATGAATTTATAGTATTCTTAAAGAATATTCAATCTTTTGGTAATGCTAAAAAGAAAGCTGAAAAAATATGCGATATATTTAGAAACTCTTATACTGAAAACAAAAAGACATATAAAATATCAGGTACAGTTGGAATTTCATTTGTTCCAGAACATGGAACTATATTTGAAGACCTTTATCAAAAAGCAGATATAGCACTTTATTATGCAAAAAGTAAAGGTAAAGATAAATATGCACTTTACAATGATTATGTCTATCAAAATGAAGTTGGTAATATAGATTACGAGAGTATAGAAAAAGTAAATAAATATGAAAAATCTAAACCTGTACTTAAGGAAGTCCTTGATTCCATTGATAATTATATATATATAGTAAATCCAAATACTTATGAACTTCTCTTTATCAATAATAAGGTATCAAGTCTAGATTTAGAAATAAAACTAGGTGAGACTTGTTATAAATCATTATTAAAATCTAATAAACCTTGTGATAATTGTCCTCTTAATGGATTGGAAGAAAATAAACACTCGAAATTCAATATGGAGACAAATACATTTGGTACAAATGTAAGTATAGCAAGTTGGATTAATTGGATAGACGGAGAATATAACTGTCTCTTAGAGTGTATAGATATTTCTTTGTACAAAAATAAATAAAAAGGATTATGAGAATATGTTAAATAGTGTTAGTTTAATATTGGGCATAGTATTTGCAATTTACTATTTTTATCTTAAAATAGTTTTTGGAGGTATTTCATTTAGTGAAATTTTCTTAGTTGTAGGAATCCTATTAATTGTTTATCAAATATTTAAGAATAAAATTAAAGAAAAGAAGGTTTTTTATAAATTGCTAAAGATAATAATTAGTGTTTTTCTAATAGTGTTCATAGTTACTGAAAGTTTGATTATTTTTTACCCCAAAAACAACTTTGAAGTAAAGAGTGATTATCTATTGATTTTAGGAGCTTCTGTAAAGAAGAATACACCAAGTACAACCTTAAAGGGAAGATTAAACACAGCCTTAAAATATTTAAAGGTTAATGATGATTGTTATGTGGTTGTATCAGGTGGTAAAGGAAATGGAGAAAATATAACTGAGGCAAAAGCTATGAAAGATTATCTTACAAAAAATGGTATAAATAAAAATAGAATAATAGAGGAAGATAAATCTACTAATACTTACGAAAATTTTAAGTATTCAAAGTTAAAGATAGAAGAACATAGCAAAGGAAAATTAAAAGACTTAAAAATAAAAATAGTAACAACAGATTTTCATGTTCTTAGAAGTAAAATATTGGCATATAGAAATGGATATAAAAACACCTCTTTTTATGCTAGTAAATCAAAACTTTCATTTATACCTACTTATTATACAAGAGAATTTTTTGCACTATGGAAAACAATTGTTTTTGATATATAATAAATTAAGAAGACTGGATATAAATTATAAACCTATATCCAGTCTTTTTTTATATGATAAACCAAAAGTTATAAAATTATCTTTTCTTTTAATTCTAATCCATTTCTCATCTTTACAAATCTCCTTGGCATTTTATATTAATATCATGAACGTAAATAAAATATTCATAATATTAATACAAATCAATATAAAAATAGTTTCAAGATTGTACTAATTTTTATAAATATAGATAGAATTTTAAAAAGACTTTTTAGTTTACATAATAAAAATAAAGTTAACTAAAATTCTTAATTTTAGCTTGAGGCGTATAATTAGACGTTTAAATAAATTCTAAGCTTATTTTATCCTCAAAGGTATAAAACATCAATAAAAAATATATAAACTACTTAAAAACTAAAATAATAAGTCGTTATTTTAGGCAAGATTACGAAAATAATTATAATAAAAAATACGAAATAATCAAAGTCAGTAAATGTTATAAAATTCAACTAGATTTCAACGTGTATTTTGAAGTTACTTTTAATTTGCTATTATTATTAAGTGAATAAAATACTGAGAATTTTATGATTAAAATAGAACATAAATAAAAAATGAGATGTATATAGTTTAATCCGAAAAATATCTTAAGTGATTAAATTTGATTTTTTTAAAATAGTTTGTTTGATAGTTTAGAATATAAAAGCATGGTTTTTAATTTATTTAAAACTAAAAAAAGAGAAAAAATAATAAAAAAATTACTGACATTTTACTGACAAAATACAAATTTATCTTGTTATATATATTGAAAATACTGGATTAATAAAAAATGGCATAAAATAGTATATTTTATGCCATTTTTTATTTGTATGATAGTTTTTAAAAATTATAATCTAAATAGTTTATCTACCACAAAAAATACGCTATCAAATAGATTGGGGATTATGGAAAGAAAAAAAGAATATTATAGAAAAAAAGCATGCTTATTGAATGAAAATGTCACATAAAAGTATTTAAAAGAATAATATATTATGAACACAAAATTTTATAATTTCAAAGGAGTGATAATATGGCAACAGTGTCAGGCCAAATAATTTTTGATAGAGATAGAAGTGCTACTATCAACACTGGAGACACAGGAATAGCCAATGTACCAGTTGTGTTACAAAATATAACAACTGGAGCTAGACTTGTAGTTCTTACAAATGCTACAGGAAATTATGTGTTTACTAATGTTCCAAATGGTAACTATAGGATTGTAGAGGCTTTTGGAACTCCAGGAGGAATACCGACACCAGGAAATTTTGCAACAGCAGTAGTAGGTCCAGTTCCAATTGCCCAAGCACCACCTATTACTTTTGTAACAAATCCACCTGCAGGTTCAACAAACTTAGATTCTACAACACCTAATACATTACTAATAACAGTGACAGGTTCTGATATAACAAATCAAAATATATTAAATGGACCTGTAATTTATACACCTATACAAAATATATTGGACCCTTGTGTATCTGTATCTGATATAAATCTTATTACAGATGCGGATAATGGTACATTTGGTTTTTTCCAACCAGGCACACCAAGTAATACAGGTCCTGCAATAGAACCTTACCCAGGTGTAACGCCAGATTTTACGTATGTGGTACCAGACCCGACTAAGTTTACACCTATAGATGGAGAATACACAGTACAAAACATTATGACAAATGCGATGAGCAACGTTATAGGAGCTTGGTGGCGTATTGCTGACCATACTACAGGAAATGAAACAGGTAGAATGATGGTAGTAAATGGTTTTGATCCAGGCGCTGTATTTTTTAGATCAACAGTATCTGTTACACCTAATACTAATTTCCTATTTAGTACATGGATTTTAAATCTTTTTAAGGTAACAGGATATCCACCACCACAATTAGGCGTAAGAATACTTGACCAAAATAATAATATATTGTATCAGGCAACATTAGGAACTCAAATTCCAGTTAATACAAACGCACCAGAATGGAAAGAAGTAGGTACTATCATTAATTCTCAAAATAATAATCAACTTACAGTAGAATTTTTTAGTGAAGGAGAAGGTGCTGTCGGAAATGATTATGCTATAGATGATGTTTCTTTAAGAGAAATTGAAATACCAACATTTACTCCAATAAAAACAAGCAATACAACGGCTGCAAATGTAGGAGATATAGTCACATACACAGTTAGACTAGATAATACTTGTAGTAGTCCTTTAACTAATGTATTTTTTAGAGATATCGTTCCAAATGGTTTGTTATTTATACCTGGAAGTGTAACAGTTAATGGTGCATCTATATCAGGAGTAGACCCTAATATAGGTTTTACATTGCCAAATGTTGGAGGAGGGACAAGTGTTGAAGTAACCTTTGATGTAAGAGTAGAAGGTATTCCTAATCCAAATCCAATTAATAATATAGCAACTATAGATTACTCTTATACACCTGTAGAGGGAGGAATACCAAATGATTTTTCAGTAGATTCTAATCCAGTTCCACTTTTGGTAATAACAGCAGATATTGAAGTTACAAAGATGTCTGAGCCTGATGTTGTGAATCCAGGGGAAGAACTGATGTATACTATAAAAGTTATAAATAATGGACCATATCCATCTGAAAATGTAATCTTAACAGATAATATACCTCCTTCCATCTTGAATCCAGAGTATTCATCAAATGGAGGAATAACTTTCCAACCATGGACTGGAAGTCTTAATATAGGTACTTTAGGAGTAGGAGAAGTAAGAGTTATTATAATTAGAGGGGTTGTAAATCCATCAGCAATAGGTACTATAAGAAATACAGCTATGGTATCTTCATCTACAGCAGACCCAAACCCTAGAAATAATACGTCTACAATAGATACAGAAGTAAGTCTGTTAGCAGACCTTTTAATAGTTAAGACATCAGAACCTAACTCAGCAGTTCCAGGTACTTTATTAAAATATACTATTGAAGTAGTAAATTTAGGGCCATCAAATGCTGAAAATGTAGTACTAAATGATGATATACCAGATTCTGTTTTGAATCCAGAGTATTCAACAAATGGTGGGGTAACTTTCCAACCATGGACTGGAAGTCTTGGTATAGGAACTTTAGGTGCTGGAGCTTCAGTAACAATTTTAATACAAGGAATAGTCAGTTTAAACGCTACAGGAGATATAGTAAATACAGCAACAGTCGTTTCATCTACACCTGACCCAGATTTAAGTAATAATATATCAACTACTATTACACCAGTTAATCCACAAGCAGGCATTTCTATTATAAAAGTAACTGATGAAGATGTAGCTGTTCCTGGAGAAGAACTTGTATATACAATTGGAATTTTTAATGAAGGACCATCCAATGCTACGAATGTAGTTTTAACAGATAATATACCTGCTGCTATTTTAAATCCAGAATACTCAATAGATAATGGAGTAACTTTCCAACCATGGACTGGAAGCCTTAATATAGGTACAGTGGCACCAGGGCAATTAATAAGAATTATTATAAAGGGATTAGTAAGTTCAACAGCCACAGGATATATTACAAATACAGCAGAAGTAAGTGCAAATGTACCAGAACCAGTTGTAGATTCATCAACAGTGACAACTCCTATTATTGCATCAGCAGATATAGGTGTAATAAAGACTAACAATATGGATGCAGCAGTTCCAGGAGAAACTTTTAGCTATACTATAGTAATTACAAATGCAGGACCATCAGCTGCACAGAATGTTATTTTAACAGATAATATACCAAGCTCTATTCTAAATCCAGAGTATTCAGTAAATGGAGGCGTAACTTTCCAACCATGGACTGGAAGTCTTAATATAGGAACTTTAAATTCTGGAGAGATAAGAAGTATTATAATAGAAGGGATAGTAAGTCAAACAGCAGTAGGTATGATTGTAAATACTGCAACTGTAAGTTCACCTACACCTGATCCAAATCTAGACAATAATACTTCGACAGCAGAAATAGAAGTAAGTTCATCAGCAGATATTTCTGTAATAAAAGAGAATGAACCAATTGCTGTACCAGGAGAAACATTCATTTATGTTGTTGAGGTTTCAAATGCAGGACCATCAGCTGCACAAAATGTTATTTTAACAGACAATATACCAACTTCTATTTTAAATCCAGAATACTCAATAGACAACGGAGTGACTTTCCATCCATGGACTGGAAGACTTAATATAGGTACTCTAAATGCTGGAGAAGTAAGAAATATTATAATAATGGGAACAGTAAGCCAAACAGCAGTAGGTATTATTGTAAATACTGCAACTGTAAGTTCAACTACGTATGACCCAAATCTAAATAACAATACTTCAACATCAGAAGCAGAAGTAAGCTTATCAGCAGATGTTTCCGTAATAAAATTAGTAAATAAAAAAGAAGTTTGTGTAGGAGAACGATTAGAATTTTTAATAAAAGTATCAAATGCAGGCCCAGCAGATGCTCAAAATGTTATTTTAATAGACCATGTGTCAAATAAACTTGGTAGAGCAGAATTTTCATTGGATAGAGGTATAAGTTTTAAACCATGGACTGGAAGTCTTGATATAGGTACATTACCAGCAGGGTCTTTAAGAGTTATGCTATTGAGAGGATTTGTAAAACCAACATGTAATGACAAACTAATAAATACTGCAAAAGTAACTTCAACAACACCAGATTCAAATCCCAACAATAATATATCAAGAGTGAAAGTGAAAATTGAACAGTGTTGTTGTGATGACTCATGTTGTAAAGATTGTTGTTGTGACGACCCTTGTTGTAATTGTTGTAAAGATTGTTGTTGTGGCGATCCTTGTTGTAATTGTTGTAAAGACTGTTGTTGTGATAAACATAGTTGCAATTGCTGTAATGATTGTTGTTGCAATGAACACAGTTGCAATTGTCACAATGATTGTTCTAAAAATAAGTCTAAATATTAATTTGCCACAATAATTTTATCCTAAATAAGATAAAAAGTAGATTTACAGTGTATGAAGAAAATATTTTATATTAATTAAAAAATATTAACCTTTTTATATTTGATAAGGACTAACTTCGCAGTGCTATTGCCTAAAGCGAAGTGGTCCTTATATAGTTTTGTTTTTTAATAAAAATTATTCATATCTTTTACTTATCTAAATTTATATAGCCAAAAATAATTTAAGATTTATCACCTCAGGCTATTTTTATATTCATAAAGGTACATTTCTTTAAGTACATAGGTAAACTTTACTGCATTTTAAGAATAAAAGAATTTTATTCCTATTGTTGAGGATGAGAATACTATTTTTTTATATTGGAATAATAAGAGTAAATCTATAATACAGAAAAGAGGTATTTCTAGTATGCATGAAAATAAAAAGAATCTATTAGATGGAAGCTTAGCTCAATATAATGATACAGCTGTTCCAAAAATACCAGTATTCGCTGGTAGTGATATAACTTCAGAAGTTTATTATTTTAAACCTAATCAAGTTCTTAATGCTCATAGACATCCTAATGGTGAGCAAATATTTGTGTTTCTAAAGGGCGAAGGTAAAATGAAGCTTGGTGAACATGAATGTGATGTAAAAGATGGTGATACTGTCTTTGTACCAACAGGAGAATGGCATGAGATTACTAATGGAAGCAAAGAAGAAATGGTAGCTGTTCAAATCACAAAAATCAATGCTGGAGCAGAATATAGAGGATAGATATATAAGTACAATTAGTACTTTAATTTCTATTTTATTATATAAACTTTAATCTCAAACTGTAAAAAGAGGCTATCTCAAAATAGAGATAAGCCTCTTTTTCATTGTTGAAATGATGAACATATATTCTTTATTTTATATTTTTTATAGCATTCTCAGCAAACTCAGTATTTACAATATCTTTATAAGGTGCTTCTTTGTCTAATTCTTTGGCCTCTTTCATAACAGACATTAATTTGTTCAATCCTTCTTCTTTTAATACAGGATTTTGAGACCATGCATCTATTGATTTGTATCTATCTACAACTGTTGTTAAGTCTTCTAAAGATATATCTTCAAAGAAAGGTTGCATAGCTTTAGCTATATCCTTACTAGGTGCTTGTTGAACCCATAGTTGACCTTTATAGACAGCATTTGTAAATCTTTGAATTAAATCTTTATTATTTTTCATATATGATTTAGTAGTGGAATAAGCTGTAAATGGTATTTCTCCAGAATCTTTTCCTATAGATGTAACTATATATCCACTACCTTCTTTTTCCATAGCTGTTGCTGTAGGTTCAAAAGCTGTTGTAAAGTCTCCTTCTCCACCTGCAAAAGCTCCTGCCATTACACCAAATTGGTAATCAGTCTAATTATAACACTAAAATATGTATTTAATTTTTTGATTAATTTCTTGAGATATTGGGGTAGAGTGTTAAAGAAAAATCATCAGACTTCTGACTAGCTTCTTTTTTATATACAGCATAATTAATTACAGTTTTAAGTAGTATGTTTTTTAAATAGGGTTCTTTCTCTTCTGTATATTCACTTAGAATTCTTTCGAGTTGAGGAATAACTTGCGCTTCAACTATTTTTCTTTCTTTTTCAATTTCAATATTTATATTTGTTTTATTTATAGCTTTTCTTATATCTTCTATACGAGATGTAAGTATATTTGAACGTTCTAGAAATGTATCACTGTCATAAATCCCTTGTTCTAAAAAATCATGTAGTCGCTCTTTTTGTTTTTCTAGATTATTAAATTCTTTATTTAAACTTGCTAAAGTATTTTCTAAATTATCCTTAATTTTAAAACTATCTTTTTCTTCTTTTAAAGATAGTTTATAATCTATTACCCATTTGTTTAAAACTGATAAAATTTTATTTTCTAATATGTATAATTTTGTAGCTTTATTTTTACAATTAGTACAAACCATATATTTCTCATGACCACTTGATGTAGTATTGGATTTAGCTACTAAAGTATGATTACAGTATCCACATTTTACAATCCCAGCTAGTGGATTAGTTATTTTATTGTTTGATGTGGGAGAGTTACTGCGTTTTTTTCTTATGTTCTGTGCTTCATTCCATATATCTTCGCTTATTATTGGTTCGTGTTTTCCTTTTACTTCAATCTGTTCTTCGATTCCTCTTGTTCTACTAGAATTTCTTTTTCTCTCAACTTTATTCCATACTATATAACCACAATACACTTTATTTTTTATAATATCTCTAACTCCTTTTTCATACCAAGTCCTACCTGTTGTAGTTTTATAACCAAGTTCATTTAGATAACTAGATATTTTACATGCGCCACCTCCCTTTAAATACATATCAAAGATTATTTTAACAACAGTTGCTTTCTCTTCATTTATTATAAGTATTCTTTCTTTATTATTTAAATATTTAATATCATATCCATAAGGCGGTGCTTGAGCTATAAATTTACCTTCTTCAATACTTTTAATTTTTCCTCTTTGCATACGTCTAGATATTAATTTTAATTCTTTACGAGCCATAAAAGCTTCAAATTCGGAATATTCTTCATCAAATTCATCATTTAAATCATAAATTTTTCTAGGAGTAATAATTTTTGTTTTAGATTTTTTAAATGTATCCAATATTAATCCTTGGTCTTGCATATTTCCACGTCCTAAACGGTCAATATCCATTACTAAGACTGCATCATAGTCATTATTTTTAACCTCATCTAATAGTTCTATCATCTTAGGTCTGTATTTTATACTTTCACCAGAAATAAGTTCTTCTTTAATATTAATAACATTTAAATTTTTCTCTTTTGCTAATTTTAAAAGAGTTGTCTTATGTCTACTTAGTGTTTCAAATTCACCTCTATGTTCTGCTTCTTCATCAGCTCTGCTTTTGCGTAAATAAATTGCGACATTCATTAAATCACACTCCTTGAATATATTATATTCAACAACAAATTGATTATATTTAAAATATAAAAAATAAACCCTTAAAAATACACGATATATTTTTAAAGGTTTATTTTTATATAGTAATTTCTATAGTCCATTTAAAATCTCATACTTTAAGTAATGTTCATATTGTTATCTTTATACCTTAGCTATAAATTTTACGCTATTTTTTTACAACAGGTATCCATACTTCAAACTTAGCATTTTGTGGGTCTGGATTTAAGTAAAGCTCAATATCAGGACCATTGTCATATTCATATCCAGAAGTAGGCAACCATTCTGTTACAATACGCTTTTCTAGTTCTTGAATTGCTTGTGGGCATTGGCCTTCTCCAGAGAATATAGCCCAAGTAAAAGCTGGAATAGTGTATTCGTCTAATGTATTATCTATAGATTTTGTACTTGAAACTGATATAAAATATCTCCATTCTTCTAAATCATTGCAAATGCTTATACCTAATACACCTTGAGGTTGACTATCCATCATAGGTATTAATTTTTGAAGAGTTCCATCTAAAGCAACTTTTTGCCACATTTGAGGAACAATTTCAAAATTCTTTTCTAATTCAGTGTGAAGTGGCTGAGATACACCAACTATACGAAATGCTTCTTTTTTTTCGACTCTATAATTCATTTCTTCGGCTCCTTTTATACTAATTTTGAAGCTGATTGGTGGAAAGGCCTTCAAAGTTGTTATTTCTCCTTTTTTTATAACTGATGGAGCAACACCATGAATACTTTTAAATGCACGATTAAAGGCAGTTGGAGAAGAATATCCATATTTTAAAGCTACATCAATTATTTTTTTATCATCATTCTGTAATTCTACAGCTGCCAAAGACATTCGTCTACGACGAATATATTCAGAAAGTGGTACATCTGCCATATAAGCAAACATTCTTTGAAAATGATATGTAGAACAACAAGCTATTTTTGCAACTTGTTCATATTCAATTTCTTTTGTTATGTTTTCTTCAATATAGTTAATTGCTTTGTTTAATCTTTCAATCCATTCCATAAAATCAGCTCCTTGTAATTTATATAATATATATTTTAAAATAGTTAATCCTCTCTTTCTATGCACTAATTAACTAGCTTAATAAAGAATGAACATGAGAAAGTCTGTAATTAACTACAAAAATGAACAAATAGTATTGTTTTTCACATTAAAGTATATCACAAATTAGTATCTAATTTTTATAGAAGATAACAGTTTTAATTGATTATGAAATTTTTATAATATTTTAGGTTAAACATTTAATTATATATAATATTTTATTCATAGTTAACTATTTTTGAGGGTTTGCTTTTAATCAAGCAAAGCTTAGTTACTCAATTATAAATAATCATTGAGAATAGGACAATTTTTAAGATACATAAAATATAAAGAGGAGGGGATTTAAATGCCAAAGATAGAAAAAGACTTGGACGGTACAACTACTATAATATATCTCGACGACGATGTAGATGTTCCAACAGACGAGAATGGTTATAAAATATCCATGACAGTACTACATGGAAAGACAATCTGTCATGTAGTATCTCCTGAAACAACCTTAGGAAGAAAGTTCACATTAGAAGAAAAACAAGAAAAAGATACAATAATATATGAAGCAATAGAAAAAATAATGGTAGATAGACAATTACAAATAAAAGATTCAAACAAAGAAGTTGCTAGTCATTAGCACTTCTTTAATAAGTTAAGTAGGACAAGTATTTTTTATAATATTATTGACTTATAGTCTAATTAGACTATAATATAAACATAGATAGTCTAATTAGACTACCATGAAAAATAAATACAACAAGAGTTTAAGAAAGGACAATAACAATGATTAAATCATTTTTAATGTTAGGACAGTCCAATATGGCTGGAAGAGGATTCATAAGTGAAGTGACTCCAATTTATAATGAAAGAATACAGATGTTACGTAATGGAAGATGGCAAATGATGACAGAACCTATTAATTATGACAGACCAGTTTCTGGGGTAAGTCTTGCTGCATCATTTGCAAATACATGGTGTTGTGAAAATCAAGAGGATAGAATTGGGCTAATTCCTTGTGCTGAAGGAGGCAGTTCCTTAGATGAATGGAATATAGATGGTATACTTTTTAAACATGCTATAAGTGAAGCTAAATTTGCCATGCAAAGCAGTGAATTGACAGGAATTTTATGGCATCAAGGAGAAAGTGACAGTAATAATGGCAACTATAAATTTTATTATAAAAAATTACTTTCTATTATTGAAGCTCTTAGAAAAGAATTAAATATTCCAGATATGCCAATTATTATTGGTGGATTGGGAGACTTCTTAGGAAAAGTAGGTTTTGGGAAAAGTTGTACTGAGTACGTATTTATCAATCAAGAGTTACAGAAATTTGCTTTTGAACAAGATAATTGTTACTTTGTTACAGCAACAGGCCTTACATCTAATCCTGATGGTATTCATATTGATGCAATATCTCAAAGAAAATTTGGATTACGTTATTTTGAAGCTTTTTATAATAAAAAGCATATTATGGAAGCATTAGCTAATGAAAGTGAGTTGATAATACCAAGTAATTCCAAGACATATACAAAAACAGAAAAAATATATATAAATAGTATGGACTTGGCACTAGGAAAGATATCATATGATGAGTTTGAATCTAAACTTATTAAACTTAATGATAATTAGATAAAATATTCATTAATATATTAGTAAATATAGCTTGAAAAAAGAGGTGATTTTTTGATACCATTATTAATTTTAGGATTATTAAAACAAAATCCAAATTCTTATGGATATGAGTTGTTAGCATTAATGGAGAAGAAGCATTACAAGTACATAGTAAATTTCACTAAAGGTTCTTTTTATTATAATTTACAGCAACTTGAAGAAAAAAAGTTTATTGAAAAAGTTGAAAATAAACAATCTAATAAAAGTAGAGAAACTCATAACTATATAATTACTGAACTTGGATGTCAAGAATTTGAAAAACTAATGTATAAGTATGGTTCTAAAACAGAGTATATAAATCTATCATTTTACGCAACACTGTTATTTGCCAATGATTATAAAAATGAAAAGTTAATAGAATTGTTGGAAACGCAAATTAAGCAAACTCAAGTAAGAATTTCTCTGTTAAATGAATCCATAGAAAATAACAAAACAAATTCACATTATTTTAATAGAATGCTAGAAAATTCTCGTTCTCACCATTTAGTTAATATTGAATGGTTTGAGAAGTTACTAAATGATATTAAAGATTGATGTTAATAATTGATGTTAATAATAAAAAAATCTACATATATACTTTATATAAATGTAGGATATATAGATTAAAATAAGGCAGATAATTTCCAATTGGATATCTGTCTTTTTATTATATAAGATGTTAAAAGACATTTATACTATGTAAATAAAATTTATAAATATAAAGTTATTAATCGTTGAATTACAGACACTTAAGATGAAAAGTATGACATCTGATATAATAAAATTGTTTGAGTATTAATTAATGGTATAAATAGTTTTAATATAATTGTATTTATAAATAATTATAAAATAATAAATTAATTTTTTTATACTGACTTTTTTATAGTATAAATCGTTATATATAATGACGGAGGTGATAATAGTGAATGATGCTCGGATTATATCAAGAATAAAAGCAGGGGAAAAAGAATTGTTTGATACTCTAATCAAAAAATACTATGATAGCATCTATTGTTATTGTTATCGCCATGTAGACAATCAAATGACTGCACAAGACTTAACCCAAGATGTATTTATAACAGTTATAAAAAATATAAGTGATTATAAACATTATGGTAAGTTTGAAAACTATTTATATGTTATCGCAAAAAATAAGTGTAAGGACTTATGGAAGAAAAAGCAACCGATATATTTGGAGTCATTAGATAAAGAGATGTCAAAGCAAGAATTAGCAGATGTTGAAAACAAAATATTTGTAAAAGAAGCTTTGATTAAATTACCAGAAGTAGAGTTTGAAGTGATAATTTTAAGGTATTATCATGATTTAAAATTTAAGGATATTGCTAAGATTATGGGTTCAAGCGTCTCTGTAACAAAGTATAGAATGAATAGAGCATTAAAAAAACTAAAATTATATCTGGAAGGAGGTAAATTATGAATAATAAAAAACTTAAAGAAAGTCTATTTGAATATAAAGTTCCAAAATATGATGTTTCAGCAATTGAAAAAACGGTTAAAGCTATACATGAATTAACATTTAATAATGCAGATAAAAGAATGAATAGTATAGAATTTTTTATCTCTCAAATTGGCTTTATACGAAAAAGAACTTGGATTATGCAATTTTTAGTACTGTGTATAATATGCTTATTTTTATTTAGTACATCAAGAGATAGCAATTCACTTTACAATACTTTATCCTTGATTTCCGCAACATTTCCACTTCTCATATTAACTAATATAGAAGAGTTAGCAAAAGTATATAATAGTAGTATTTTAGAGATAGAATTTTCAACCAAAAATACACTACACAAAATTATTGCTACAAGAATGCTTGTATTTGGAATAAGTGATTTGTTGCTTATGCTTATTGTCTTGATATCTGCAAAACAAACTATTAATTTAAATGTACTGTATATAATAATTTATATACTAGTGCCCTTTAACTTAATGTGTATAGGATGTATGGAAATTATAAATAGAAACAAAGGTAAAAATACGAATTATTATTGTATGATATATGGTGTATCTCTTGTATTATTGATATTTACACTAGGTACTTTTAGAAAAAGTATATATCAATTTGAATCAATAAACCAATGGCTAATCGTTTTTATAATCACATCATTAATATTAATTTATGAAATAAGAAAAACATGGAGACATATTCGTTCGTTTGAAAATATTATTGTGTAAGAAAAAAATAAGAATATACAGTATCAGGAGGAATAAGTATGGAGCTAAGTGTAGAAGGATTAACAAAACAGTATAATAACAAAGTTATAGTAGATAAAATAGAATTTAGATTGAATGAAGGTATATATGGATTTTTAGGAGAAAATGGGGCAGGAAAGACCACTCTTATGAGAATGATTTGTGGGATATTAAGTCCATCATCTGGAGAAGTAAAGATAGATGGTAAAAATAACTTGGATATGGGAGAAGATTTTAGAGATATGATTGGATATCTTCCTCAAGACTTTGGATATTATCCAGATTTTACTGCAAAAGAATTTATGCTATATATAGCTTCATTAAAGGGATTGATACCTAGCCATGCAAAGAAAAAAACACAAGAATTATTAGAAATGGTTGGTTTATCAGATGTAATCAATAAAAAAATAAAAACATTCTCTGGAGGGATGAAACAAAGGCTAGGATTTGCTCAGACACTACTTAACGACCCTAAAATTTTAATATTAGATGAACCAACAGCAGGATTAGACCCTAAAGAACGAGTTAGATTTCGTAATTTGATTTCAAAATTCTCTAAAAAGAAAATTGTTATTTTATCTACTCATATTGTATCTGATGTAGAACATATTGCAGATAAGATTTTAATAATGAAAAAAGGAAGATTCATTTTAACTGGTTCAGTTGAAGAGGTAACTTCAAAAATAGAAGATAAAGTATGGAAATGTGTAATTAATGAAAATGAAGTAGAGTATATGTCTGATAGATATTGTTTAGCAAATATTCATCATTCTGGAGGAGTCGTAAATCTTAGAATTATAAGTGATATAAAACCACATGATAATGCATGTAATTTGAAACCAACATTAGAAGATTTGTATTTATATTGTATCAATGAGGAACTATAAATATATATAAGGAGATAAGTATGTCTACATTAATTAAATTTGAATTAAAAAAAATAATAAAGAGAAAGTCTACAATAGCAGTTATTTTAGGAAGTCTAGCCTTAAGCATAATCCTTTTTTCTTTAATGCCACTTCAAGAAAAAGCTAATGATGAGAATGGAAAAGAGTATAGAGGTCTACAGGCCATTGAAATAAAAAAACAACAATCTAAATTAAATGATGGGTACATAACAAATAAAAAAGTAGAAAACTCAGTTAAAGAATATCAAAAAATGTTTAATAATCCAGATAATATTATAAAAGATGAAAGTGGTTTTTCAGATTTTAAACCAGATATTTATTGGAAATTTTTTTATCCTAGTAAGAGTTTTTACAGTTTTATAATAGAGTCATATAGTAAGCCTAATGATTTTGATTCCTCTATAATTAGAACAATGTCACTAAAGAATGGCATTGATTTTTATAAGTCTAGAAATGAAAAAGTAAATACAATCTTAAATATGGAATATGCAGATGGAAATTATACACAAAAAGAAAAGGAATTTTGGTTATCTAAGAATAAGGAAATAAGTGAGCCCTATTTAAATGGATATTATCAAGGTTGGGATTATTTCATATTATCGAGAGATTTACTGATTTTTACTATATTAGCTATTTGTATAAGTATAGCTTCTGTATTTTCAGGAGAATATCAATCAGGTACTGATTCAGTGATATTATCTTCTAAATATGGAAAAAGTAAAGTTATAACAGCCAAAATAATAAGTTCCTTTTTATTTGGGACAATTATTTTTATTATAAACACAATTGTATGTGTTGGAATACTCACTCTGTCTTTTGGAATGGATGGATGGAATTTACCATTACAACTTACAACTAGTTCAGTTCCATATCCATATACACTTTTACAGGCAACATTACTAAGCATATTAGTTATTTATATTATATTAATAGCATTAATTAGTTTTACACTTTTATTATCTTCTTGCATGAAATCACCTTTTCCAGTTTTAATTACAAATATAATAATACTTTTCGTACCAATATTTTTACAATATAGTGAAACAAACAAACTTTATAATCTGATTTTACGAATTTTGCCATCAAATGCTATTTCATTTTCGTTTGCCAATTATATAGATTACAAGATTGGTAATTTAATAATAGATTTACCAACTATGATTATTTTTACATGTTTAGTACTTGCAATTATTTTCTTACCTTTTACTAAAAATAATTTTAAAAAACACCAAGTTAATTAAACTATATAATATAAAAAGCTTGAGGATACAGAAATAAATTATAGTTAATTTCTGTATATTCAAGCTTTGAAGTTTTGTGTTTAAGTTGAGCAATTATAAAATATGTAGTTTAGAGATTATAAGTTTATGTTATAAACATACTGATTTTTGTACATCAGTTCTTACATTAACATTACCTGCTTTTAGATTTTCTCCTATAGTAAGCCCTTTGTCTTTTAGAACATATTCAAAAGTCATAAGTGGAACTCCACCTTTTCTGCCACCTAATATTTCTTTTCCTTTTAAATCATCATAAGAGAAATTAGACATTTTTTTTCTAGCTACTAAAAAACTTCCATCTCTTTTAGTCAATTGAGCAAAGTTCACTGCATAATCATTTTTATTTTGATTATATACATATATAGATGCTTCAGGACCCATTAGACCTACATTTGCTTCACCTGAAATCAAAGCTGCCATAGTTTTATCAGCACCTTGAGTATTTATAAGGTCGATTTTTATACCTTCATCTTCAAAAAAACCTTTTGTAATAGCAGCATATTGTGGAGCGTAAAAAACGGAATGAGTAACTTCTGCTATAGTTACCTTATCTAGATTTTTAGATGAAGAGTCATCTTTTTTATCATTGGAACTAAAATCACATCCAGTTAGACATAGCGTGCCTATAACAACAGAACTTGCAATTGCAACTATTTTTTTAAACATAATAAATACCTCCCATAAGACATCCGAATAATATATAGTATTAAATATTTATTGTAGTTGTTACAAAAATGTATCTATATTTATTCAATTTCTACAAAAACCTAAAAATAAATTTAAGTTTTATGTTTTAAACAATGTTTAATCTTGGGTAAATTATATTGATTATTTATAATTTAAAGGGTAAAATTAAAATAATATTATTTTAGAGTACTATATATAAATACTAATTTATATGAAAAGAATTTATATATAAAGTTAGATTATTTTTATATGAAATAACCTAACTTTATATTTTGCAATTACTTGAGTATTACTGGACAAACATAATTAAAATGGAGGAAATTATATGAAACAAAATAAATATGATAATGATGAATTCTTTGATAAATACAGTAAAATGGAACGTTCTATAAATGGTCTAGCAGGTGCTGGAGAATGGCATGTTTTAAAAAAAATGTTACCAGAATTTAAAGGAAAACGCGTTTTAGATTTGGGCTGTGGATTTGGATGGCACTGTCAATATGCAGTTGAAAATGGAGCAGATTCTGCTATTGGAATTGATATTTCAGAAAAAATGCTAAAAGAAGCTAGAAACAAAACAAAATTTGATAATATAAAATACATATGTATGCCTATTGAAGATATTAATTTTCCAAAAGATAGTTTTGATATAGTTATTAGTTCTTTGGCACTACATTATATTCAATCATTTGAAGATATATGTAATAAAATAAGTGACTGCCTTTCAAGTGGAGGTGAGTTCGTATTTTCTGTTGAACATCCTATATTCACTGCATATGGAACTCAAGAATGGTATTGTGACAAGGATGGTAATCATCTTCATTGGCCAGTTGATAGATATTTTACAGAAGGAGTACGTAAATCTAATTTTTTAGGAGAAGAAGTTATAAAATATCATAAAACACTGACAACTTATCTAAATACTTTAAATAAAACTGGATTTGAAATATTAGAAATAATCGAACCTCAACCAGAAGAAAAACTATTAGATACAATTCCTGAAATGAAAGATGAATTACGCAGACCTATGATGTTACTTGTAGCTGCAAGAAAAAGATAGTAAAGAATAGTTAATTTAGCTTATAGAGAAAATTTTAAATGCTAAGCTGAAAGATTAATTGTATTTTTTAAAGAAGGCAAAAGTAATGATTTCTTTTGCCTTTTCTAGTAAGTAATAATTATACTTCTACATAATATATTTCATTTCCATTTTGCTCTATAAGTTTTTTCATGTCTTCAAATTTCAAAAACACAGTAGCTGTGTTGTCATTTGGATGTATACCTATTTTATCCATTTTTAATAAATCTTTATCAAATACAACTTTTACAACAGCATCTGTATCATTTAATATACCAAAAGGAGTTACAGCTCCCTTAGTAAGTTTTAAGTATTTCTGAAGTCTTTCTTCTGATGCAAAACTAAGAGGCTTACTATCAATTTGTTGACGAATGTCTTTTAAATCTGCTTTTTTATCCTTACCTAGTACAACTAAAAAATGTTCTTTCCCTTTAGCATCACGAAGAAATAAATTTTTTACAACAAATTCCATATGTAATGTTTCTAATTGTTCCATTTCTTCAATTGTATAAACTGGTGGATGATTTATAGCTTCATAAGGTATATTTAATTCATCCAATTTTCTATATACTTCTTGTTGTTGAGTATCCATAATATCCTCCTATTAGAAATTTATTTTATATATAAACAATATTATCACATAAAACTTCAAAAGAAAACGTTTTATGGTGTGTAAATGCTATATTATTTGCTTTTAGATAAAGCTCTAATGTACAAATATAATTCTATAAAGTTAAAAAATTTTAAAAATACTTGTAAAAAGGACATTATTTACTATTTATAAATTATATAAAAAGAGATTATATAAAGTCACATATGAAAAAACTATATTATACTATCTTTTCTTTTTGGAATAAACTATACTTTAAATAGAGATATTTAATTTTAATAAATTTTACAGTATTAACGGTAAATTACCTTAGAAAGGAACGTGCTTTATATGTCTACAGACAAAGTTGTTGGAATCATAGATGAAGAAACTGCAGAACTTGCTGGAATTGAATATACTGGTAAAATTTATGCTTCTTCTGGTGTTATAAAACATATAAAGAAAAAACACAGGTGTCAATTAAGTAAGGATATTGTTAATGATATAATAGATACTATAAAAATGGTACTCAAATCTCCTGAATATATAGGCAGTCATCCTAAAAAGCCTGGAAAAAGTGTGGAGTTTATAAAAAAAATTGGTGATTATATTTTAGTGGCTACAGAACTAGATACAAAAAAGGGATATTTATATGTATCTTCACTATATGCTATAAAAGAAGCCAAATTAGAAAGTAGAATTAGTAGTGGAAGAGTAAAACAATACGAAAGTTAACATAATATTATTATTTTTGAAACTATTGAAAAATATTGTTAAATAAGTTATAATATTAATATATATGTAGATATTTATTAGTTAGATTTGAGGTTGGAAAGGGCACCCAATACGCTACTATGGAGTAGTTAATAGAGATGCAGGATACGCCGCCCTGCCAAATCTAATTACATTTAAAAGAGAGGATTAATTCCTCTCTTATTGTTTTTTGAACTATTAAGTAAATTTATATAAAAGATTTGAAGTATAAGAATACTTACTTTATCCTAAATAATTTCTTAGATATTCATATAATGTGATTTATGGAATAATATGAATAATCTTATATCTATAAAAAAGTATTTTTTTGTATTAGTTTCTAAAAATTTAGTTAGAAACTATATCATTATGGAAAAAAATGTATTATAATATTTAGAAATATTATAATAAGGGGCGATTAGATATGAGTTTATCAAAGAAAATAGAAGATAAGAGAAAAGCTAAACAAAGAGCTGAAAAAGTTAAGCAAGCTAAAGTTGCTACAGCTGGTGTAGTGTTAGGAGCAGTTACTGGTGCAGTGAGTGGAGTATTGTTGGCTCCTAAATCAGGAAAAGAAACAAGAGAAGACATAAAAGATGCTTCACAACAGATTGTTGAAAAAATAAATATTAAAACAGTAGATGTAAAAGATAAAATGTCTAACAAGCTAGAAGATAGAAGAGGAAATTTTATGGAGTCAAAGAAAAAAATAAGAAAGTATATAGATACTAAAAAGAACATTGAGCATTCTAATGAGGAAGATAAAATAATAGATATTGTTGAACCAGTTAGTGTCACTGAGGAATAGGAATGAACAATACAATAACAATCAATATAAGTATAATATATATATTATTAGCTATACTTGGATGTGTTGCTTTAGTTTATTTAATTATTGTACTTGCTAAATTACATAAGATTTTAAGTAATGTTGGAACTGTTTTAAATGATAATACACAAAATATAAATACAACTTTAAATAATCTTCCTAGTGTTGTAGAGAATTTTGGAGAAGTAGGAGAAAATATGAAAGATGTAACTGAAGCAGTTACTGAAGTTACAGCAGATTTTCTTGTTACTAAAGACAGTGTCAAATCAAATATGGATGTTATAGTTGATATATTGACTATAATCAAAAACATTTTTTTAGATAAAAAATAATTCTAGTTTTAATGAAAAAATTATTAAAACAGAAAATAATTTATCGATAAAGTTAATATGAATAAATAAAGATGTATCTATTAATTAATAAACTAACAAGTAGATACATCTTTTTATTAGATTTTTATAAAATAATCATTCTCTTATAATTTATCTATTTGTTTTAATGCTAATTTAACAGTTTCATATCTATCAGCACCATTTATTACTACATCACCTTTTACAAGTTTATTAGCTTCTCCACCTATAACATAAACTTTTTTCCCTAAACCTTGCTTATAACTAGATGCTTCAACCATTAAAGCATCTTTTAATTGCCAGTATAAAATCTGAGCTGCTACTTTGTCAGCATCTCCTGTATAAACTATTACATTTTCATACACTTTATTTCCCCCCTGAGAATCTGATATAGATTTATTTAATATTCCTTCTGCTATCAATTTAGCAACTTTATCTTTATTGTTAATGTAGTAATCTGTATCTGCCTTACTATCTACAAAACATACTTCTATTAATATTGCTGGTGCATCAGTATGATTAAGCCAATAAAGACCTCTAACATCAGATTTTGCTCCTCTGTTTTTAAATACTGTAGCTAATTTAGCATTTACTCTTTCTGCATGTATTTTCCCATTATTAGTTTTATATATTGTTTCTGTACCTTCTGGAGCTGAAGTTGTGACATTTGCATTAAAATGAATTTGAACAGCTAAATCAGTTTCTTGTTTGTTTGCTATTTTACACTGGTCTGCTAAATGATTATTTGATTCATCAACTCTTCCTGTGTAAACAGTAGCTCCCCCCATTTTAAGCCATTTGACAATCAAGTCATTCATTATTCTTGTTTCTTTACCTTCATTTATATATCCAACAGCTCCTGTACCTTTTCCAGTTAAAGTATGCCCTGGTATTACTACTACTTTCAAGCTATGCATCTCCTTTTCAATTAAATTTAACCTCTATTTAATATATGCATAACTTAGAAATTTGTTTCTTTTTATGTCTTATAGATTTAATATAAGATATCTTGTAAATTCATAGAGCATTTAGGTAAAATGTATTAAAGTTATAGTTTTGTATATAATACATTGCTTGATTTCAATAATTTTATAGCATATTCATCCATTCTATATCCATTTCTATAATATATATGTTTAATTCCAGATTGAATTATGGCTTTAGTACAATTTAAACATGGAAAATGAGTTACATAAATGGAACAATCTTTAACTGCGATACCTTCTTTGGCACAATAGTAAAGAGCATTTTGTTCAGCATGAATTGTCCTAATGCAATGCCCATCTCTCATCTCATGACCAACTTCACTGCAATGCTTATCTCCAGAAATACTACCATTATAACCAGTAGATACAATTCTATTTTCTGAATTTACAATTATAGCACCTACATAGGCTCTATCACAAGTACCTCTTTCAGCTACTGTCTCACATAATCTCATAAAATATTCTTGCCATGAACATCTATTTTCAATTTTATTTTCCAAATTAATCCCTCCAAACTTATGTCTAATATATAAAGTTTATACCTTAAAAATAGTATTAAAAACAAATTTATATATAAATTTGTTAGAAACAAAGCAATTTAAAATAAGAAAACTGTCTCAATAAAATCGAGACAGTTTTATAATCAAGGTTTATAATAGAAGTTCATATTTTTCTTTAAATTCTTTTACAGCTTCAGGCCATGCCTTTTGCTCTGTAATCCCTTTTTCTTTAGCTATTTTAATTGCAATTTTTCTTATCATTGCAGCTCCCTCTAATATTCCCATTTTTAATCTCCCTTCAAAATATCTTTTTGTATAGAATATAAATAGTGCTAAGATTTATTACATGCTGCATATACAATATTTATACAACATGTAACTTCTAAATTCCTTTTATTTTCATACGTCTTTAACCGACATATAATTATATTCAGTAAGTTTTAAAATTATCACTTAAATAATTATTATTTAATCTTTTTTATTATTTACTTTCTTATTTACACACTAAAAACTGTAGGTAAATTTGTCTTATATCTTCACAAATATTCCTACAGCTTTAATTATTAAAAATGTATCTCTTTAATTTCGAAAAATGATTACTTATAAGAAATCATTCCTTATTATAATCACTAAAATAATCAAATATCTTGAATAAAATTTTACTTATCTAGAATTGTATATTTTTTCTATAATATTAACTACAGCGTACATTGCCCATGCACAGATAGCCAATACAAATACGCCCATCATTACTAAATCTAATTTGAATACTTGAGAGCCATATACTATTAAGTATCCTATTCCATATCTTGAAACCAAAAACTCTCCAACAATTACACCTACCCATGCCATACCAATATTAATCTTAGTTAAATTTATCAAATTTCCTGTATTTGCGGGTAGTATAAGTTTAAAAAGTATTTGGGATTTACTTGCTCCAAAACTTTTTAGCATTTTAATTTTCTCTTCATCTATATTCATAAAATAATTGTAAGCTGAAAGTATAGTAACAACAACCGAAATAGTTACAGCTGTTACGACGATTCCTTCTATTCCAGCACCTACCCAAACTATAATTATAGGAGCCAAAGCAGTCTTAGGAAGAGCATTTAAAACTACCAAAAATGGGTCTAATATTTTTGATAATTTCTCTGACCACCAAAGAGCAATTGCTACCAATATACCTAAAACAGTCCCTATAACAAGACCAAGGACAGTTTCATATACAGATATTCCAATATGCTTAAATAACTGTCCACTAGATGCATATTGAATAAATAAATTGTAAATATCACTTGGTTTGCTAAATAGAAATGTATTTATAACATTTAAGTCAGCTAGAAGTTCCCAGACTATGATAAAACCAATTAGAATTAATAACTGGTAGAACAATACATTTCTTTTTTCTCTTTTTACACCTTTAACATAGTTTATATATCCTTCTGATCTTTTATTAAGCCTCATGTGTATCTAGCTCCTTCCATAATATGTCGAAATACTTTTGAAAATCCGGAACTTTACGTGTTTTGAGAGGCGTTTTTGTTCCATCCATATTAAGTTCAATGTCGTAAATGTTTTTTATGGTAGCAGGTCTTTTAGATAATATTGCAACCTTATCTGATATGCTTATTGCTTCTACTATCACTAAGAAAGTGCAACTAATTATTTAAAGAAACAGAATCATCTATTTCAGCACCCATATAAAGAATGTTAAGGTCTCCTAAACTACTATCCCAAATAATAGAATCAATAATAGTAGACAATAATAATCTCTTATCATCCAGGCTAGCATTATCAACTTCATTATTAAATTTCTTCAAATTACTAACAATAATGTCCAAATTAAAACAATCACTACTAGTATTTATATCACTAGACTCTAAGTCATCAATCTTACTCTTTAAGATACTAATCTCATTATTTAAACTTTCAACTTGAGAAATTATGTAATCAGAAGCGATACTGCCAGTATTTTTTGCAAGCTCTTTAATTAAATTGTTAATAAGTTTTTCCTTCTCTAAAACCTTGTTTTTAAGTAAATCAGTCTCGGAGTGTAAATCATTAAAGGCATAATCAATCTTGATTTTATTACTATCAAATGCACTTATGATAGATTCTAAATCACAATTTTTAATTTTATCTACAACTAAACTTTCAACTAATGGACCATTAAGATTTTTACAGTTACAACCATCAACACCAAGTGTTTTTTTAGTTCCACATACATAATAATATTTTAAATCTTTATCAGTTTTTTTACCTTTATAAGTGATTCTCATATTAGCACCACACTTACTACATTTTATAAGACCAGATAAAAGAGCAGTTTTACCAGTTGCTATTCTAGGTGCTTTATCACGATTTTTATCCAGTTGATTTTGTGTTTTAAGCCATATCTCAGGTTCTATAACTCCAAGATGCTTTGCAATTGCAGCTATGGAATCAGATGTATTTTTAGCATATGTCAATATTCCACATTTTCCGTCTGGAGTTCCTATAACCTCCATACCATTGTCTCTGAGATATTTTAAAATTTCATCATTAGCTTTTACATATGCTGGATTTCTAAGTATTCTAGATAAAGAGCTAGGGTCAAATTTACCACCATGAGGACCTCTTATACTATTGTGATAGACATATTTATATAATTTTGATAAGGACCTAAATTCTAAGTACTTATTATATATTAGCTTTACAATCTCCATTTGTTCATCATTTACTTGGAGTTTATACATACTTCTTTCTTTTAGATTTTCATCCAAAAAAGTGATTTTTTCACTGTTAAATCCATGAGGTGTTTTGCCTCCAAGCCATCTACCACTACGAGCCAATTCATACATATTATCTTTTACACGTTCTGCAATGGTTTCTCTTTCTAATTGAGCAAATACACTTGATATAAACATCATAGCTCTTCCCATTGGAGTAGAGGTATCAAATTGTTCTTTAATAGATATAAACGATATATCTAGTTTGTTTAATTTTTCTATTAAAGTAGAAAAATCAGATACATTTCTCGAAATTCTATCCAATCTATAACAAATTAGATAATTAAATTTTTTGTCCTTGGCATCTTGCATCATTTTTTTAAATTGTGGTCTATCTATATTACTACCACTAAAGCCCTCATCTTCATATATATAAAAATCTTCTATACCAATAGATTTGGCATAATCCATACATAGTTGTATTTGATTTTCTATAGAATCACCTTTCCCAGTGAATCTTGATTTTCTTGAATAAATTGCAGCTTTCAAAATTAAGACCTCCTATAAATTCGAGCTATCTATTTTAAATTATTTATTATAGTATTTCAAATGAATATATTAATTAATTGAATTTATATAATTATCCCCTTTATAATATATGACTATTTATTTTTTTTATTTCTTTGCCATTAAAATTCCAAATGAGTTAGGCAAATTGATACTTAGTTGTATCAGGACAAATCTATAACTTCATAGATTAATATAAGATACTTAAAATCCAGATATTTTAAAATATGATTTTTAAAACTAGTAGTTATAACAAAAATGTGTAGGGGGCTTGCATATGGAAATCAAGGTTATAGAAATTTTTCCTAAAGATGAAGCTAAACTCAATGAAATAGAAATGGCTAAAGCTAATTGGTTTGTAAATATAATAAGTAAAAAATATCCTAAAGAAATTTTAGGGGAGGCTTTTACCCTTTTAGAAAAAGAATTAAACGTAAGTAAAGCTGATACATAAGCTTCGATTATTGATTTTAATGTACTATGACTTGACATTATATTAATCAAATAGTATATTTTAAAATATAACACAATGAAGTGTTAAAAGAGCAATGGAGCTCCATAGATAAAGTCTATGGAGCTTTTTTGCGTATTTAACTTAAGGAGGATGGTAATTTGAATAATTTTGAGATTAAAACTAAAATAAAATTTGGAGAAGGTTCACTAAAAGCACTACAAGAATTAAAAAACAAAAATGTATTAATAATAACAGACCCATTTATGGTTAAATCAAAAACAATAGATAAAATAACATGTAATTTAATAAATTCAACATATCAAGTTTTTGAAGAAATAGTGCCAGACCCACCAATAGAAATAGTAGTAGCGGGAATAGAAGCATTTAAATCTATAAATCCAGATGTAATAATAGCATTAGGTGGAGGTTCTGCAATAGATGCTGCAAAATCTATAATGGATTTTTCTAAAAAAATATTAAAAACTAATGAAGTAGAATTTATAGCAATACCAACAACAAGTGGAACAGGTTCAGAAGTAACATCATTTGCAGTAATATCAGATAATCAAAAGGGATGCAAGTATCCATTAGTAAGTGATGATTTACTTCCAAATATGGCAATACTAGACCCAGAACTTATAAAAACTGTACCAAACTTTATAACAGCAGATACAGGTATGGATGTATTAACACATGCTATAGAAGCTTATGTATCTACAAAGTCTAATGATTTTTCAGATGCATTAGCCGAAAAAGCTATAAAACTAGTATTTAAGTACTTAATAAAGGCATATAAAGATGGAAATGATATAGAAGCTAGAGAAAAAATGCACAATGCATCTTGTCTGGCAGGTATGGCATTTAATCAAACATCACTTGGTATAAATCATTCTATAGCACATGTATTAGGTGGAAAATTTCATATACCACATGGAAGAGCAAATTCAATATTACTTCCACATGTGATAGAATATAATGCATCAATAGTAGGATATACTAATACAACTTACTCAGATACAGCCATGAAATATGCGCAAATAGCAGAATTAGTAGGGTTTGGAAATGGTAATATAAGGATAGCAGTTAAAAACTTAGTAAATGAAATAAAGAAATTGCAAAAAGAAATGAATATGCCAACTAAATTAACACAGTGTAAATTAAATTTAAAAGATATAACTAATGAAGAAAGAGAAATAGCAAAACTTGCTATAAAAGATACTTGTACATTAACCAATCCTAAAGTACCAACTGAAGAGGATATAATAAGCATATTAAATAATATTAAATAATTACATTTTATTACATGCAAACATAATATTATACAAATAGGGAAAATGTTTTTAAAAATATAAATAATATATTGACAAATATAAAACATAAAACTATAATGAAAGTATCACAAAGGCGTGATACTTTAGTAAAAAGCAACGGAGCTTCTTAGGAATATTAATATTATTCTTATGGAGCTTCTTTTATTTTAAGCAAATAACTTTTTAGTAAACTATATTTAAAGAAAGTAGGGAATAAATTTGGCTGAAGAATCTAAGCAAAGAGTCATTCAAGAATATGTTCCTGGAAAACAGGTTACATTAGCACATATAATAGCTAACCCTAATGAAGATATATATAAGAAGTTAGGATTGGTACTTGATAAAAAAGATGCAATAGGAATACTTACAATAACACCCAGCGAAGCATCAATAATAGCAGCAGATGTTGCTACAAAATCTTCAAATGTATCTTTAGGTTTTATAGATAGATTTAGTGGCTCTGTAGTAATATCAGGAGATGTAAGTTCTGTAGAATCTGCATTAGATGATGTTTTAGAAGTTTTAGGAAATATGCTAAACTTCTCATCTACAAAAATAACAAGGACATAATAATATAATGAAGAATATAATATTTATGGGAAAGACGGGTAGTGGAAAAACTACTCTATGTCAAAAACTAGACCAATTGGAATTGAAATATAGAAAAACTCAGTCAGTAGAACTTTATAATAATGCAATAGATACTCCAGGTGAATATATAGAAAACAGAAATCTATATAATGCATTAATAACAACATCAGCAGATGCAAAGATTATAGCAATAGTGTATGATGCTACACAAGAAGAAAATTATATAGCACCAGGGTTTGCAAGTATGTTTTGTAAAGATGTAATAGGGATTATAACTAAAATAAATAAAGCTACTGAAGATGAAATCAACATAGCTTATGAGAGACTATTACTAGCAGGAGCAAGTCAAATATTTAAAATAGATACAGTGGATAATATTGGGCTTGAAACATTATTTAAATATCTAGAAAAATCTAAAAATATAGATGAAATTTAAGGGGAAATGTTTTTTTAACTAAAAAATATGATAAAATTATATGGATAGTTAAAGAAAATATAAATTAGTATTTTATAAAGAAATATATAAACTATTCTAAAAAGATTTAATCTTTAAGTGAGGTAGGAACATGGGGAAAAAAATACTATTGGTTGATGATGAACCACTGTTAAGGATGGATACAAAGGATATACTAGAAAGTCATGGTTATGAAGTAATAGGAGAAGCAAGTGATGGATTTGAAGCTGTTGAAATGTGTAAAAAACACAAACCTGATTTAGTTATAATGGATATAGAAATGCCAATACTTGATGGTATAAAAGCAGGCAAAATAATATGTAAAGAAAATCTAGCAGGTGGAGTGCTTTTATTAACTTCATTTGAAGATAAAGAATATATAGAAAAAGCCAAAAGTATAGGTGCTTATGGATACTTGGTAAAAACAGCAAGTGAAAAGTCATTTATCCCAACTATAGAAATGTGTTTAAATAAGGTAAATGAATTTGAAAAAATGAAAAAAGATTTAGAAAAGGTAAATTCTAAATTGAATGAAAGAAAATTAGTAGAAAGAGCAAAAGGTATACTTATAAGAGAGTTTAAGATTTCTGAGGATGAAGCATACACTAGAATAAGAAAATTAAGTATGGATAAAAGAACTACAATGATGGAAATTGCCAAAATGATTATTATAGGATACGATGACTAATACGATAAAAAAAATAGCAACTACACAAACATACTTAAATAATAATGAAATTGAAAAAATTATAGAAGTATCAAAATCCTTAGATTTAATGGCTTCCTTTTATGAGGCTGATGTTTTTATAGATGTACTAAGTAAACTTGATGATGAAGCGATTGTTGTGGCACATAGTAGACCTAAAGAAAAGTCAGTCTACAGTGAAAGTGTTGTAGGTAAAAAGGCTCTAATTGAAAATGAACCAGGAGTTATAAAGTGTCTAAGAACTGGAGAAAGAGCAAGAGATATAAAAGCTTTAACACAAGAATACAAGCTGGTTAAACAAAATATTCAGCCAATAACATTAGATGACAAAGTTCTAGCAGTATTAATAGTTGAAAAAGATATAAGCAGTGAAGTTAAAAGTGAATTTGAAACTAACGAGGATGAAGAAAATAAGAATTTACATCAGTTTATAAAATTGATAGGAAATAATGATTTTTTAGTTGACAATTTAAATTCTGCCATCCTTATATTTGATAAAAATGGAAAACTAAAAATTAAAAATCGTATTGCAACTGAGATGTATAAAAACCTTGGATTTGATTGTGACATACAGGATATGCATTACAACGACTTATATATAGAAACTAAAGTATTTGAAGATATATTAATAGATGAAAATTATGATGAAACAAATGAAGTTTCGATAGGTAATATGTTTTTCAAAATAAAAACTATATACATCAAAGATGATGAATTTAAAGTTTGTAAAATAGTACAAGATATAAGTGATTTAAAACGAAAAGAAGAAGAACTAGTTTTAAAAACAGTAGCTATTAGAGAAGCTCATCATAGAGTGAAAAATAATCTTCATACAGTAATATCTATAATAAAAAAGCAAAGTAGATTATCTCAAAATGAGGAAGTTAAACAATGTTTAGATAATATAATAAACCGAGTGTTTGCAATACTTTCAACTCATTATCTGTTATCTAAGGAAGTAGATAATAATATATCTATACGAGAAGGTATCAACTTATTAGTATCAAATATTCAAGGTGGTTATTTGTTTAGTAAAGATATAGATATATGTATAACAGGTGAAGATTTTAAAATTAGTGGAGAAAAAGCAACCGCCATACTTTTAGTTATAAATGAAATATTACAAAATTGTTATGACCATGCTTTCATTGATAGAGAACGTGGCAATATACAAATACTAATAAATAAAGATAATGATTCTAGAAATATAGCTATTATAGATGATGGCGTTGGATTTGATAGTGATAATATAAATAAAAATAGTTTAGGAACATATATAATAGATAGTTATATAACTCAAATGTTAAAAGGAAGTATAAAAAGAAAGAGTAGTAAAAATGGGACAGAAGTATTAATTACTATACCTACACAAATTAATATTTAAATAATAACTCATCTACAAAGTAGTAGTTTTAATTGAGCAAAGAGGCTTAAGGTTATTAATAAATTAAGTTAGTTGAATATATTTATAAAACTTGTAAATATGAATTCAATTTAACAGATATTTATTATAGCTTTAAGCCTCTTTGCTTGTTTAAGACATACTTAAACTTTAGGAGGTGAGAAAATGAGAGAAGAGTTATTAAGTGTTGGTATTGACATTGGAACAAGTACTACTCAGTTGATTTTTTCTAAGTTAATAGTAGAAAATACTGAATCAAATTTTTCGGTACCTAGGATAAGTATAGTAGACAAAGAAATTATTTATAAAAGTAAGGTTTATTTCACTCCCCTTATCTCAAATAATGAAATAAATGGACAGCAAATAAAAGAAATAGTTGAAAGTGAATATAAAAAAGCAAATATATCTAAAGTAGATATACATACAGGAGCAGTAATAATAACTGGCGAAACAGCCAGAAAAGAAAATGCAAACGATGTGCTTCATACTTTAAGTGGATTTGCAGGAGATTTTGTTGTTGCAACAGCAGGTCCTGACCTAGAAAGTATAATATCAGGTAAAGGAGCTGGAGCTCATATTTATTCAAAAGAACATTCAACTACAATTGTAAATATAGATATAGGTGGGGGAACTAGTAATATAGCCTCATTTAAAAGAGGAGAAGTAACTGATACCGGGTGCTTGGATATAGGTGGAAGGCTTATAAAAGTAGATAAAATAAGTAAAGAAATAACTTATATATCACCTAAAATAAATGAAATCATAAAAGATAATAATTTAAATCTTCAAGTTGGAACTGTAGCTACAATAGAAAATACAAAACCAATAGTTAATATAATGGTTGACTTATTAATAGAAAGTATAGGATTAAAAACTCAGACACCTTTATTTGATTTTATAATAACTAATAAATCAATCAATATAGATGAAGATATTAAGAATGTCTCATTTTCAGGTGGGGTAGCTGATTATATTTACTATGATGGAGAAATAAAAGATTATTTTGAATATGGTGATTTGGGAATTTTACTTGGTCAAGCAATAAAAAATTGTGAGTACCTTAAAAAAGTGAACATAGTCAAATCTATGGAGACAATAAGAGCTACAGTAGTTGGTGCAGGTTCTCATACTACTGAGGTAAGTGGAAGTACAATAACTTATACTAGTGAAAATTTTCCACTTAAGAACTTGCCAGTTTTAAAATTATCAATGGATGAAGAAGTAGGTACTTCAAAACAAATCAGTGAAGCTATAAAAAACAAACTTAACTGGTTTAAGTTAGAAAATGATTTACAGAAAGTTGCTATAGCTATGATAGGCAAGAAAAACCCAGCCTTTTCAGATATACAAGAATATGCCAAAGGATTTGTGGATGGAATGCAACAAATCATAGAAAATGATTTGCCTTTTGTAGTAATTGTTGAAAACGATATGGCAAAAGTATTAGGTCAAGCAATATATGCATTATTAAATTATGAAAAAGAAATTGTCTGTATAGACAGTGTCAAGGTCGAAAATGGAGACTATATTGACATTGGGAAACCTATAGTTGAAGGTAAAGTTTTACCTGTAGTAATAAAAACATTAGTTTTTAATTAATAGAAGGAGGTAAGTAAATGATTTTAAAGACAAAATTATTTGGACGTACTTATCAGTTTAAAAGCTTATATGATGTAATGGCTAAAGCAAATGAAGAAAAATCAGGAGATAAATTAGCAGGTCTTGCAGCAGAATCAGCTGAAGAAAGAATAGCAGCAAAGGTTGTTTTATCACACATAAAGTTAGAGGATATAAGAAATAATCCTGCAGTAGCATATGAGGAAGATGAAGTAACAAGAATAATACAAGATGCTGTAAATGAAAAAGTTTATGAAGAAATAAAAGAGTGGACAGTATCAGAACTTAGAGAATGGATATTAGATTCAAATACTACAAGTCTTGATATAAGAAGAATATCAAGAGGATTAACTTCTGAAATAATAGCAGCAGTTGCAAAGTTAATGTCAAATATGGACTTAGTCTATGCTGCTAAAAAAATAAAAGTTACTGCTCATTGTAATACAACTATAGGAGAACAAGGTACATTATCAGCAAGACTTCAGCCTAATCACCCTACAGACGACCCAGATGGAATACTTGCATCACTTCTTGAAGGTTTAACTTTTGGTATAGGAGATGCAGTACTTGGTTTAAACCCAGTTGATGACTCAGTTGAAAGTGTTACTAAAGTGTTAAAAAGATTTGAAGAAGTAAAACAAAAATATCAAATACCAACTCAAACATGCGTATTAGCACATGTTACTACACAAATGGAAGCAATAAGAAACGGTGCTCCTGCAGATTTGATATTCCAATCTATAGCAGGTTCTGAAAAAGGAAATGAAGCATTTGGATTCAATGGTGATACTATCGAGGAAGCCAAACAATTAGCTTTAAAACATGGTACAGCTACTGGACCTAATGTTATGTATTTTGAAACTGGACAAGGTTCAGAATTATCTTCAGAAGCACATCATGGGATAGACCAGGTTACTATGGAAGCTAGATGTTATGGATTTGCTAAAAAGTATGAACCATTCTTAGTAAATACAGTTGTTGGATTTATAGGGCCTGAGTATTTATATGATGCTAGAGAAGTAGTAAGGGCAGGACTTGAAGACCATTTTATGGGTAAATTACATGGATTACCAATGGGTGTTGATGTTTGTTACACTAACCACATGAAGGCTGACCAAAATGATATGGAAAACTTAGCTATACTACTGACAACAGCAGGATGTACGTATTTTATGGGAATACCTCATGGAGATGATGTAATGCTTAACTACCAAACAACAGGATACCATGAAACAGCATCACTTAGAGAAATGTTTGGATTGACTGCAATAAAAGAATTTGATGCTTGGATGGAAAAGATGGGATTCTCTAAAGATGGTAAGTTAACAGAGTTAGCAGGAGACGCATCTATATTATTAGGATAGGAGGTATTTAGTATGAATGAGAAGGATTTAAAAGCATTAGTAGAACAGTTAGTTGGACAAATGGTTGGAGAATTAGATACTAATGTTGTATCTGAAACGGTTAAGAAAGCAACTGAAACTGTAATTGATAACAGTGCTTGCATAGATGATATAACAGAAATTGATATAAGAAAGCAATTACTAGTAAAAAATCCTAAGGATGCAGAAGCTTACTTAGATATGAAAGCCAAAACACCTGCAAGATTAGGTATAGGAAGAGCTGGTACAAGATATAAAACAGAAACAGTTTTAAGATTTAGAGCAGACCATGCTGCTGCACAAGATGCTGTATTCTCTTATGTAGATGAAGAATTTATAAAAGAAAATAATATGTTTGCAGTAGAAACTTTATGTAAAGATAAAGATGAATACTTAACTAGACCAGACCTAGGAAGAAAATTCTCTCCAGAAACTATAAATAATATAAAATCTAAATTTGGAACAAATCAAAAGGTTTTAATATTAGTGGGAGATGGACTTAGTTCAGCCGCTATAGAAGCAAACTTAAAAGATTGTGTGCCAGCTATAAAACAAGGTCTAAAAATGTATGGAATAGACTCAAGTGAAATTTTATTTGTTAAACACTGTAGAGTTGGTGCTATGGACCACTTAGGTGAAGAATTAGGTTGTGAAGTTATATGTATGTTGGTTGGAGAAAGACCAGGATTGGTTACTGCTGAATCAATGTCAGCATATATAGCATATAAGCCATATATAGGAATGGCAGAAGCAAAGAGAACAGTTATATCAAATATTCACAAAGGTGGAACAACTGCAGTCGAGGCAGGTGCTCATATAGCTGAACTTATAAAAACTATGCTGGATAAAAAAGCTTCAGGAATAGACCTTAAATAAAGTCGAGGGAGTGTAGAATATGAAAAACGATATGATTCGTCCTAATATACTAGGAGTTAAAATAATTTCGAATATAAGTCCAGAAATGGCACAAAAACTAGAATTAAAATCACACCATAAAAGCTTGGGGTTAATAACTGCAGACTGTGATGATGTTACATACACAGCTCTTGATGAAGCAACTAAAGCTTCAGAAGTTGATGTTGTATATGCAAAATCAATGTATGCAGGTGCAGCAAATGCTTCAACAAAACTTGCTGGTGAAGTTTTAGGAATAATAGCAGGACCAAGCCCAGCCGAAGTAAGAAGTGGATTAAATGCAATAATTGATTTTATGGAATATGGAGCAACTTTTATAAGTGCAAATGATGATGATTCAATAGCATATTACGCTCATTGTGTATCAAGAACAGGCACATACCTTTCAGAAGTAGCAGGAATAAGAGAAGGTGAGGCATTAGCTTATTTAGTAGCACCACCACTTGAAGCAATGTATGCTTTAGATGCAGCGATGAAGGCAGCAGATGTTAAAATGTGCGAATTATTTGCACCTCCAACTGAAACAAACTTTGGTGGAGCATTACTTACAGGTTCTCAATCAGCTTGTAAAGCAGCATGTGATGCATTTGCCGAAGCAGTAAAATCAGTTGCAGACAATCCAACAGGCTTTTAGGATAATTAAATGGATGCTATAGGCTTAATAGAAGTAATAGGGTATGTTGCTGCAATAGAAGCTTCTGATGCTTGTTTAAAATCTGCAAATGTTAATCTTGTAAGAATTGATAAGGCTGGAGCAGGTATTGTTACTTTAACAATAAGTGGAGATGTTGGTGCTGTTAAATCTGCTCTAGAAGCAGGTGAAATGGCAGCTTCAAGAGTTGGTACATTAAGGGCATCACATATTATACCAAGAATCCATAATGAAGTAACAGATACTTTATTTAAAAAGGAAGAATCTAAAGTCTGTGAAGTTTTGGAAAAGACAGATAAGAACTTTGAAAATATATTAGAAATAGATAACGTAATTTTAGATGATATTGAAAATAATGATAAACAAGATAGTAATATAAAGAAAGTTAAAAATGAAATAGAAACAGTCGATGATAGTTTAACTGAAGCTAATGAAGAAAAAATAGAAAATTCTAATGCTCATAAAGAAGTATTAGAACAAGTTAAAATAGAAAACACTGATTTCGATAAAGATGATTTATCAAAAAACAGTGTAAAAAAACTTAAAGCTATAGCTAAGAAATTAGACTCTTCAATAACTTATAAAGATTTAAATGTTCTTAAGAAAGAAGAATTAATAAACTTAGTTAAAAAGCTTAGCAGAGGGGATAAATAGTTATGACACTTTTAGATAAAGATTTAGTATCTATACAAGAAGTCAGAACTCTTGTAAAAAAAGCTAAAGTGGCTCAAGAGAAACTTTCTAAAATGAGCCAAGAGCAAATAGATAAAATAGTAAAGTCTATTGCAGATGCAGCATTTAATAATGCTACTAAGTTAGCTAAAATGGCAAATGAAGAAACTGGATTTGGAAAATGGGAAGATAAAGTAATAAAAAATACTTTTGCATCTATGGGAGTTTATGAAACTTTAAAAGATACAAAAACTATTGGAATAATTGGCGAAGATAAAAAAGAAAACACTATAGATATAGCTACACCAGTTGGAGTTGTAGCAGGGCTTATACCTTCAACAAACCCAACATCAACAGTAATATATAAAACCATAATATCTATAAAGGCAGGAAATACTATAGTTTTCTCTCCACATCCAAATGCAAAAAAATGCATACTTGAAACAGTTAAAATAATAAACGAAGCAGCTATAGATGCTGGAGCACCAGAGGATTCAATATTATGTATAACTAATCCAAGTATAGTTGGAACAAGTGAATTAATGAAGCATAAGGATACAAACTTAATATTAGCAACTGGAGGAGAAGCAATGGTTAGAGCTGCTTACTCTTCAGGAACACCAGCTATAGGAGTTGGCCCTGGAAATGGACCAGCATTTATAGATAAGTCAGCAAATGTTAAGTTGGCAGTCAAGAGAATAATAGACTCTAAAACTTTTGATAATGGTGTTATATGTGCATCAGAACAATCGATAGTGGTAGAAAAGTCCATGGAAGAAACTGTTTTAAAAGAACTTAAAAACCAAGGAGCATATCTTTTAAATGAAGAAGAAAGTGAAAGATTAGCAAAGTTCATATTAAGAGCTAATGGTACTATGAATCCGCAAATAGTTGGTAAGAGTGTTGAGGTGATAGCAAATTTAGCAGACCTTGCAAATGTACCTAAAAATACAAAAGTCTTAGTTGCAAGAGAAACTAAAGTTGGTCACAATGTAGCCTATTCAAGAGAAAAACTTACACCAATACTTGCATTCTATGTTGAAGATAATGTAGATGCTATTATGAATAGATGTAGAGAAATACTATTAAATGAAGGTGCTGGACATACTTTCTCAATGCATGCAAATGATGAAGAATTGGTAAAAAGATTTGCTCTTAACATGCCAGTATCAAGAATACTTGTGAATACTCCTTCAGCACTTGGAGGAATAGGTGCATCAACAAATCTTGTACCAGCACTAACACTTGGTTGTGGTGCGATAGGTGGAAGCTCAACTTCAAACAATGTAGGTCCACTTGATTTAATAAATATTAAAAGAGTAGCTTATGGAATCAAAGAAATAGAAGAACTTGGTAGAGATAAATCTCAAGTTGAAAAATCAATGTTTGACTCAATGGATAAAGAAGAATTAATAAATCTTCTAGTTCAAAGATTAGTCAAAGAACTAGCATAATTAAAATAAACAATGAAACTTATAGTTTATAACTATAAGATTTCTAAAAATAAAAAACTATAAAATAATATTAAATTTTTGGAGGATAAGATTATGGCAAGTGCAAATGCATTAGGAATGATAGAAACTAAAGGATTAGTAGGAGCAATAGAAGCAGCAGATGCAATGGTTAAAGCTGCAAACGTACAATTAGTAGGAAAAGAGCAAGTAGGTGGAGGATTAGTTACTGTAATGGTAAGAGGAGATGTTGGAGCTGTTAAAGCTGCTACAGATGCTGGAGCTGCTGCTGCTGAAAGAGTTGGAGAACTAATATCAGTTCATGTTATACCAAGACCACATTTTGAAGTAGATGCTATATTACCAAAAGTATCAGCTGAGTAATATAAATGTAATTTGAAAATTTAAATTTTGATTAAAAAAGAGGCTATCTCAAAAATGAGTCTTACTAATAAACTCAATGTATTTTGAGGTAGCCTTTTTTATACATCTAATAGGAGATGTGATAAAATGGGTGTTTTAACAGAAAATGAAGTGAAAAGAAAAATTGGAAAAAATAAAGATAATATAACTGAATTTTGTATAGAAAAAGGGCAAATAATAACTCCTTCTGCAAAATCTTATTTAGCTGAGAGAAGTATTGAGCTTAAGTATGTTGATAAACTTCCAGTCATAAATAATGAACCTAAGGAAGTTATAAAAGAAGTAGTTAAAGAAAAAACATATAGATATACTACTGTATTTGGTGCTAAATTGGATGAGAAACCAGAACATATGACTCAATTAAGTGGAAATCTTTTAGTTTTTAAAGACCATAAAAGAATAATACTAAGAGGTAAAATAGATTCACTTGAATCAGAAATACTGAAAACTCAAGTTCTTTGTCAAAAGCTAGATATGCCAAAGCTTGTTAAGGAATTACAAGAAGTATTAGATTTTGTAAGAAATATAATGAGATGTGAAGTTTTGGAAGAAAAACTAGAAGACTTTAAACTTTTAGGGTTAACTCCTCAAGAACTTAGAGAACAATCTCACTATCCTAAAAAATATTTTGGCATAGGACATGAATTCCCAAGTTATGAAATGGGTGAAGCTGTAGTTGCTATAAACAGTATAAGAAGCAATGCTAGAGAGGTTGAACTTGCAGCTTATGAAGCATTTAAGGGTGAGTATGGAAATGTTAATAGAGAAGATTTAATAAAGGCACTTAATAGATTGTCATCTGTATTTTGGATAATGATATATAAAGTTAGGACTAATAAGTATAAGTAGTTGGAGGATGTAATGGAAAGTCTATTAAACGAAATAGTAGAAGAAGTAATAAATAGAGTTAAAAAAGAAGCCTTTATAGAGGTTGAAGCATCAGGAAGACATGTTCACTTAAGTAGAGAAGACGTAGATAAATTATTTGGTAAGGGGTACACTCTTACAAAATTAAAAGACTTATCTCAACCAGGTCAATATGCTTGTAAGGAAAGAGTTACTATTACAGGGCCTAAGGGAAGTATAAAAAATGTAGTTGTACTTGGACCATGTAGAGAAGAAACTCAAGTGGAAATCTCTTTAACAGATGGTTCAACTCTTGGATTAAAAGCTCCTATAAGACAAAGTGGAGACTTAGAAGGAACTTTAATGGTTAAAATATCAACACAACATGGTGAAGTTGAACTCGATAAAGGATTAATGGTTGCTAAAAGACACATACATATGACGCCTGCTGATGCAGAAAAATTCAATGTATGTGACAGAGAAATAGTTGAAGCTAAAGTGATGGGTCAGAGACCTCTAACATTTGATGATGTAGTAATAAGAGTTAGTGATAGTTTTAAAACTTACATGCACATAGATTATGATGAAGCTAATGCATGTGGTTATTCAAAAGGGACTGTTGCTAAAATAATAAAGAAAGCATAGATTTAACCTGCTATATAGATTACCTCTAGGGAGGATTTAATATGAATTATGATAAGCTTGTAGATTTAGTAATAGAAGAAATATATAAAAAAATAAATAATGATGAATTAAAAGTATCTAATAAACCTAAAGCTGTAACTGTGTTTGAACAGGATAACAGTAAATTTAATTTATTAAAAGATGAATTTGAAATAGTAGAATTTAATAAAAGCATAAAAGAATGCGAGGTCGTGATAGTTTCAAAACTTTGTATGAGAGGATTATCAAACTTAGCACTTGGAAATTCAACAAGTGACGAAGAGAGATTTATACTAAAGATGCTTATTAAAGGTAAAAAAGTATATGTCTTAGATGAAGGAATTGAATACAAACGATATAAAGATACTGCACCAAAAGCATTGTATAAAAAATTTATATCATTTGAAGATGAAATACGTAAATTTGGTGTTGAAATTATAAAAGACTTAAATACTATAGCTAAAAGTAAGTTAAGTATAAAAAATGAAACTACAGAAATTTTAAATAAAGATACTATAAGTTTAATCAATACAGAGAATACAAAGATAGTTAATGAGTTTAGTTTAGATTTAAGAAATAAAAAGCTTATATCAGAAGTTGATTTAAGAAAACCTACTATAAATGGAGTTAAAAATATATTAGTTAATAAAAAAAGTATAATAACTCCATTAGCTGTAGATTTTATGAGAATACACCATCTCGAACTAAAGAAAATGTAAGGAGGTAATTTTATGGATATAGGAAAAGTTGTAGGTAATGTTTGGGCCACAAGAAAAGATGAAAAATTGTGTGGTCAAAAACTTTTAGTCGTAAAAATTTTAAAAACTAAAGACACATACAAAGAAGGCTTCATGGTTGCGGCCGATAATGCAGGAGCAGGAAATGGAGACTTAGTTCTTATATCCAAAGGTTCCTCAGCAAGAGAATCTATTGAAAAAAAACATGTTCCAGTAGATGCAACTATAGTTGGAGTGGTTGACTCCTTTGAGGTATTTGATGAATAAAAGTATAGGCGCTATAGAGTTTAAAAGTATAGCTAAAGGTATAGAAGTATCTAATGAAATGGTAAAAAAATCATCAGTCGATGTATTATACTTAAAAAGTATTTGTCCAGGTAAATTTTTAATAATAGTAGGTGGAGAAACTTCCTATGTAAATGAATGCATAAGTTATGGAATGGAGCTTGGAGAAAAGTACATTGTAGATAATTTTGTAATAAATTCAATTTCACAAGAAATATTAAATGGATTTAAAAATAGGTACCAAACATTAGATAATATAGTCTCTATAGGTGTTGTTGAAAGTAGTAAAGTATGTGCTGGAATAAAAATGCTTGATAATACTTTAAAATCAGGCGACTTAGTATTAGTAAAGCTTCAATTATCTTTTGCTATAGGTGGAAAGTTAGTATATATAGTCGCAGGAGATTTAAGTAGTTTAGAATATGCATTAAAAGAAAGTGAAAAAGTTGTAAAAGAAAAAGAAGTAATCTATAAGACTGTAATATCATCAGTAGACAGTCAAATAATAAAAAGTCTAATAAAATAATGGGGGGCATTATGAGTATAAACGAAATTATAATCTATGTAATGGTAGTCTTCATGGCACTTGGAGCTATAGATAAGTGTATAGGCAATAAATTTGGTCTTGGAGAACAGTTTGAAGAAGGTATAATGGCAATGGGTTCGCTTGCAGTTGCAATGGTTGGTGTTATATGTCTAGCACCAGTACTTGCTGATGTATTAAGACCAATTGTAGTGCCAGTATTTGATATGCTTGGAGCTGACCCAGCTATGTTTGCTGGAAGTTTATTAGCTAATGATATGGGTGGTGCGCCACTTGCTCTTGAGCTTGCAAAAGACCCAAATGCTGGATTATTTGGCGGATTAATAGTAGGAGCTATGATGGGACCTACAATAGTATTTATAATACCAGTTGCACTTGGGATAATAGAAAAAGAAGACCAAAAATTCTTAGCAACAGGAATACTTGCAGGAATAATAACGATACCTGTTGGGGCGTTTGTTGGTGGATTAGTTGCAGGATTTGAGGTAATGATGGTTCTTAGAAACTTAGTGCCAATAATAATATTTGCAGTAGTTATAGCACTTGGATTATTGAAGTTTGAAAATGCTATGATAAAAGGATTCACATACTTTGGAAAAGGTGTAGTAATAGTTATAACTTTAGGGCTTGCTGCTGCGATAGTTGAAGCCTTAACAGGAATAGTTGTAATACCTGGAATGAAACCAATAGGTGAAGGTATAGAAATAGTAGGGGATATAGCAATAGTTTTAGCAGGGGCATTCCCACTAGTGTTTGTTATAACAAAAGTGTTCAATAAACCACTGATGGCTTTAGGAAAAGTTCTTGGAATGAATGATGTATCAGCAGCAGGTCTTGTTGCAAGTTTAGCTAACTGTATACCAATGTTTGGTATGATGAAAGATATGGATAATAGAGGAAAGATAATAAACGTGGCATTCTCTGTTTCAGCAGCATTCGTATTTGGAGACCACTTAGGGTTTACAGCAGGGTTTAATGCTAATATGATAACACCAATGATAGTTGCTAAATTGGTTGGTGGTATAACAGCAGTCCTATTAGCTATGGTTATAGCAAATAAAACACTAAAAAAGGAGAATGCATAAGATGGATATAACAAATATAGATAAAAACTTAATTGAAACATTAGTAAGACAAATAATAGAAGAAAAAGTAAATGGAACTAAAGATAGTGTAGATTTCGTTAGAAATAAAGATGCTAGTGGAATAACTTCTATAAAGTTACCAACAGTAAAGGTTAATGAATCTGATAGATTAGATACAGGAAATCCTAATGATGTAGTTTATACAAAAGATTTATTTACATTAGAGGAAAGTCCTAGATTAGGCTGTGGTATGATGGAGATGAAGGAAACTACTTTTGACTGGACTCTAAACTATGATGAAATAGATTATGTAATAGATGGAACTTTAGATATAATAATAGATGGAAGAAAGATATCTGCTTCTTCAGGTGAGTTAATATTTATACCAAAAGGAAGTAAGATACAATTTTCTGTACCTGATTATGCTAGGTTTATATATGTAACATATCCAGCAGACTGGGCATCTCAAAATTAACAAGAGAATACTTTAAATATATTTAAATTCTTGAAATGTTTCTGTGTATTCTTTAAATAAAATTTTACTTTTAAAGTGATAATTAAAGATTTGTTAGTAAGGCTATGGCTACAAAATCATAGCCTTATTTTCATATTTAATAGCTTATAATTACTTTTGACTCAAAGTTGTCTTCTTAAATATTTAAATTTATTCTGAAAAAACGGAATATATACTTTTTATCTCCTAGTGTTGCACTTTTATACATAGTGCTTCACCAATATCATGCGTAACCAAAATAGTAGACTTATTCTCATTTTTAATAATACTATAAACATCATCACAAACTAACAATCTCGTCTGATAATCAAGAGCTGAAAAAGGCTCATCTAAAAGTAAAATATCTGGATTTACAGACAGGGTTCTAATAAGTGCAACCCTTTGTCTCATACCACCAGATAATTCTTTTGGGTACATGTTTCTAAAATCCCATAATCCATAAGTCTTTAAAAGACTTTCAACTCTATCTAAAGATTTTTTATCTTTTTTGCCTTGAATTTCTAAGCCAATAGTTATATTATCTATTATATTTCTCCATTCAAGCAAATTATCTTTTTGAAACATATATCCAATATTTCCAGTAATCTTTACGTCGCCACTAGTTGGTTTTAAAAGATTAGTAAGAATATTTAAAATTGTAGATTTACCGCTTCCAGAAGGACCAAGCAAAGTCAATATTTCTCCTTCTTTCAAGTTAAAATTAACATCTTTTAATACTTCAAGCTCGCCTTCCTTAGTGTAGAAGTTCATATTTATATTTTTAACCTCTACTATGTTGTCATTCATTATGCCACCCCCTATAACTTTTAGCTCGTATATATTATGTTATTAACAATATGACCTATTTGTACCATTTTTCATAAATATAATATAAATATTTTGTTTATTTACGTATTTTCTTAGTAACTTGTACGTATAAATTATAGATAAATAAATTATAAGGTAGGGGATAGAATTGAGTAACATAATAACTAATTTAATAGAGTCAATATTTACTAATCCGATAACTATATTGTTTTTACTTGCAATAACTTTATATTCTGTTTTTAAGATAATAGAAAATAACAGAGTATACTCGTTTGTAAGTTCAAAACTAGAAGAAATCAATAGAAACCATAAAACGAGTGAATTTTATGGAAAGGTAAGGAATGATTACTATACATATAGCAAAGAAAATCCTTATTCTGATGTAAATATAACTTCTTTTATAGAAGAAGTTGTATCAGATTTAAAACACAACAACTTACCACTTTTAGAGAAGATTAGAAGTATAAAAAATTCATCTTCAATAAGTATTTTGCTTGGAGTTTTAGGTACATTTGTTGGACTTTCTACAATGCTTTTATGTGTTGATACCAAAGACATTATAAATTCACTTCCTTCGACTATTAGTAGTATGCAGACTGCATTTACAACAAGCATCTTTGGAGTTGTATTTTCTCTAATTATAGGCTACTGTACAAAGATAAAAGATTGTGAACATGTTTTAATACAGATAATGTTAAAATGCGAAAATTTATTAACATCTGAGATAACTCATTTTAAATCAGAAAGAATGGATTTAAAAGTAGAAGAGGTAAAAAATACAATAAAACAAATAAGTAAGTCTATAGAAGCTATTGAAAAATTTGATAAAATATCTAAAGATTTAAATGACTTTAATGATGAATTCATAAGTGGAATAGAAGCTTTAAAAAGCCTTTTAGAGGGTTCTCAAAGCTCTATTAAGACTTTTGACCAAAGCGTAAGAAAATTAGATAAACAGTTTAATATTTTAAATGTAAAGTTTGTAAAACTGTTTGATAAGTATGATAATCAAGACAACATAAATAAAGAGATTTTATTCGACATAAAAGAATCTTCAAAAAATATATACAATGCTACTGAAAGCCAGTTTAAAATTAGAGACTACATAAAAAATATAAATGCAGGATTTGCTTTATATGAAAGAAGTGCCCAAGATTTATTAACTAAATTAATGACTCATGAAAATAAAATATCTCAAAATCAAAAAATCCTTTTAGATGAAAAGTTTACTCTAGATGATTCAATAAAAAATCTTTCAAGTATTATTGAAAACTTTTCTAATGACCTACAAGTTAAACTAGATATAATGTTTGAGAATTCTTTAGATATTCAAGATAAATTAGACGTTATGTTTAATAACTCTTTTATGCATGATGAAGTTCCTCTTGATAGTGAAGAATTATTTAAAGATGATATCGATAGTGTATTTAACCCTTTCAGCGAAGAAATTTATGAGATAGAAAATAATGAAATAAAGGTCATAGGTGAGGATGAGTTAAATGAATAATAAATATAGAAGAACTGTTAACAGAGAATTTGAAAAGAGTAGCTTTTGGCCAACATTTACAGATTTATTATCAACTGTATTGATGGTTGTGATTCTTATCTTATTTAGTTCAGAAAGTATTTCAGGTTCTGTCGAGCAAGATTTGGCCAAGAACGTCAATGCTTCTGTTGAGGAGACATTTAAAAAAAGTGGTATTCCTGTGAAAGTAGATAAGGTTAATGGTCAAGTAACCTTTGGTGAAAGAACCATGTTTGATGTAGATAGTGATGTTTTAAAACCAGAGGCTAAAGAAATGTTAAAAATGTTTGTTCCAAAGTACATAGAAACTATTTATAAAGATTATGGGGATTATATATCAAAAATAGTTATAGAAGGTCATACAGATGATGTAGGGAGCTATATATACAATTTAGACCTGTCCCAAAGAAGAGCATATAGTGTTGCAAAGTATATAGTAGGGGATGAGATTGGTGACTATAAATATAAAGATAAGGTTACTAGACATATTATTGCAATAGGAAGATCAAAAGCTGAACTTATAAAAGATGGAGATAATGGAGTAAACAGAGATGCATCTAGAAGAGTAGAGCTAAAATATGAAATAAATATTAATCAAAATAAATAATTGAATTTTTATAAAAAAAAAGAAGGCAGTTGGTGTGAGCTTTAAGCCTTCTTTAAGGAAAAAGTTTATTTATTTTTGTTGATATTTAACATATTATAGTTTTTAGAAAAAATTTGCAATATCTTAAACGTAAATGGTCGTTTAAAATGCATAACTGGGTACTACTGATGTAAAATATTTCATTTTATATAATATAAAATTTATAAGCAGTCAATTGTTGATATTATTATACGATAACAAGTCATTTAAAATAATATGTAGAAAAATATCATAAAAACCCATATAATGCTAGAGCTATTAGTATATTATATAGAGCTTAGAATAATTTAATTATTTATTAATTAGATTATAGTAGAAAAATAAAAAGGTAACAACTAACCTTAGTTGTTACCTTTTTATTTCTAATGAGAAAATTTAACTTTAATCATTTTTTTATCAATTGATAACCAAAACAGATTCCTGCTCCTCCAGATTTCTTAATTTGATACATTGCTTGGTCTGCTTTATTGATTAATTCTTCTGCATTATTTCCATCTTCTGGATAGCAAGCTATGCCAACACTAGTATTGCAGTATACTGAGCCATTTTTTAAATTCCATGGTTTTTTAAATCTATTATGTATAAAATTTATTAAATTGCGAATATTATCTTTTGTAATATCCCCACCAATTACAGCAACAAATTCATCTCCACCATTTCTATAAACAGAATTCTTAAGAAGTGGAATTGAAGAGAAAAAATCCCCAAGTTTTACAAGGAATTCATCACCAGCATCATGCCCATAATTATCATTAATTACCTTAAAGCCATCAATATCGAAAAAGATTACATATCCTTGTTCATCTTCTTTAGCATTGTCGATTCTATTTTTACATTCTTCAATAAGCATCCTTCGGTTTGGCAGACCTGTTAACACGTCATAATTTGCCATATATTCAATTAATTCTTCATTCTTTTTATTATCAGTTATATCTGCACTACTAACAAGATGAGCAAGACGACCATCAACCCACCTAAAAGCTGTACTAAATACTCTAAACCACGCTCCATCAAAAGGTCTTTGATAATTCCATGTATATACTCCTGTACTAGTCCCATTTTCATCAATAAGATTTTCTTGTGGACAAAACTCACAAGGAGATGTCTGTCCTGGGAAAAGAATTTGCCAGCATTTATGGTTTGAAAATTGAGATACGCCACCATAAGGAGCAGCCATTGACTCATTGACATATAAAATATCATATGTATAAAAATCAATTATATAAATATCTATGCCTGTATGATTTATTATTCCTTCAAGTGCAGTCTGTGTGAATAAAACTTTATTTCTATGTATTCTTATTCCTAAATACTTTTCAAGCATTGAAAGTACAATGGCTAATGTCTTAAGTTCAGAATCAGAAAAATCTACTTTACTGCATGTAGTATTTAGAAATAAGATAAAACCATAGTTATTAAAATATTCATCTACTACAGAAATTCCAAGCAAAGATTTTGCAGAAAAAATATTCATAAAGTCAATCTCACATGATTTATAATCTTTATTTTTATCTAGGTAGATTATTTCTTGATGAGCTAATTGATTTTGAAAATCTGACTTAATTTCACATGCATTGAAACTATTGCATAATTTTATATCATTCAAACTATAATTTTCAATTAAATTAAATTGATTATATTGGTCTGCTTCATATACTAAACCACATTCAAATGAGAAGGTATTACAGATAAGTTCAAGAGATTTAGTAATTGTTTTTGTATCTATCTGTTTTCCAATGAGCATATTAGCAAGTGCTTGAATAAGTGTATAATGTGAGTTATCTTTCATTTTTACCTCCTAAGTAAAAATCCTGTCAATAACTCATCATTTGGCTAAGTTTGAAATGAGAATTTCCTTCCTCAAATATAGGTTAAGATAGTTAAACTGACAGTTATCAAAGTTTAAAATTATATTTTTATATTACTAATAATGACTTATTTAGCTATTTTCTTTTAGTTAATACATATATTATAGTATATTTTTTTAATGGATTAAAGCTTAAAAATTCCTTATGATACAATTTATTATTATCACTATTATATTAAACATTATTACTTAAAAATACATAAAAAAGTAACAGTTTATATTGTAAAAATAAAGAAATAATAAAGGTATTATTTTTTCAATGTTAAGTCAATATAATCTGACTATATAAGAGAAATATTGATACTAAATAGTTAATTATGATAAAATAAGTCGATAGATGTTGTAAAGTATTATGAAAATGGAGGAGTAGTTTGTGATAGGAAGTAGTATAAAAAATAGTAATATAAAAAGTAAAAGAAATTCTAAATTTAAAGCTTTAGTATTTTTACTGATAATATCTATATCGATTTATTTGACTGGTTGCGATACATCAGATAATGCCAACAATCAATCAAATAACAAAGATTCCTTATCTAGTAGTATATCAAGTGATAAAAATGTAAAAATTCATTTTATTAACACTGGAAATAGTGATGCAATATTGATTCAAGAGGGTAAAACTTTTACATTGATAGATGGTGGGGATAATGATGATGAAAATTTAATGGTAGATTATCTTAATAAGCAAGGTGTAAAAGATATTAAGTATCTTATAGCTACCCATTCTCATGCAGATCACTTAGGTGGACTTGATTCTGTTGTCAAAAACTTTAACATAGAGAATGTTTTTGTATCAAATGGTTCAGCAGAAACAAAGAGTTATAGAGAATTTATAAATGCTTTGGTAGATAAAGATTTATCTCCAAGTGTACCACTTGAAAATAAGAAGTTTTATTTAGAAGATTCTTACTTTGAAGTTTTAAATACAAATGGTGGAGATACGACTAATGAACAATCTCTAGTTCTTGCATATACTAATGGTAAAGATAAAGCTTTATTTACAGGTGATGCTGAAGAAGGTACAGAAAAAGAGATACTATCAAAACTTAGCAAAGTAGACCTTTTAAAAGTGGCTCATCATGGTTCTCGTAGTAGTTCATCTCAAGCGTTTTTAGATAAAGTAGACCCTGAGTATGCAGTCCTTTTAGTAGGTAAAGGTAATTCATATGGTCATCCACATCAAGAAACAATGAACAAATTGGAAAAAATGGGAGTAAAGGTACATAGAAGTGATGAGTGTTCAGACATAATATTTGAATCGACAGGTGATGGAGTATTTACAAGTTGTAAAGATGGAAGCTATAAAAAAGGGGTTAGAGAAGATGGAAACTCTGAAAAATCAAATAACAATACAATAAAAAATGAACCTCTAAATAAAGAACAAAATGTATCTAATACATCAGAAATAGTGTATTTTACTCCAAAAGGGAAGAGTTATCACTCAACAAAAAATTGTAGTGGTCTTTCAAGAAGTAAAAAAATATTATCAGGTACTATTTCCGAAAGTAAAAAAAATGACCCATGTGATATATGTTATGGAAAATAATAAAAGAGCAAATAATAAAAAATAAAATAAATGCATAAAAAAAATAAGCTATAATTAGTAGATAACACATTTTATCTATACGAATAGCTTATTTTTTTAGTATTCTTTAAATAGTTATTTTATAACTCTAAATACACCAGTTACAATACCTACAATTTCAACTTCTGAATCATTAAGCATAATTGGTTCCATAAAATCATTTTCTGGCTGAAGTCTTATTAAGTGTCCTTCTTTAAAAAATCTCTTAACTGTAGCAGATTCACCATTTATAAGTGCAACTACTATCTGAGAATTCAAGGCTGTATTTTTTTTGTCTACTACAACGTAATCTTCATCTAAAATTCCTGCATTAATCATGCTTTCGCCTTTTACTCTTAATACAAAATTATTACTGCCCTTTACTAAACTGGCAGGGAATGGAATGTATTCCTCTATGTTTTGTTGAGCTAAAATGGGTTCTCCAGCTGTTATTTGACCTACTAATGGAAGTTCTATTATTTCTTGATTAGCTCCAGAAACATCATTTACTTTACTACGTTCTAAAACTTCAATAGCTCTTGGTTTAGTAGGGTCTTTTCTTATGTATCCCAGTTTTTCAAGTTTATTTAGATGAGAGTGTACAGTTGAAGTAGATCTTAACCCTACAGCAGTACATATTTCTCTTACAGCAGGTGGATAACCTTTTAATATGATTTGAGACTTTATAAATTCCAATATCAAGACTTGCTTTTCAGTTAGATCTAAATACATAACATCACTCATTTCTAAACATATTTTGTTTTTATTTCCATACGTTTTATATTTTTAATTATAACATAATCCATTTATATCTGCAAACATTTGTTCCTGATTTTTAATCATCCTCAATCCATTCAAAATTCTTAACTATATCACGTTTTACATTCTTTTTATGAGCTGCATAAAGCTGAGTAGTTGTGACATTATCATGGTCAAGTAAGTTTTGAACATCGTATATAGAAAATCCTGTTTGGATTAGGGAAGTCGCAGCAGTTGCTCTTAATTTATGAGGACTATATCCATTATCTCTAGTCGTATCCAGTGGAATAGAGGTATATTTTTTTACCAATGTTCTTATAGCTTTTGCTGTAATTCTCTTGTTTTGAAGAGATAAGAATAAAGCATCTTTTTCATCATCGTTTAATAAATCATCTCTTATTCTTTCATTTTGCAAGTAGTCTTTTATTACATGTTCGCAAGTATAGTTTATAGGCATTAAAACTTCCTTTCCACGTTTTCTATATATTTTAAATTCTCCTCTTGAAAAATTAAAAGAGGATATGTTTAATTCTCTAAGTTCGTTTAATCTAAGCCCATATGTAACAAATAGAGCTAAAATAGCTTTATCACGCAATTTAGTCTTTCTCCAATATACTTTTTCTTTTTCTGTAAGACCTTCACCTGTTTCTACTGATTCTAACATCTTAGCAACTTCATCTATTTCAAGACGTTTAATAGCATCTGGTTGAGGTTTAGGAAGTTTTATTGGATTAAATCCATCAGTTATATTATTATCTATTTGAGAGTTCCTATATAAGAATTTAAATAGAGTAGAGATGGATGATTTTTTTCTTGCCAAAGCTCTATTATTATTTTCAAAAATTAATGTGTTTTTTTCTGTATTTTTATAATATCTACTACAATAATCACCTAAGAATAAATTTATATCTCTTGATTTTATTGTATTAAAATCATCTTCAGTAATATCTTTTATACAATCTGCACTTGTTAATTCTTTAGTTTCAACCAAATATGAACAGAAAAAATTTATATCTTCTAAATAAGCAAGTCGTGTGGAAACTGCAACAGAGCCTTTTAAATATATAAAATAATCCTTCATAAATATAGGAAGTTTATTTTCCAAAAGTAGACATTTTTCTATAAGCTCATTTTCCTTGATGACGATATTATCAGGTTTATCTGATTTATTATGTATTTTTATAATTTTCTTATCATTATTCAAAATTAAACCTCCTAAAGTAAAAATATAAATCTTTTAAATTATATAAATTAATTATAAATCTTTAATTTAATTATTTTTGTATTTTTAAGAGATTAGTAGTGCTTTAATCGAGATTAGCACTAACTATTCCCTAAATCGACATTTAAAGACTAGTTAAGTTTGAGTACTCTTTTTTATTTCTCAATATATTTTAAGAATTATTCTATAAATATATTGAGAAATTTTATACTCTACTCAAATCTTTTTTATTTAATATTTTTATATGCTTCTAGTAAAGCTAAATATATTGTAAAATATACAGCTCTTTAATTAAAGTTTTTAAATGGACTGACCAAACTTAAAATATAAGATATTATTAGAGTTACCACTGAAAAAATAAGCCCTATCGCCATGAAAAAACTCACAAATATATTATATTGAACTATCAGACTGGATATATTCAAGTTATCAGGTCCAAGTAAGTATGTAATTAAACTTATCGCAAAAATAACTATGATTATAAAACTCAAACCATTTAAGCTGTTTTTTAAATCAGCACTACTAAGTGACATATGTGTAGATATAGAATACATTAGGAACATAAATATAAAATACTTAAATGAATATATACTAGGTGTTAACAACATTACTTTTATAAAATTAGAAATATCATCTATAATAATGTGTATAAAACCGTTTATATTGAAACTATTAATCATACTTACATATAATTTTAAGTCTATATTTTGTGTCACTTTCATATAACTCTCTGGCAACAATATATTAAAAAGTAAAATAATCATTATTGTTCCACCTATAATAGGTGCAATTCCTATAAAGAAATTTCCTATACTTTGATAAAGACTATCTTTCTTATAACTATGACTTACATATCCTAATATGCCATCATTTTTACTTTCTATTGGTCTGAAAAATTTAACTGAATTTATTTTATGCATAAAAATCAAGCACATTATCAAATGACTAAGTTCATGAATAAATGTTCCTATAGCTCCAGTTACAATAATCCCAGTTTTTCCAAAAGATGAAAATATAAATTTATTGTTTAGATTTTCTGTAATACTAAAAATCAGTCCAAAAACAATAAATATTCCTAAAAAGCAAAAGATATTTATCATACTTATTTTTAAAATTTCGATTATATGAATCATAAATTAAAACCTCATGTAGAAGTATCTGACTACTCTACTTCATATCCATTACAAGTTAGAATTTTACAAGCATTTTCTATATCTTTTTCTTTTATTAAAATATAATCTGTATCATATGTAGAAATTGCAAATATGCTTATTTTATTTTCTGCTAATAAGCCACTTAGTTTAGATAAAATTCCTATAAGTGAAAAATCTAAAGGCCCTAGCATCTTAAGTATTCTCCACTCTTTTTCCGACTTAACATCAGAAGGAATATTATTATTTGAACATACAACACTTAATTCATCCTCAGTCTTAGTTATAGAGTAAAAGTTTTTTGTATCTATCCATGTTGGTATTTTACTATCATTATTTAATCTACATACTGCATACTCTTCTGCAAATAATTTTAATTTCATAATGTACATCTCCTCCAAACTTATTTGTTTACTTAAGATTATACATTAAAAATTATATAAAATAAAACATATAACGTAAAAAAGGTTCACTATAGTATCCTATTTCTATAGCCAACCTTTAAAACTTAATTAAATTCTAATAAAAGATATATTATCTAGGTTCAATTATAAGTTTAATGGCTGTTTTCTTATCACCCTCGATTTCTATATCAGTAAATGCGGGAATGCAAACTAAATCCATTCCACTAGGTGCAACAAAACCTCTTGCTATTGCAATTGATTTTATCGCTTGATTTAGAGCTCCAGCTCCTATAGCTTGTATTTCTGCAATACCTCGTTCTCTCAGTACTCCAGCCAAGGCTCCAGCTACAGAATTAGGATTAGATTTTGATGAAACTTTTAGTACTTCCATTTCAACATCTCCTTGTTAATTTGTTAAAGTATCCATTACCTAAAGTACTAAATCACAATTGCCATTTACTAATTACAATCATCATTTAAAGTATACTTTTATAAAAATATACTTCTATAATTGTTTTAAGAAAACCTTTATTTTTTAAAACCATTTTATAATGAAAAAACTACAAATTTCTTTATATTCTATAAGCATTTTCCAATATTTCTAAATTTATTATATCTTTGAGTCATAATTTCTTCTTTATCCATATCTTTATAATGATTTAATCTTTCTAAAATATAAGCTTTTATTTCCTTTGAAACAGCTTCTACATCTTTTTGTGCTCCTCCAAGAGGCTCTTTTATAATCTTATCTATTATTTTTAAATCATACAAATCATCACTTGTAAGTTTCATAACATTACAAGCTTCTTTAGCTTTAGAAGAATCTTTAAATAGGATACTAGAAAGACCTTCAGGTGATATTACAGAATAAACTGAGTGTTCTAACATGCAAACATCATTACCTACTCCAATACCCAAAGCTCCTCCACTACCACCTTCACCAATTACAAAAGTGATTACTGGAACAGAAAGTTTACTCATTTCAAGTAAGTTTCTTGCAATAGCTTCTCCTTGTCCTCTTTCTTCTGCTTCTAAACCACAAAAAGCTCCTGATGTATCAATAAACGTTATTATTGGTCTATTGAATTTCTCAGCTTGTTTCATAAGTCTTAGTGCTTTTCTATATCCTTCTGGATGAGGCATTCCAAAATTTCTTTTTATATTTTCCTTCGTATCTCTTCCTTTTTGATGACCAACTATAGTAACATTGAATCTTCCTATCTGACCTATTCCTCCAACAATAGAAGGGTCATCTTTAAAAAGCCTATCTCCATGAAGCTCTAAAAAATTAGAACAAATGTGTTCTATGTATTCTAAAGTCGTAGGTCTTTTTATATCTCTACTTAACATCACTTTTTCATATGGAGATAGATGGGAAAAGGCTTCTTCTTTAAGTTTTTCCAATTTCTCATTAAGTGAATTTATTTTATCACTTAAATCTATATTATTTGCCTCAGAAATAGTTATTAATTGTTTAATATCATTTTCTAAAACCTTTATTTTTTCGCTATTATTTTCAATCAAAACAGTTCCTCCTTCATGCCCTATTTCTTGTGCATAGCAAGAATTTGATATAATACTTCCTTCATTTTTCTTCTATCTACTATCATGTCAATAAAACCTTTTTCAAGTAAAAACTCAGAAGTTTGGAATCCTTCAGGAAGTTTCTGATTTATTGTTTGTTCTATTACTCTTGGACCTGCAAAGCCTATCAATGTATTTGGTTCAGAAATTATAATATCTCCAAGCATAGCAAAACTAGCAGTTACTCCTCCTGTAGTAGGGTCAGTTAGAACTGATATATATGGCAATGATTTTTCTTCAAGTTTAGAAAGTGCTTGAGAAGTCTTTGCCATCTGCATAAGAGATACCATACCTTCTTGCATTCTAGCTCCTCCTGAAGCAGAACAAATAATTATAGGTAAATTATTTTCAGCAGCATATTCTATTGAATAAGTTATTTTCTCTCCAACAATAGAACCCATACTTCCCATCATAAAATCAGGATTCATTACACAAATAACTGTTTTAATTCCATTTAATCTTCCATAACCTGTGACAACAGCTTCTGACTCATTCGTTTTTTCCTTATAAGAGTCTACTTTTTCTTTGTATTTAGGAAAGTTTAGTGGGTTTTGAAATTCTACCTCAGAATTAAACTCCATAAAAGTTCCCTTATCAATCAATAAATTTATTCTTTTTCTTGCTCTTAAGCCATAATGTCTTGAACATTTTGGACATACAAATGAATTTTCTTCTATGTCCTTTCTAAATACATGACTATCGCAACCTTTGCAATAAGTCCAAAATTTATCATCTACACTATTCTTTTTAAAGTTGTCATCTAAAGAAATCGTAACATACTTAGATTCTTTTGATGATAAAAATTTTTTTATCATAATCTATTTACTCCTTATAATGTAGCAAATTCTTTCTTCATAAAGACATCTTCTATAAATTTGGTATGATGAGTATCTTCTCTAAACTCTTCACTTGTTACAAGTGCCTTTTGGAATTCTACATTTGTATTAATACCTTCTACAATAATTTCGTCTAGAGCTCTATACATTCTATTTATACATTCTTCTCTAGTCTCAGCCCAACATATTAATTTACCTATCATAGAATCATATAAAGGTGGTATGGTATATCCTGCATATACAAAAGTATCAAATCTAACACCAAAACCTCCAGGTAAATTTAACGATTCTATCTTACCTGGTGATGGAGCAAAGTTATTTGATGAATCTTCAGCATTTATTCTACACTCAATAGCATGACCTCTAAAAGTAATATCTTCTTGTTTAAAAGTAATTTCTTCCCCATTAGCTATAGATATTTGAAGCTTTATAAGGTCAAGACTTGTTACCATCTCTGTAACTGGATGTTCAACTTGTATTCTTGTATTCATCTCTATAAAATAAAAGTTTTTATCTTTGTCAACTATAAACTCAATAGTACCAGCACCAATATAACCTACACCTTTTACTATATCTACTGCGATTTTATGAAGTTTTTGTCTCTCTTCATCTGAAAGGTATGGACTTAAAGATTCTTCTATTACTTTTTGATTTCTTCTCTGCATAGAACAATCTCTATCACCTAAATGTATTGCATTTGAGTGTTTGTCCCCAAATACTTGTACTTCTATATGTCTAGGATTTTCTATGAATTTTTCCATATATAAATCGCTATTAGAAAATGCCGCTAGAGCTTCTGAACTTGCCATGTCAAAATTTGAAAAAAGTTCTTCTTCTTTTCTAACGATTCTCATACCTTTTCCACCGCCTCCACTTGAGGCTTTTATCATAACAGGATAGCCAATTTCTCTTGCAACTTCTAAAGCTTCTTCCTTAGTTTTCAAAACAGATTCTGAACCAGGAACAACAGGGATATTTAATTCCATCATAGTTTCTCTTGCTCTAGATTTATCTCCCATCAAAATCATTTGTTCTCTTGTTGGACCTATAAAAATAATATTATTCTCTTCACATTGTCTTGCAAATTCAGGATTCTCTGATAAAAAACCAAAACCTGGATGAATAGCATCACACTTTAATTTAAGAGCAAGGTATATTATATTTTCTATATTGTTATAACTCTTGCTTATATTGTTTGGCCCTATACAAATAGATTCATCAGCTATATATCTATGAAAACAATCTTTATCTATTTCAGAATAGATAGCAACAGTCTTTATACCTAATTCTTTACATGTTCTGATGATTCTAACTGCTATATCGCCTCTATTTGCAACTAGTATTTTTTTTATCAACTTAAATACCTCCTACTACAATGGTTTTATCTTAAATAAAGGTTGATTATATTCTACTAGTTCTTCATTATCAACTAATACTTCAATTATTTCACCTTTAATTTCACTTGTTATCTCATTCATAAGCTTCATCGCTTCTAATATACATAAAGTATCGCCTTCTTCAACTACATCGCCAACTTTGACAAAACTATCTGCATCTGGACTTGGAGAATCATAGAATGTTCCCATCAAAGGAGCTACTACCACTGATAGATTCTCATTAGATGCGACAGGTATATCGTTTACAACTGGCTTTTCTAAAGAAAGATCCACTACTGATTCTTGTTGTACGCTTAAAACAGGTGAACTTGTAACTTGAGCTTTTTTAGATACTTCTAATTTTAAATCGCTGCTTTCAAGTTTTACATATTCTAAGTTAGTTGAGTCTATAACCTTTAATAATTCCTTAATTTCATTGATGTTCATGTTGTTACCCCCTTGTATTATTACCTGGTGCTAATATTATATCACAAAAAACAAATTTATAAAAGAAAAAGTGCTGACTAGAGAATCAACACATTAATATATATTTTAATTTTAGATTAACAACAAGTAACTTATATTTGTTTTAATTTTCCATTATTAATATAGATTATAAGTATAAAATGAATAAAATTCAATATTTTTTGCAAAATACAAGAGAATACAAATTAATACCTCGGGGATTTTTAAGACAAATACCAATATTATGCAATTTAGACTTCGCTTTCTTTCAAATTAGTATCATTTTCTTTATCTTTACATAGAATATACTTTAACTTAGTTATTAAAATATCACTATACATGTTAAAAGTTATTAAAATTGCAGGAATTATAAAATAAACTCTAGCACCTATAAAGCCAAAAACTACTGTAAGAAATATTAATCTTTTATTTAAAGTAAAAAAAGGTATATTAAAGATACTTTTATCAGATGTCTTTGGAGTATAAGAACATATAATTCCAAAAATTACAGTTAACATACAAAGTGGGAGTAATATATAACTTGAAATTATTCCTAAAAAGCCGATACTTTCAAAGTATTTACTAGCACTATTTGTATAAACAAACATGTATCCATTTAAGTAAGCGCATATACACGATATAATGCCAAAAGTTCCTCCTAGGGATTGAGTGTACCAATTAAAAAATTTAGATTCCATATACCTCACCTCCTAAAACTGTATATATAATGATATGCGTTTAAATAATGAAATATATCTTTATATGCTTATGAATAAATTTTTGTTAATTTCATTAATTTATGTTTAAGAAATTTGAAGTATAGTGTAGTATATATTAATGTAGATAAAGTTTTATGCTACTCAATTAATTTATCTCATTATGGATTTAACACAGGTTTAAAAATTATTACAGGGTTTTATATTTTTGTTGAGCTGAAAAATTTATTATAAATGAAGGGATGTTTTCGCTTTGGTAGATACATTAGAATTTGGTCTTAAAATTTTATTTTTTATATTATCAATTATTTGGATGGGTAAAATAATGATTTTAAGAACTGATAAGCAAATAGTAATCAATCCTTTGCTTATTGGTATATCTGCAGTCCTTGTGATGTTGCATACCTCACAAAGTAACATTGAATTTTTTGGACTAGATGTCCAGTATATAAGAATAGTTTTATATATCATATATTCATTAATAATTTTAATAGGAATATGGGCTACTAACAGAAGAAATGGTATTTTCTAGATAATCTATTTTTAATAGATATCTAAAGGTTGCTAGTAACAAAGTGCTAATAATAGTGCTCTGTTACTAGCAACCTTTATTTTAGTTATACATTTAAATTAAAAATTAAATTATTAAGTAAGTTGACATATACTTATTTTACATTGAAAGTGATTAGAACTTCTTGAGATGTATTTAAATCATTTTTGTCACTTAGTACAACTTTTACTACAGCTTGACCTGTTTTATTACCTTTAACAGTCATACCTTCATATGAAATTATGTTTTTATCACTTACAGATACAGTAAAATCTAAATCCTTTGGAAGGCTATCAGTAACTTCCCAATACTTATAATAGCTATCAATTTTCTTTGTAATTATTTTTCTCAAATCAATACTTTCACCTTTTGCTATATCAACATTATGATATTTAGAATCCAGTTTATATTGATTGTCTTTTGTATCAATAAAATTCAAATCACAATTCACATCCACACCATTATCAGAAAGAGAATTTACTACACCATCATCAACCAGATAATTATTTGCTAAATTGATTGAATCCATATCTTTTAGACTTAAAGCTTCCCTAGGAACTTCTTTTATGTTATTGTTCCAAAAAATAAAATTGTCTACATTTTCAAGATAGGATATTCCTTTTAAATTTGAAATGTTTTCACCAGTTGCATAAAATTCTCCATCTAAAGCCTTTATATTGCTTATAGTCATCTCATCTGGGTTTATATATCGTTTTACAACTGCTCTTAGATTGGCATCAGGAAAAATATTTTTAAGTTGATTGTCGCTTAAAACATTATCATTTGAATTTATTGGACTTAAAGCTGCCGCAGAAATAAGAAATGGTATTACATTAGCTAAATTCATAGTACCCTCCCACATAAATTTTTTATATATAGTAATTTAATTTCTATGAGAGGGTTCTGTTTCCTTGTTGTATATACCTACTTTCGTACACTTTATTAATATAAATTAAAATAAATTTCTACTATTAAACTTATAAACATATTGCTAGTTACGTTTTTTAGCCTCACATCTAAATATTCGCATACCTTGTGACATAAATTTGTCCTCATACTCTGTTGTAACATTATTTTCATACTCACTATTTCCTAAATCAAGAGAAATATTCTTCAATAGCCAATTATTTGCAGCAATTTCATTTAAACTAAACTCGAATAATTTTTCATTATCTGTTTTAAAGTGAATTTCGCCATTATCTTCTAAAACCTTGTTATACATATCTAAAAATCCAGAATGAGTGAGTCTTCTTTTACTCCATCTATTTTTAGGCCATGGGTCACAGAAGTTTATATAAATTCTTGACAATTCTTTAGCTTCAAAGTAATCTAAAATATTACTTACATCTCCCCATAAAAATAATATATTATTTAAATTAGAAACATCAGCCTTTTCAACAGCCTTTAAAAGAACTTCTTCTTTAAGTTCCATAGCAATATAATTTATGTCAGGGTTTTGCTGGGCTAAAGTTGTTATAAACTTACCTTTACCAGTACCAAATTCCACATGTATTGGATTATCATTACCAAACTTAAAACTCCACTTACCTTTTAATTCTTCTATATCGTCTCTTAAAACGTATTTTGTATAACTTAAAAGTTTTTCATCTGCACCTTTTTTTCGTCTTCTTCTCACAATAATTCTCCTTATATATAAAAATTAGTAAAATACATTTTTTATTATACATTATCTAAGCAAAAAATAAAAAGAACTCTCTTAAAATAGAAATCTATTTCTATAAAGAGAGCTCTTAATCTGCTAAAAAATTAATCTTAGTGGCACCCTGAACACCCAGAGCATCCTCCTCCACCTTGATCTTTCATATTTTCAGGAATAACTCTAAATCCAAATCCTGTATCTTCTATTATTATATCTCCATACTGACTATATTCATCAGAGCTCATTACAAATTGTAATTCTCCAACTTCATAAGTTAAGTCATCTTCTTTTTTCTCATCTAAAGCTAATCCAAAAGAAGGACCTCCACAACCAACACCTGCAAAGTATACTCTTATATTATTAGGTTTATCTTGATTGTCTTTTAAGATACTTTTCAAAGTATCAATAGCTGTTTCTGGTAAAGTAATTTTCATTAAATCATTCCCTTTCAAATATTTTATTAAAACAATATCTATTATATACCCATATAAGGTACATAATCAATTAGTTTTTGCATATTTTACTAAAACTTCTGCCAAATATTACTTAAAGCTTTAAAATATTTTATATGATATTTTATTTACTTAAGTAAATACCCTATTGTATGCATAGTAAACAAATAAAAGTTTTGCTAAAAAATATAATTCTTTTATTTGTTGCCTTAATATTATAACACATTTGATAATGACCAATTCATATATGCAAAATTTATATATTTGAAAGCTTCTCTGTATACAACAAGAAAAGCACAATGGTACGTATCATCGTGCTTCTTCTTTCTTTTTATAATTTCCATTTGTAACTACTCAAAGATGTTGTGGCTATAACAATGCAAAATGGCTACTCTCAATAACTGATTTCATCTGACATAAGCAAAAAGGATGTCCAGCTGGGTCAAACATAACTTTCCAATCATCAGAAAATTGCTCTTTTGCGATTGTCGCTCCACAATGAATTGCATACTGAACTGCCTTTTCCAAATCATTAACAGCAAAATCCATATGAGCCATCTGCTGTTGAGCTTCGGGCTTTCCTGGCCATACAGGTTGTTTATACTCAGGATTTCGTTGGAACGTTATACCAGGATATGTACCTTGATTTGTTCCTGGAGCACCAACACATGCAAATTCTTCATTATAAAATGGTATTTCCCACTTAAGTAATGTTGCATAGAATTTTGCTAATTCATATGGGTCTTTACAATCCATTGTAAATGAATACATTTTTATTTTCAATTCATCATACATAACTTAATTACCTCCAATAATCTAAATTCAAACATTGAGTTTGTAAGCTATTTTACGTGTCCTTATATTATGTATTAAGTATTTAGTTCTTGCAATATAAAAAAACTTATATTTTAACATTTTATAATTATTGAAACTGTTTAATAAATTCAGCAGGCTACATCGTATGTTTTGAAACTTCTTCAACACTCAGACCTAGTTTTAACAACCTTTTTATGACACTTTCCATGCTCTCTGAAACTTCTAATTTATTGGTAATTCATATCCTAGCAACTCATTATACAATTAAACCATCTAAAACTGTAATAGTACGGCTACTACTTTTAGCTGCTTCTAATGAGTGAGTTACCATAATTATAGTTTGACCACTTTCTTTGTTTATTTTACTTAGTAAATTTATTATTTCTGTTCCTGTATTGCTATCTAAATTTCCAGTAGGTTCATCAGCAAATAAAATTTCTGGCTTTCCTATTAAAGCCCTAGCTATAGCAACACGTTGTTGTTGACCACCAGATAACTCTCGTGGTGTATGTTTACGTCTATCACATAAACCTACTATATCTAATATTTCATCTAATTGATTTTTATAATCTTTTAAATTCTTACCATCTAATAATAAGGGAAGCATTATATTTTCTTCAACATTTAGATTTGGTATTAGATTATAAAATTGAAATACAAATCCTATATTTCTACGACGTATTATACTCATATTATCATCATCAAAATGTGATATATCAGTTCCATTTATATACACTTTTCCATTAGTTGGAGTATCTAAGCCTCCTAAGATATATAAAAGAGTGCTTTTCCCAGAACCAGATTGACCCATAATAGAAACAAATTCACCTTTCATTACTTGCAAGGATATATCTTTTAGCACCCTAGTTTTTGCATTTCCAATTTTGAATTCTTTAATAATATTTTTAGCTTCTACAGCTAAACTCTTAAATGTAGTTTTCATATTAACCTCCATTATTATTCAAATTTAATTTCTTCTACTAGATTCATTTTCTTACTTTTTACAATTGGGACTATTGAACCTATTAAAGTTATTACAATTCCCAATAATCCCACAATAATAAATGTTTTAAAATCCAATTCTGGGGACATTGAAATCTTTGGTCCTGCAACTATGAATATAGTTTGAATTTCCATTATAGATATTACAATTCCAATAATAGAACCTAGCAACCCTGAGGTAAAACCTTCAATCAATGTCATTTTTACATTTTGTTTATTACTTTGCCCTACGGATTTATACATAGCTATAGAACGTCTTTTTTGAATATAATTAATTATTAGGTTATTGATAATCCCAACTGTAGCAAGAATAAAAATGAAATAGGTCATTTTATTCATAGGAGATAAAAAACTATTTATAGTTTTTAAAGCATCATTATTAAATTCTTTAACTGTACGGCTCCAGTTAGATGTATCTTTAAATAAGTCTCTTATCTGAATCATAACAGCATCTGGATTAACTGCTGTATATGTTAAAAGACCATAATTAGTTTCATCAAAATCACTAACAGCATAATGTGATGGTATAACAGCTTCTACATCACTTGCACGAGATTTAAAACTACCTAGTATTTTATAAGAAAATTCATATTTATCATTAGATAAAGTTACTGTCTCTCCTATAGATAAACCTAGTTTTTTTAAAGTATCTTCGTTCAAAATAACAGAACGCTTATCTTCAAAAGATTCAATTACTTGTTTTTTCATATCAGAATTTGTATAATTGATTGCAAGCATAGAACTATACAATTTTAAATTATCTGTGGCTTCTAGTCTTGAAAATGTTGTATTGTTACCACAAATCTTATTATTCATAACATAAATAGGTAAAATATTTTTAATTCCACTTATATGTCTAACATCTTCAATAAACTCTTCATCCATCTTTCCATCTGCAAAACCTTGTAGTTCTGCATCACGAAATACATCACCTACATAAGTTTTGACAAAACTGCCAACAACACTTATTACAATCACTGCAGAAATACTTATAAATAATAACGTAATATTCTGTGTAATATTTTTGTTATTTTTCATATTTCTAGCAGCTAATTTCCCCTCATTACCTAAAATCTTTTCATAAACAAACTCAAAAATTGTAGACATGGTATCAGTAAAAAGAGGTATTAACACAATAGTAGATACGATTAATCCCAGTAATGAAAATCCACCAGCTAAATACAGTGTATTTTCAGGTGATATTCTTGGTAGTAGAATAGACAAAATAAGTATAATAGTGCCTATAAAAAGTATATGACGATTTGAAACATTCTTTTCTTCTACAGTTCCTAATACGACATTTTTAATAGGTAAACGACTAGCTTTTCTAACAGGCATATATGCACTAAATAAAGAAACAATTATTGCTACTATAACAGAGACAATCACCCCAAGAGGAGATATTACTGTTGGAATTGATATTCCTTGTTCAAGAGAATTTCCAAGTCCATGTAGCATAATATTTAAAACAACGATACCAATAGGAATAGCAATCACTTCTCCAATACTTCCATATAGCAAACTTTCAAACATTAAAATATAAGTTACAGTTTTTTCATTAGCTCCAACACTTCTAAAAGTACCAATAAATGGAATGCGTTCTAGTGTAATCACTTTATAACTACTGTATATGATAAATATACTAAGAGTTAATGCGAAAAAGCTTATTAAGAAGAAAGGCATTGTTTTTTGTCTAGCATCTGCAACTATCTTACTTTCATTTATGGTACTTGATACCTTGTATTTTTCAGTTGTAAGTTCTTCAGACAATTTACTTACTAGACTTTCTGTCTTTTCTCCTTTTGATTTGATAAGAACTCTTGTATATCCATTTCCTTTATTTAATATTTTAGATAGAGTTTCTTTAGGTAATAGTGCATTTACACCTCTTGTATGTCTCAAAAATACTGTATCATATGAAGCAATATCACTAACTTCAAAAGTATAGGGCTTCCCATAGATTTGTAAAGTAATGGAATCATCTTTTTTTATTTTATATTTTGATGTAAAACGGTTGGGAAGAATAATCTTATCACCAGAAAAATCAGTAATACTATTCCCGTTTTCCAATCGTGGTTTGTTGATTTTATTCAGTTGATTTAAGTCTGCTGATATAAGACTGAATGATTCATAATATCCATCTGTATGATAAATAGCAGAACTTTCTAATATCCCAACCTTTGATTTTATAGAATTTAGATTAGGAATATCTTCTAGACTAGTTAACATATCTGGATTTTTATTTTGGATAGATATAGTTGCACTACCAAACATACCTCTTGCCATCTTTCTCTGTGCACTTTCGTAAGATAATCCAATCGAGAACGAAACAAAAAGTAAAACTGTCGATAAAACTATGGACAATAACATAACTGTCGTCCTAATTTTTCTTTCTCTAACATTTGTTAAAATATACTTTAATATAATCTTCAAATTTACACCTACTTCCTTAATTAAATTTAACCTAGACTTAGATTTAATCCAATCTATGTAGAATCTCTAATACAACTTTTTATTCTGTTTTCAACTAAACAAAATCCTAAATAAAAAAGATTGATAAACTATTATATAAACATAATAATCTACCAATCTTAATATATTTTTTAATTAACCTTAATTAACCTTAATTAAGTGGAAAGCAGATATGAAATGAACTGCCTAGACCCAATTCACTTTCAATAGATATATCTCCTTTATGAATTTCAATGATTTGCTTTGTTATTGCTAATCCTAAGCCAGTTCCATTTTTTCTTTGCTTTTGCGTGGTTCCTCTATAATAACGATTAAATAAATTTGACACTTCTTCGCTTGTAATCCCTTTTCCATTATCTGAAATAGTAATTTCAATTTGTTCATTCAACGCTATATTCACAACAACTTTGGTATCCTTATTTCCATATGTAAAAGCATTAATGATAAGATTACTAAAAGCACGTTTTAATAGTGTATAATCAAAACTAAAGTTAATAATGTCTGTATCATTTTTAAATTCAATTATATTTGACTCATACTCTGGGTAGTTTAAAATATCAATGGACAATTCCTTCAAAAACCTTACTAAATCATCATTTTTCTTATTTAAAGGAATAATTCCATTTTGTAATTGATAGGTTAACTTTAAATCGCTTATAAGTTTATTTGTATATTCTATATTTTTTAACATGATTGAAGCGTATTTATGTATCTTTTCGGATGAATGAGTAATACTGTTATCTGCAAGGAGTTCTGCATATCCTTTTATTGGTGAAAGTGGAGTTTTTAAATCATGGGTTATATTTGAAATCCATTCTTCTCGCATAATATCAGTTTTCTTTTGTATCTCGTCACTTTTATGAATTTCTTCACTCAGAAGATTTAAACTATTATAAACATCAGCAAAAACTCCTTTAATCTTAATTGGTAGATAGCTTCTTTTTGAAACATCACTAACAGCAATTGTAATATTGGAAATACACTTTGTTACCCAGTAACTATAAATGACTCCAAAAATCAAAATTATTAAAAATATAATTACTATAATTGAAAATATAATTGACTTTCCACCTATAAATTTATTACCATCAAAAAACATATTTACTTTAGATATATTTAATGGAAAATGTATAATATAAATAAAATCATTTTTGTTATTTGTAATAGTATTAAAGTATGTAGTGCCATCACTAGAATTATTTTGCTCAACTAATGATAACAATTCAGAATTAGAATAGTAATTTTTATGGTCTTTGGGTTCCGAAAATCCATAAACTATATTTCCATTAGAATCTAAAATTTGCAACCACAATTTGTTTTCTTGAAGTTTTTCTAAACCATATTCTTTTATTTGTGGTTTATTATCTATAAACATTATTTGTTCATTAAAATCTTCTGTAAATTTTTTAGCCCAATCACTATGAACATACTTCCCATTTGGCTGTTGAATAGTAATAAGGGATAAGAAAATGCCTATTACAATAAAAATTAAACAAAGAAAAATTACGAAAAAAATAAGGTATGAATGGAGTATTGTCTTGTAACTAGGTTTACGCATTTAATCAACTCTTTTCTTAAGCTTGTATTTTGATTTAAAAATATAACTATCTATATAAATTATATTTATATTACTTTATGTTATCAAGATAGTTATTGTCTTCAATAAATTCAAATAAAAGTATATCAGCATATTAAACAATATAAAGAAATTCTTCATATAACTGTCTTTATAGGGGATACTTTATAAAAGAACTAAAAAATTATAACATATAAAACTTTCATAGATAAATAACAATATTAGTAAAAATATTAAAACACTATATAAAATTCACAAATATTAAGAATAATGAAACACTTGAAATTACTTATATCAAGAAAAATTTATATAATATAAATTGGTCAAATATGTTATAATATTAAATTGTGACAAGTTCATGGAGGTGTTTATATGAAAAAACAAAAGTCGCCAATTTTACTTGAGATGTTTGGTCTATTTTTTGGTTGTATATCAATGAGTATTGGTATAAATATGTTTTTAAAACCACATACAATTGCTCCAGGGGGGCTTAGTGGTCTATCATTAGTATTAAACAAGGTTACAGGACTTCCAGTATCAGCCATCATGTTAATTATAGGTATACCATTAGTAATACTTGCTTTTAGAATTATGGGAACAAAAAATTCATTAAAAACGTTATTTGGTACAATCGTGTTTTCTGCTATAGTCCAATTAACAGACCCATTATCAAAATTAAGATTTACTGATGACTTACTATTATCTGCTATTGCAGGTGGAATATTAGTTGGTATTGGTTTAGGAATAATGTTTAAGTCAGATGCTTCTACTGGGGGAACAGATTTAATTGCACTCATACTTAGTAAAAAATTCCCAGGAATAAAAGCTACAAAATTCATGTCGTGTTTAGATGGAATGGTTGTTATATCTTCTGGTATAGTAAATCGTAGTTTAGAAACTGCTCTTTACTCTGGTATAGCACTTTGTATATTAATAAAAATAGCAGACATGATAATAGAAGGATTTGACCATTCAAAAGCATTTTTTATTATTTCTGATGAGCCAGAAAATTTAAGAAAAGCTATAACTGAAGAACTTGATAGAGGTCTTACTATTCTAGATGGTAAGGGTGGATATACTAGAGAAAATAAAGAGGTCTTATTAGTTGTAGTTTCTAAAAAACAAGAGCTTTATCTAAAGAGATTGGTTAAAAGAACTGACCCTACTGCATTTGTTATAGTTACAGATGTACATGAAGTTCTTGGAGAAGGATTTAAAAAATTAGAAAATTAATTATAAAGTTAATACTTTAATTAATTTTGCTTAATAAGAAGTTTATATAAAAGGGCATGAGTCTAAAAGTCTCATGCCCTTTTTGTTTAAACTTTATTAGTATATTAAATACTTATATCTATTATTTTCTCAATTCATATTGATAACAAGGAACATTTTTTACAATACTACCAGCATGAATTTTCTTAATATGTTTTCCCATACATTTAAATCCTAGCAAATCTAATGATTTTGTAGAATTCTGATTTTCTTCATATGTTATAGCAATGATTTTATTTAAGTTTAATTCTCTAAACCCATACTGTATTACTCTTTTAGTTATCTCAGTAGCAAAATCATGCCCCCAATAGTTTGGGTTGATACATATACCTATTTCTGCTTCCAATGCTTTGGGATTTATATTATTAAACCCCATATTTCCAATAACTTTATTGTCTTTTTTATATACTATAGCAAAATGACCAATCTTTCCTTTTTTATAAGGATTTAGAAAAAAAGATTTTATAAACTTTCTTGTGTCTTCTAAAGATTTGTGTTCACTAAATGGTAAATGCTTTACTACTACTTTATTTTTATAACAATCAAAAAAATCTTCAACATCCTCTAAGGATGCAGGTCTTAGTATACAGTTTCTAGTTTCTAAGGTTTTCATTTGAGGATATCCAGAATCAGACATTTCTAATCCCCCTTTATACATTAATCTAAATATACTGTTCATATTTAAAATACGATATTAATTATATAAATGTTCTCAAATTAACCTTATTTCTATTTTTAATAAAAACTAGCTTATTATATGAATCTTTCAAACGTACAAACTTGTATCCACTTTGTATATCAACACACTTGTTATATACATTCTAAATTACATATTATTTGAAATCATACTTAAAAATTCTTTCGTTGCTAAAGACAAGGAGATATCCTTTAAATGACAGTACCCTATACTTCTCTTAGGTATTGGCTCTTTTATATCCAATTTAAATAATTTTTCGCTTTCCAAATAATCTATACTGAATTCTTCTATAACACAAGATACGCCAAGATTTATGTACGCAAATTCTAAAAGTAATTCATGAGAACCCAATTCTATATCTGGGTTTAGTTTTATACCTTTTGATAAAAAATATTCATTTACATACAACCTTGAATTTGCTTTATTTTCCAACATTATCAAAGGCAATGTATTTAATTCTTCTAAGGATATTTTTTTACCTTTATATTCTATGTAATCATCTGCACATACAAATATATCATGTATTTCAATACACTCAACAATATTTAGTGAATCATCTTCTATTGGCATATTTATAATTGCTATATCTATATTTCCATCTTTAAGTAGGGATATAAGTTCTCTACTCGTTCTATTTATTGTAGATACATGTATATGTGGATACTTCTTATGAAAGATTTCTAAATACTTTAATAAGAAAAAACGTGCAGCAGTATCTCCTACTCCTATTTTTAAAGAACCATATTCTAATTTTTTAAATTTATTTATTCTATCTTCTCCAGATGCTATTAGCTTTAATGCAGTAGTTACATGTTCACTTAAAATCTTTCCCTCTGGTGTTAATTTTACACCTTTATTATTTCTATAAAACAGTATAGTGTTCAATTGTTCTTCTAATTGTTTTATTGACTGGCTTACAGCTGGCTGTGACATAAATAATTCTTTGGCAGCAAGAGAAAAACTCTTATTACTTGCAACTGCATTAAAAATCCTATATAGTTCAAGTTTTATATTCATATATAATTACTCCTTATGTCAAATATTAGTATTATTTATTTTACTTATAATCATATTTGAATTATAATATACATGGTACTAATATGACAATATTAATTCTTTAGGAGGATTTTGAATAATGAATAGATTAGTTGGGACTGTTTCAAGAGGGGTTAGAGCGCCTATCATAAGACAAGGAGATGACTTAGTCAAAATAGTTGTTGATTCTGTTTTAAATGCGTCAAAAAGTGAAAACTTTGAAGTTAGAGACAAAGATGTAATTGCAGTTACAGAAGCTGTTGTAGCTAGAGCACAAGGAAATTATGCTCATGTTGATAATATTGCGGCAGATGTAAAAGATAAATTTGGAGATGATACTGTTGGTGTTATATTCCCAATTTTAAGTAGAAACCGTTTTGCAATATGTTTAAAAGGAATTGCAAAAGGATGTAGAAAAGTTGTATTAATGTTAAGCTACCCTTCTGATGAAGTTGGAAACCATTTAATAAGTATTGATGAACTTGATGATAAAGGAATAAATCCTTGGTCAGATGTTTTAACAGAGGAAAAATATAGAGAGTTATTTGGATATAACAAACATACATTTACTGGCGTAGATTATGTTGATTATTATAAGAATTTAATTAAAGATTGTGGTGCAGAAGTAGAAATTATATTTGCCAATAATCCAAAAACTATTCTTGACTACACAACAAGTATTTTAACTTGTGATATACATACAAGACAAAGAACAAAGAGAATTTTAAAGCAAAATGGTGCTAAGAAAGTGTATTCTCTTGATGATATAATGACATCAAGTGTAGATGGTAGTGGGTATAATGACCAATACGGACTTTTAGGTTCAAACAAAGCTACAGAAGAAACAGTAAAATTATTCCCTATAAATTGTGATGAGGTTGTAAACAAAATTCAAGGTGACATAAAAGAAATCACAGGTAAAAATGTAGAAGTAATGGTTTATGGAGATGGAGCTTTTAAAGACCCTGTAGGGAAAATATGGGAGTTAGCTGACCCAGTAGTATCTCCTGCTTATACAAAAGGTTTAGAAGGAACTCCAAATGAAGTGAAATTAAAATATTTAGCAGATAATGATTTTGCTGACTTATCTGGTGATGAATTAAAAGAAGCTATTTCTAAATACATAGTTGAAAAAGATAATAAATCTGATGATTTAACAGGAAATATGGTTTCTCAAGGTACTACTCCAAGAAGATTAACAGACCTTATAGGTTCTTTAGCAGATTTAACATCTGGAAGTGGAGATAAAGGTACTCCTATTATTTACATACAAGGATACTTTGACAATTATACAAAATAATTTTTTTAAAGAGGATTTTATTTCTCTATATTAAATTTAAAATTTATTAAAACCTCTTAATTGATACATTTTACTATGTATCAATTAAGAGGTTTATTTAATGACTCTAGAAATGACTAACTCTAAGGCATTTTTAGATTATATAAACATTCTTATTTAGATTTATACAATTCTAGCTCTTGCTTATTTCTGATATAATATCATTTTTTAAAATTTGCTTTACTGGAATAATAACTGCAACGATGCTGATAATAATATTTAAAACAATCATGCCTATATAGAGAGGTGCATTTACTTCAAAGATTGGATTTATATATAAATATATGCGTTTTACCATAAAATAAATCATAAATTGTCCAATAATACTTCCAATTATCATTATAATACTTGCATATAATCCATATAAGAAACCTTCTCTCATCATCATAAGTAAAAACCTATTATCCGTAATACCCATAGCTCTTAAAATCCCAAATTCATGTCTTCTTGAAAAAACTAAGTAACTTACTGTATTGATAATATGAAACAGACTTATTGCTAGAAGTACAAATACAATACCATATATAAATAAAAGTTTTTGATTTAAATAGGTATTATTTTTTTCAATAGCTATGGTATAGTCTGTTACTATACATCTCTTTATATTATTTACAACACTTTTTATATTTTCAGACAACTCTACGCTATTACTTTCTTTTGTCTTTTTTATACTTACTGAATTGTAATTTTCAATATTAAAGTTATTCTTCATTTGTTCATTTGTCATAACTATATCCATACCATAGTCGCCAATAAAATATATGTTATTAGCCATTACACGTTTTACAGTAGCAGCAACTACAAATTCTTTTGTTACATAATCATCCTTATTTTCTTCTTTAAATTTAACAATTTCACCTGTTGGTTTCATTGTTTTTGGTACTTTAACCTTTATTGTATTTCCTGGTTTTATATCCACTGCATCATACATACCAGTCCCATCCATAGGTAATCTAACTATAACTTTATTATTTTTGACCATATCATCATGATTAACTTTTCCATCTATGACATAAGAATTTAGCCCTTCTAACATTCCATTGTTATATCCATATATATTGGTTTTTAAAAGGTATCCACCTTCACTTTGTTTTGTACAAATACCATTAAAAAAATTCTTTATTCTATAATCTTTCTCAAGAGGTTTAAAGAAGTCTTTCCAAAATAATTGTTTTTCTTTAATTTTTATAGCTCCAAACAAATACTTTACTGGATAAACTCGTGATAATCCCTCAACCTCATTGAGTCTTGAAATTTTACCTTTAGGTATACCTATATCAAAATCGGTTGTTTGCATAGTTACTTGGTAGTCAGAATTTAAACCATCATCAGCTTTCATTGTAAGTTCATTATTATTTTTAGTAAGCTGTATAGAGTAACTGGAACATAGGAAAATAATCCCACCAAGTGACAATGAAAATAAAATACCCACAAACATTCCCTTTTTTTGAGTCATGTATTTATGAGATAGTACCTTTGTCATATTAGAATGTCTTACACTTTCTAAAGTCCTTTTTTGCTTATTAGTGACCTTAAAATTTTTCATGGATTCTATACTAGAATATTTATTTAATTGATGCACAACACGCACAGTAATTAAAATTAACAGTAATAAAATAAATAAGAATCCCAAATAAATAGATTTTTCGCTTATAAAAAATGCTCCTGGAGTAATATCACTGCTCAAAAATATATGTGGAAATCGTTCATATATTGTAGATGCTACTCCAATACCCAATATACAACCTATAGGAAATCCAATAATAAAAAGTAAAAATAACTCTAAAAATAGTAAGAATAAGAGTTGTTTATTATTGGCACCTAATACTTCTAAAACTCCATATTGTGATATTCTCTGAAGTATTGAAACGTGGAAAATACTATATACTGCTGCTGTGCCAAATACTCCAACAAGTAAGATAATTGCATTTGTATTTAGCTCTAGATTTTTTAAGAACTCAAATATATTATATTTTTCTATGCCTTTTGGAGGCTTTACTCCAAATTCAATTGATAAGTGCCAATTTACACGAGCGTTTTCTTTTGATATATTGAATTTTTTTATAAATTTAGAGTTTTGCTTATTTATATTTTTATTTTCATCATACTTTACATAAACTAAATAAGAATTATTTTCTTTAGGTTGTGAATAATCATTTACAAATCCTTGCATATCAGTTTTGGGATTTGTAAGATTTGATAAAATACCACATAATTTATAAGTTTTACCATCTAATTTAATTGTCGTTCCAATCTCTTTTTTTACATTTAAATTATTTAGTGAATATGTGTCAAAAGCTATCTCTCCATCTTTACTAGGAAGACTTCCTTGCAATAATTTTCTACCTGTCATATCTAGGTATGATGAATCTGCATTTAAAAATTCTATAATAAAAGGTTCATCTATATGAGATTTAGCATTTGTAACTCCAAGTTTATCTATAGTGTATTTTTTTGATTTTTTATTTTCTTTAATTTTTTTTAGTTGTTTCTCGTTTACTTTATAGTAAAAATGATAATTTCCACTATCTTCCCTTATTTTTTCGATTGCACTTTTATTTGCACTATGAACTAGAGAACCAATTCCTGTCAAGAGTGCTACTGATAATACTATGCTTAAAAATATAGATATAGATTGTTTTTTATAATGTTTAATATATTGAATTGCAAACTTTATCAAAGACATCATAGTACTCCACCACCATTATTTACTACAATTCCATCTTCAATATGTATAATTGAATCACATACTTGTGCTATATTTTCATTATGTGTTACCATCAGTATCGTTTGATGAAATTTTGCACTACTTTCTTTTAATAAACATACTACTTCCATTGTGGTTTTACTATCAAGATTTCCAGTTGGTTCATCTGCTAATATAAGTGCAGGTTTATTTGCTAAAGCCCTAGCAATTGCTACTCTTTGTTGCTGTCCACCAGAAAGCTCATTTGGAAACTTTAGACGCTTATCCCAAATCCCCAATGTATTCATCAACATTTCAATATATTCATGGTCTACATTATTTCCTCTATCTAATGTAACAGGAAGAGTTATATTATCATAAGTGTTCAGTACTGGTATTAAACTGTAGTTTTGAAATATAAACCCTATATTTCTTCTTCTAAATACTGTTAAATCTTTTTTTCCTATTTTAGATATATTCTTTCCTTTAATTATTACATCACCTGATGTTGGATTATCTAATCCACCTATAATGTTTAATAATGTGCTTTTACCAGAACCAGAAGTTCCAACTATAGCAGTAAACGTAGCTCGTTCAATTTCTATACTTACTCCATTTAAAGCTTTGACTTTAGTCTCATCTTTTCCATAGTGTTTTACTAAATTATTCGTCATTAATATACTCATTTAATTTCTCCTTTCAGTACAGATATATGTTCTTATAAGATATTGTAAATGACGATAATTACACTCATCCTACAAAGTTAATTTAAACTCTTACAGTTTTGTAAGAAGATACTAAAACAACTTCCATTTCCTAACTTAGATTCTACTATAATATTCCCATTTTCTTTTTCTAAAATTAACCTTGCAAGATATAGACCAATCCCTGTTCCATTTTGATTTTCTACATTCTTGCTTCTATAAAACCTTTTAAAAATATCATTTAACTCTTTACTATCAATGCCTATTCCTTCATCTTTAATAGTGATTTTAGTATACAATTCCATTTTTATTATAGAGACAGTAATTACACTATTTGATGGTGAGTATTTTATTGCATTTTCTAATACATTTACAATTGCTTCTATAGTCCATTTTTTATTATGGACTAGCTTTACATCTGAAAATGGTTCTAGACTTATCCTTATATTTTTAGCCTCTGCTTTATTAAAAACAGTACTAATACTTTGCAGAATAGTATCTTTTATTAACAGTTCCTCTACCTCAAAATTAATGACTCCATCTTCTAATTTAGTCATCTTAAATAGAGATTGTAATAACCAATCAATCTTAAAGGTTTCATTTTTCATCTTTTGTAAAAACTCCTTTTTCTGTGATGTAGAAATATTCATATTCTCCAGAAGTTCGCAATAAATAGTTATATTTGAAAGTGGAGTTTTTAATTGATGTGACATATTTGAGATTAAACTTTTAATTGCTTCTTTTTCTAATTTTGACTGTTCTACTTCTATTTCTATCATATCTTTAACTTTTTTTACTTGGTGAGAAATTTTTGATAATCTTGTATCTTTAGTATCTGAATAAGTAATTTCTTTACCTTCCAATATTTGATTTAACATTAAGCTCAATTCATCATATCTATTTTGATTTTTTTTAGTGATTATGATACATATAGCTACTATACATATCATAAAAGCTAATACCATCATCTTATTCTACCTCGTTCCATAGATACCCCATTCCATAAGCTGTTTTTATATATTTTGGATTAGATGGATTATCTTCTACTTTTATTCTAAGTCTTCTTATATTTACAGATACAATATTCTCATCAACATAATTTTCTTCACTATCCCAAATATGATGTAAAATTTGTTCCTTTAATAATATCTGACCTTTATTTTCAATTAGGTAACTTAGAAGCTTATATTCTACAGAGCTAAGTTCTAAACATTCTTCATTTTTATATACTCTAAGTAAGTTTTGGTCCAATTTTATTCCATTAGAATATATTACTTTATTATTTAATTTTTTTCTTATTGCTACTTTAACCCTTGCCTTTAATACAGATAAAGAGAATGGCTTTGTAATGTAATCATCAAGTCCTATTTCTAATCCTTTTACCTCATCAATTTCTGAATCTCTTGCAGTAAGCATTATAATTGGTGTATCTGACTTTTCTCTTATTAACTTACACACATCAAATCCATTTCCATCTGGGAGATTACAGTCCAAAATTATAAGGTCTATATTTTTATTATTAAATACATGCAATCCTTCTTGTACTGTGTAAGCCTTAAATACATTAAATCCATCACTTTCAAACGCATAAAAAAGGCCTTCGTTTAAGTTTATATCATCCTCAATAATTAATAAGTTCAATTTTACACTCCTTTAAATTTTAATTATTTTTGTCTTGTTATAGTTTTAATATACATTTATTTCACTAAAAAGACTGTAATTAAATTTGTTTTTCAAATCTAGTTACAGTCTTATATCTTGTACTTACTCTTCATTCTTAGAATATGCCTCATAAAATATTTTGATTGAATCTAAATTATCATCAGTTATAATAGGTACGCCACTTGCACTTAAAAACTCAGATAAAAATTCAATACGCTTGAAATATTTTTCTGTACTATCTCTAAATAATATTGGGTCTAGCCAAATATTAATTAAAATTATGAATACTTCAGATACTTCATCTGGATAATCTGTTTTAAAAATACCTTCTTCTACGCCTTGCTTTATTAGACAAGATAATAAAGGAGTTATTTCAATAGTAGATGCTCGTATATTCTTTATAAAAAAAGTTGGTTTTTTTTGACTGCACATATAATCAATCAATTTTTTTCTTATTTCTGAACTAGATATATATAAAATAAATTCAGATATTTTTTCTCTAACAGTTAACTTAGGATTGTTTAATAATGACTTTAGATTTTCAACTTCTACTCTTAAACTATTTAATACTATCTCTTCAAATAGCATTTCCTTGTCTTTAAAATGATAATACACAGCCTCTTTAGATATATCAAGAGTATCAACGATTTGTTGCATAGTTACATCATCATAATCTTGCTCTTCAAATATTTTCCATGCGACTTCTAGTATCTGATTTTTTATTTTATCAGAGTATTTATTTCTTGACATATAAATTCACTTCTTTCTTTATTAGTTTATACTAATCATTAGTACATTAATTATAATAAGATTCTTTACAATATGTCAACACACTCCATTTAAAGACAACAAAACGTATTTGCTCCTAATTTTTTTAATATTAATATAATTTCCTTATAAAAATATTATAATTAATTATGTAGTTATACATTTCTCAATTTAACTACACTTAAATTGAAAATACAACGTTGTTCTTATATAATTAAATTATACAACAATAATGATATATTTTTTAAGTATATTTTTACTAGGGGGAATAGAGATGAAAAGGGTTGATGAAAGAAATACTATGTTTGCAAGGGCAAATTATAAAAAGGATAGTACTGCTTATAATGACTATTATAAGCAAAATCCTGAGAAAAAAGAAATTGATGATAGTATAAGAAGCAGACCAAACTTATGTAGCGAAGGAACAATGACTTACAACAAAGTAAACTCTCCAATGGCAAGTAGTGCATTTGATTTTTTATCTGATATAAAGTCCTTATGTGAAGGAAACGTTTCTGACACAAAAGTAGATGTAGATGCAAAATCAATGACAAAAAAAATAAAAGGTTTTGCAAAGCAATATGGTGCTTCTGTAGTTGGTATAACTAAATTAAAAGACTATCATATTTATACAAATAGGGGAAGACATGAAGAAAATTATGGAGAAGAAGTTAATCTGACTCACAAGTATGCTATTGTATTTGGATGTGAAATGGATAAAGAAATGATAAATAGAGCACCAATGATATGTGAAGTTATAGAAACATCAAAGTGTTATGTAGATGCTTCTATTGTTGGAATGATTTTAAGTTACTACATAAGAAACTTAGGATATGATGCCAGAAATCATATGGATGCTAACTATTTAGTAATGCCTGTTTTTATAGCTCGTGATGCTGGTCTGGGCGATATAGGAAGAAATGCTATTCTTACAAATAAAGATTATGGTTCTAGACTTAGATTAGGTGTTGTTACTACAGATATTCCACTTTTAGAAGATGAATATGTTGATTTTGGATTAGAAGATTTTTGCAAGGTCTGTAAAAAATGTTCTTTTAACTGTCCTTCTCACTCACTTTCTAATGATATTAAGATTAGTGATGATGGAAAGTATAATTGGGTAATTGAACATGAAACATGTTATATTAAATGGAGATATTTAGGTACAGATTGTGGTATGTGTATATCTGCTTGCCCATTCAGCCAAAATCTTGAAACTATAAAAAATACCACTTCTTTTAAGGGTAATAATGAACTTATTGAAAAAGCTTTAGATGAGTATACTTCAAAATTTGGTAAAAGAATATTTGTACCTGGCAACCCTTCTTGGTTAAAATAGTTCTACTTAGTCAAGAGTCTGTCCTATGATGAATTATAGGACAGATTTTTTATTAAATACATAGATTATAAAGGATTTTTTCTTGATTATAACAATTCAGCAATATTTTAAATTTATAATTGACCTTATAAAATGTCAAACATAAAGGGAGTATATATATGGAAAAGATATTGATTGTGGAAGATGATACTATATTAAATAAAACTCTGTCATATAACCTAACAGAAGATGGATATTTGATTACTTCAAAATTTACAGCTATTTCTGCATTAAAGTCTATTATGGAGTATAAATTCGACTTAATCATTTTAGATGTTAATTTACCAGATAAGAGTGGATTTGAATTATGTAAAGAAATTAAGATGAATTGTGATATACCAATAATTTTTTTAACAGCTAATGATATGGAATACGATATGATTAAAGGTTATGAGCTTGGAGCTTTAGATTATATAACAAAACCCTTTAATATAAATGTATTTAAGCAGAAAGTAAAAGCTCTTTTAAATCATATTACAATAAAAACAAAACAAGATTGCTATGATGATGGATATCTTGAAATTAACTTTTCTGAGCTATCAGCCAACATAAATGGAAATCAAATTATATTTACTCCATTAGAATTTCGTACATTGAAGCTATTTACTGAAAATCCTAAAAACATATTAACAAGAAAAATACTTTTAGAAAAACTCTGGGATATAGATGCTAACTTTGTAGATGAACATACCTTAACATCTGTTATAAGTAGAATTAGAAGTAAGATTGAAAAGGATAATTTTCAATATATTAAAACAGTATATGGTATGGGGTATATGTGGTTGGGTGAAAGAAATGAAATTTAAAAAATTTTCTTTTAGCTCTATTTATTTAACAATTGCCATTGGTCTAATTTTTACAGCCATTCTATTTAATATAGTAATTTATGTAATAACTGATGATATAAAACTAGTTGTATTATTATTAATATATACAGTAATACTTTGTGGATTTATGGCCCTAATAGTATTTTTACTTCATAAAAAAATAACTATGTTTTGTTCTGAAATATGTCATACTTTAGATAGTATGATGAATAGTGAAGACAATATTGAAATTGTATTAGAAGAAGAAACTATTTTATCACGTATCAATCATAGATTAGTTAGAATGTATGAAGTTATTCAAGAAAATCGTCATAATGTTGCTATGGAAAAAGCTAACTTACAAGAATTAGTTTCTGATATATCTCACCAAATTAAAACTCCTATTGCAAATTTAAAGATGATTAATACTACTCTACTCAATCAAAAATTTAAAACAGAAATTCAAAATGAGTTTTTGATGGATATGGAAGGTCAATTAGATAAATTAGATTTTTTGATGCAGTCTATGGTGAAAACATCTAGATTAGAAACAGGTATAATCACACTATCTAAAAAGAAAACTTTAATTTATGAAACAATTGCTATAGCACTTAGTGGAATTTTATTTGATGCTGAAAAAAAGAACATTGAAGTTACAGTCGATTGTGACCCTAATTTATATATAGTTCATGATAAAAAATGGACTTCTGAAGCTATTTTTAATATATTGGATAATGCAGTAAAATACACGAATGCTAATGGGAAAATACATGTATCTACAGAATGTTGGGTTATGTACACCAAAATAGATATCACTGATAATGGAAAAGGAATATCAGAAAGTCATCAAGCAGAAATATTTAAAAGATTCTATCGTGAGGAAGATGTACATGATATAGATGGTATTGGAATAGGTCTATATCTTTCAAGAAAAATTATATCTCTTCAAGGTGGATACATTAAAGTTACATCAGATATTGGAAAAGGGGCTACATTTTCTATATTCTTACCAAATAAATAGCTCTTTAAATATTTTATTTGTGATAATTCTGCAACATTTTGATTTTATACTGTTCTTATAATATATTAAGGAGGTTTTATGATGAGTATTTTACAAGTAATTGATTTGAAGAAATATTATGGTGAAAATTCAAATATTACAAAAGCTCTCGATGGTGTAAGTTTATCTATTGAGAAAGGTGAGTTTATCTCTATTGTAGGTACATCTGGAAGTGGTAAATCAACATTATTAAATATGATGGGAGGATTAGATAATCCTACATCTGGAAAGGTTGTTATAAGAGATAAAGAATTATCAAATATGACTGACGAACAACTTACAATTTTTAGACGTAGAAACATAGGTTTTATATTTCAAAATTATAATCTTGTTCCTTTGCTTAATGTATATGAGAATATTATTTTACCAATAGGATTAGATGGAGAGACCATAGATAAAGATTTTATACACGAAATTATAAGTATGCTTTCTCTAGAAGAAAAACTATATGATATACCAAGCAATCTTTCTGGAGGACAACAACAACGTGTTGCTATAGCTAGGGCACTTGTAACAAAACCTGCTATTATACTAGCAGACGAACCAACAGGTAATCTTGATAGTAAAACGAGTACAGATGTGTTAGCTTTACTGAAAATGACAAGTGAAAAATTCAATCAAACAATTGTAATGATTACTCACAATAATGAAATTGCTCAACTAACTGATAGAATTATTCGCATTGAAGATGGAAAAATTGATAATTAGGAGGTGTAATATATGTTTAAAAATAACAATCGTGCTTTTATAAGAAAAATAGCTTTAAATGATTTGAAAATTAATAAACTCAAAACATCTCTTTCAGGTATTATTATAATGATTTCTACATGTTTACTGTTAACAGTAGCCTTAGTTTCATATAATGGTTCTGTAGATTTAGTTAATTCATCTCCATATCATGCTATATATAAGTCTGTAAATGAAAAATCAAAAAACATATTATATCGAGATAAAAATTTTAGTGATGTAGGAACATACAAGTTAATTGGCAGTAACAAGAAGACAGATTATATGATGTCAACTATTTATGCAGATAATATAGCAATCAAACTTATGAATTTTCAACCAATGAAAGGTACTATGCCTACAAATAAAAATGAGATTGCTATTTCAGAAAAATACTTACAGCAACTTTCTTTAAATAAAGACATTGGAGACAGTATTAAATTAACTTATCGTGATAATATGACGAATAAAGAAATACAAAGAGATTTTGTTATTGTTGGCCTTTTAGAAAATTATTATCAAGATAATGCTAAACAATATTATACAGTTGTTTCAAATGACTATTTTAAGAACACAATTTCTACATCTTTACAAAACAAAAGTAGCAATTTTGATGATACAAGACCTAACGATGTAGATGTATTAGTAAAATTATCAGAAGAAAATACAAAGAAAGATTCAGCTTCAATTAAGGCACAATTAAAAGATATTGGCTTTTCTTTAGGGATTAAAAAACATAATATATACTTAAATGATAAATATATTGAATCAAATTTAATCGATAGTGAACAGGTTGTTACAGTTTTGGCAGTTGGAATAGTTATTCTTTTTTCTAGTATTTTTGTTATATACAGTATTTTTTATGTTTCAGTTGTTAATTCGGTTCATGTGTATGCTAAGTTGAAATCTTTAGGAATGACTTCTTTTCAGTTAAAAAAGATTATTTCTCTACAAGGAAATTTTTTATCGATTGTTTTTATTCCATTAGGTATCATTATATCGTGTATAATTGCTTACATAATTCAACCATTGGCATGGCAGATAATAGATGATTCATTTATAATCTTAATTTTATCACTAGTAATGTACTTAACTGTTAGAATTTCTCTACATAAACCTGCTAGAATTATTTCCAAAATATCTGCTATTGAAGCTATGCAATACACAGAAATTAAATTTAGAAAAAAAATAAAAAACTTTAATTATATAAATATTAAAAATTTAGCCTTAAAAAATATTGAGTCAAATAAAAAGAAGAACTTAATTGCATTAATCTCACTAAGTATTAGTGGAATTTTATTTATTTCAATTGCTAATCTTGCTAATTCGATAAATTTTAAGAAACAGTTGTCACAACAATTTGTATATAACGAAAATTACCTTGTTAGCATTAAGAGTGATAATTTATATGAACGCATTACACAAATTCAACAAAACAACCCATTAACAGATTCCCTTAAAAATGAGATTGAATCTATTCATGGAGTAAAAAAAGTAATTGAATCTAAATCAATTAAAGGTAATCTTATAGAGCCTTCTATCAAAGATAAAGATGAAAAACAATTTACTACTTTAATTAAAGGTCTTACACCTGAACTTTTAAAATCATTTGAAGAATATATTGTAAGTGGAAAATCAGATTATAAAAAACTTAACTCAGATGATTTAATTGTAAATAAGTATAGAGCAAAATCCTATGGATTAGATTTAAAACTTGGAGATACAGTTACATTTGATATTTTTAGTGGAAATAATATTATTAAAAAACAAATGAAAATTAAAGGAATTATTGATAATTCTAATACAGGTAGTATGTTTTTTGCTTTGGATAAAACCTTAGAATCTCTAACTCCATATAATACAAGCTTAGATTTTTCTATTTTGGTAGATAAAAAATATTCTAAAGAAGTTGAAGAAAAGTTGCTAAGTATCATTCAGGAACATTCTAGTTTAATGCTTTATTCATATGAGGATGATTATAAAATGATTACTAGAGCATTTAAGTATATAGTTGTAACTTCATACATTTTTGTTGGTTTAATTTCTTGTTTTGGTATACTAAATATGACCAATATTCTAATAAATAGTGTTTTAATCAGAAAAAGAGAATTTGCTTTACTTCAAGCTGTTGGAATGACAAAAAAGCAACTTCGAAATATGCTTTACAGAGAAGGTTTAAATATAAGTATTAAAGCTGTATGTATTTCAAGTTTATTAGGTTATTTGGGTTCAAGTTTACTTTGTACTTTTATAAAAGATGTAGTTAGAGTAGATTTTATTAATTTTAACTTTTCTATATTTACTATTTTAATTTTTTCTTTTGTATTAATTGGAATACAAGTTTTAACAACTGAATTACTTGTAAGAAATATAGAAAAAAAATCACTTACAGAACGCTTGCGCTCTCAATAAAAAAATAGGAGTTACAATTAATCTATCAGTAGATAGTTGCAACTCCTATTTTAACTTTAAATACTTTTCTTTTTTTCTAATATTTCATATATACAATCTTCTGTTGAGTTACTATCTTTTTCTCTTCTCTTTTTAGAATCGATTAAAACAAAATACAGTATAAATCCTACAACAAGTCCCCATGTTCCACCTTTAGCAGCAATCACACCTCCCATAAGCCCAATTAATCCCTTCTCTACACCAGTATTACATAGTTCCATTGACAACTTTGTACATAAATAACCTTGAACTAAGAGTGTCACTGAAAGTGCTAATGGTATAAGAGGAGTAGCAATCTGAGCAACTGGATAAAAACATATAAAAATAGCTGAAACCCACACTAATGTACCCATACCACTAAAAATGGACTGCATTGATTCCTTTCCAACCTTATATCTTTGAGCAACACTTCCAGTAAGTGTCGCAGCTAATGGACCACACATTGGTATATATGGAGAAATAACTGCCATAACAATATTTCTTATACCACTTATAATATTAGACCTATTTGAATTGAAATCTATATATTCATCTTTTCTGTTTTCACTTTCAGAAAGTACTAAATTTTCACCTGTTATAAAATCACCAAATGCAATTATATATATCATAAAAGCCATTGGTAACCCTTGTATAAATAACATCATGTTTGGAAAACCTATTCCAAGAGGAGATACTGTATTTATTAAATTTTTTAAGTCTACTATGTAAATTATTTTATCAAAACTCAAACTAGGAATTCCTATTTCTTTGCTAAATATACCTACAATTAAACTCACTAAAATAGCTGATACTACTCCATATTCTCCTAAATGAAATAGAAATTTATTTTTAACTTTTAAAGTGTCAAATCTTTCAGAAAACATTACAAAACAGGCAACCAAAATTCCTACTGTTATAGCTATTGGATAAGAATCAAATCTACCTTTAGGACTAAATTCTGATATTACAGTAGAGATACCAACACCCATTAATATCCCACCTTTAATAGAATTTGGTATTTTACTAACTAACTTTCCAGCTACTCCAGTTATTCCCATCAAAATAAATATGATTCCTAAATCTATTTGTAAAGCTGTTAATGCTTGTATTCTTTCAATGCCCATGCTAAACTTTAACAAATATGCAGTTGTAAGAGTTATAGAAGCCGTAATCCAACCAGGTACAACTGGGTCTCCCATAAAAACATGTAAGCAGTATAATATGGAGTTGATTATAGCCATACTCCATGCTACTTCATAAGGTAATCCCAAAATTTGTGTACTAAGACCAATAGTTCCTAAACTTGTCATACTTGATATTATTCCTTGAATAGCTTCTGGTTTCTCAAACCTGTAATGTATAAATGGAATTCGTATCTTGAACAATCCAAATTTTATATGAGGTTGCTCTATTCTAGTGAGTCTTTCCATAATTTCACTCCACCTTTCGATAACTCTTATAAATTTACAACCTTATAATTGTTTATAAATTATCAATGTCGTTAAAACTAGTATATAACATGCAAATTGCATAAACAATAAATTAAATTTATAAAATTGATAGATTTTGTGCATATATGGAAAGACATCTTCATTTTTATTTGTTTATATCACTTGATAAAGGCTCTTTATAAAACTCAATGGTTCTTTTCCATGATTCAAATTGCCCTTGTGTATTTCCTTCTATCGTTCCTCCTGAAGAAAAGATACCTCCACCTACATTCATACATAAGGTCTCTTTTAAAGGTATAACATATGGAATTGGTAATGGATGCCCCATATTATTATATGTTAATAATTCTACTTTACATGGATAATTGTTTTCTTTAAGTATTTCTAATGCCTCTAAACAAGCATCATAACTATTCCATATATTATCTTTTTTCCCAGCAATCATAAGTATGTCTGCTTTGGAATTTTCTATTCTTATTCTAGCTTCATTTCTATTATTCGCTCTTTCAAGATTTTTTTTATAAGAATTGGCAAATCCAAATGGAATTCCTTTTGAGATATCTTTCTTTTGTTCTTCAAGAAAGATATCATCATCTAAGTGGATATATGAAAATGGTTCCCCTTTATACGACCATGATGAAGTATCTTTTCCATTCTCCAATCCATTAAGAGCTTGGAAACAATAAGTATGTGGAGCTGATACTACAACTTTTTTAATCTGTTCATATTTTGAGGCAAGTAAAAGTGCTAACTCTCCACCCTTTGATGTTCCATGAATAAAGATTTCTTTAGTATTAGTAATTTCATTTTCACTAATCCATTTAAATACTTTTTCAAAATATTCTAATGGAACTTCTTCTAATTTATCTGGTAGACCCTCTAAGGCAAAATAAGCAACTGTTAGTACATTGAATCCCCTAGATGCAAGTGGAGCTGCTAAAAGGTCTAGAGCATCTAAACTTCCATCAGAACCACCCAACATTAGAATTGTTTTATTATTAGAATTTTGTTTATAAAATAATTTTCCTATAAATTCATCAGATATGTATTTTGTAGTAATATCATGTGATTTAAATAGTCTTTTCAGTTTAACTTCTTTTCTTTCATTAGAAGATTCAAATATCATATTCATGATTATTGGCTTATCTATAGATATATTTTCTGCAAAATTATTACCTTCAGTTTTAGATTTTTCCAGCGAATAAATTAATCCCATACAGTCAGGATTTTTATAAGTACCTTCTATAGGTTCAACTGAATCTAAATCTACTTCTCCCTTTTCATTTGAAGAAAATACTCCATAAGAAGAGAATTCTTCTCCCTTACACCATGGAAATTCCATTTTCATACTTACTTTAAGTTTAGTATTTGGAGTCAAATCTGAAACTATAATCTTAAGTCTTTCATCTACAAACGATTCTAAATTGTATACATTTACTTTCATAATCCATTTCTCCTTATAATATTAGTGATTTATATATTTAAAATAACTTTATCCAATGTAATATGAATCCTCTAAATTAAGACATCATATTGACTATTTTATTGTATCAACTCATCAACTTTTTGTCAATATGATGTCTTTTTATTCATTTTAAATTATCACTAATATACTCTCTCTATTTAATATCATCATAAATAAAAACCACTCTTTCTAAAGAATGGTTTTTGATAAATGTTATTTTATATTGACAAGTTTATCTTTTAATTTAAATTTATATAATTAGATATTTTTTATTTAATATCTAATTATATCATGCATTTGCAAAAGTATATATGGCATTAATTCTTGCTATATATAAATTTTCATCGCTACATCCAATATATTTAGCATATTTCTCTATCTTTTCTTTTGCATTTTCAACATCACTTTCATCACTCTCCATTAACTCATTTATATAAATATCCATTAATGAAGCTTTATAATCTTTTATATCATAACCTAAAAATTCAGTTAATCTCTCAATTTCCTTATTGAAATCTCCATCTTCTTTCACCAAAAATTCGTATACATCTTCTCTATATGGATTTAAGGTTATTATTTGTTTTACAACCTTACATTCATCAGCTTTTCCAATAAAGCCATCTTTATAATTATTAAATAATGCATTAGATTTTTTTATAGATTCTTCATCAATATAAGAATGTACCTCAGTTACCCTATTTTCTATAAGAGCATCCACTACAGCATAATGAATTTTAAAACAATCATTATATAAATAATTACTCATTTTTTTTACTGTTGATTCTATTTCTAAAAAACTAGCATGACCATTTTTTTTATTTTTATTTGGAATGATAAAAGTTTTATTCAAATTATTAAAAAGTCTCTTAAAATCCAAGTATTTTTCGCAATAAACACTTTTAAAGGTATCGATATCTATAGTTATAATTCCAAAACTTACTATAGTCTCAATGCCTTTCTTAAAAGATTCCTCTATATATTTTTCTCCTAAATTTAAACCTCTATCTGATATTTGTTTTAAATTTTGAAAATTATTTAAACAATCTCTTTCAAAGTTTTTAGAAATTTCCAAAGCGTATAGTTTAAAGATTTTCCTTATCTTATTATAATTATTTTTCGTATCATCAAATCTGATAATAGCTCCATTTACATCAAAAGTAATCATTGAGTTTTAACCTCCCCATTAGTTTCATCAATAAAATAAATTTAATATAAACTTTATAATCATAATATTAAACTTATTTATACTATAATTATTAATTTGATGATAAAAGCTATTTTCCTTCTAAATAAAAAATTTGTCTAAAGTTTTTAAAAAAATTAGACAAATCTTAGACTATTATTCTTTAAATTATTCCAAATACTCCAAATAATATTGGTATAAATATAGCTGGCAACAAATTTGCTACTTTTATATTTGTTAGTTTAAGTACATTTAAACCGAGACCTATAATCAGTAAGCTTCCAGCTGCTGTCATCTCTGTAACTACAGGGTCACTTAAGAATCCATTTAAAAACGATGCACCTAAACATATAATACCTTCATATAAAAATACGGATATTGCAGAAAACATTACACCTATACCTAAAGAAGCAGTGAATATAATAGAAGCTATTCCATCTATTACAGATTTTACAAATAATGTATCATGACTTCCTGTAAGTCCACTTTCTAGTGCTCCAACTACTGCCATAGCTCCTATACAAAATAATAAACTAGATGATATAAAACCTTCCGCAATAGAATCTTTTTTATTTCCTTTAGAGAATTTACTTTGTAAAAAAACTCCTAGTTTGTTTACCCATTTATCTATATCTATTAACTCTCCTATTAAAGCACCTATAGATATAGATGTTATTGTTACTAACGTATTTTTCCCCTCTAAAGCTCCTGATATACCGATATACAATACACATAAAGCAATTCCATTCATTATAGTATCACTTACTCTTTGAGGTAGTCCTCCTTTAATTATAAGACCTACTATACATCCACCTGCAATTGCTAGACTATTTGCTATTACTCCAAACATTTTTTCTCCCCTCGATTAGCTAATTAAAATTTACTCATATTATCAAAACTTAAACATCAATAGTTTGTAGTGGATATTTTAAATATTCCAAAAATTCTTCAAATCCTTTTCTAGATATATTTACAGTTTTAGTATTTATATTTGGATGAAAATTTAAGAAATCTTCTTTAATTACATCCTTGTCTATGTAAAGCTCCACTTTTCTTTCTGTGTCATTTATCAATGAAAAAGGATTTACACTTCCTGGAAGAAGTTTAAGTACATTGTATAATCTTTCAGGCGAAGCAAATGATAACCTAGAACTTCCTATCTTATCTTTAAGTGAGTTTAAATCAACCTGCTTTTCTCCTTTAACTACAATAAGGTAATACTTATTTCCTTTAGCATTTCTTAAAAATAAATTTTTACATTGGCATCCTTTTGTTATTTCATCCAAAATTACTAGTTGTTCTGCTGTATATACAGCTTCATGCTCTACTACATCATATTCAATATTTAATTTGTCCAAGACACTATATATTTTAGTTTCATTAATTCTCACTTCATTTTCGTCTTCTTCTTTCATAACTTTATCTTTCAAATCATTCATATTTCTCTTTTCTCCTTAAACACTTTGTTATTTCTATACCCTCTTTAAGATATTACTCTACAATAGCTATTGCTCTTACTGGAGCACCATCAGCGTCATTATACTTAAATGGAGCTGCTATAAATAGAAATTTTTCTGGAACATTTTCTAGATTTGTAAGATTTTCTATTATTATTTTACCTTTTTCAAATAGAATATGATGCACTTTAAAAACTGATGTATCATATCTATCAACTGATAGCATGTCTATGCCTATACCTTTTATATTAGTATCAGCTATATAATTTGCAGCTTCTTCTGTTAATGTAGGATAACCTACATAGTACTGCTTTTTATCCCAAAACTTTGACCAACCTGATTTAAATATTATAAAATCACTACGTTTTATTTCATCTTCATATTTTTTTAGATATTCTAGCTCTATATTCTTATTTCCTTTTTCAAGTTCCAATACATAAGCTTTTCCAACAAAATTTTCTATATCCAATTTGTCTAGGGTCTCACCTTTAGTATACATATGTCTTGGTGAATCCATATGAGTTCCATTATGAGAAAATACACTAATAAGTGTTTCTTGATAACCATTTTCTTCAATAATTGCTACTTTTTTGATATCTGGTCTGTTAGGCTCTGCATATACAGGCATGTCGTTATGTGTTACATGAGTTAAATCAAAAACCTTCATTTTTATATACCCCCCTATGTTTTATTTTCTATTATATACCTAAATTCACTTTATTTCTATCAGTTTTTATTCCATTATATACCATACTAATATATAGTTTTTATAAATTTCAAGGGATTTACAGAAAAATCTTGAAAAGAATTATCAGTAAATATAACATCTTCTCCTAAAAAACGTTTGTATCTTCCTTCTTCTTTTTTCAATGTAATTCTTTGTTTCTGTGAATGATTGTTAAAAACCATTATTTTAAGTGGAGCTTTTTTTCTATTTGTCTGAACTCTTTTTAACATGTATTTTATATGCATATCAGCTTCAGGAAATGAATATCCACAAAATATTAAAAGGTCAGTATCTCTTAACGTTTTTTCTGTTTCATTCCAAACATTACTTAAAAATATATTTGACATATTCTTAAAATATGTTGGTGGGACTATAATAGGTTCTGTCAATTCACCACATTCTAGACATTTTGTTTCTGAACTATTTTCAATAAGTTTCATGACACCACCTTCATGCGGGGTAAGAGTTACACTATTACAAATAGGGCAATAAAGCCAATTTAGTGACCCATGTACCTTATATAATTTTATTAGTGGTTCTTTTGGTTTTCTCCAATTTATTTCTTCCTTAAAATTAGTAAATTCCACACCATAATCAAGCATAATTGGAGAATCATTTTTGTCCCTTAAACCAGTGACTGTATTGTCTATATGTATATCATAATTTGCACTAATAAAAGTGGTATCAAGAAGTAAATCATTTTCTAAAAGGTTTTCAACTAAAAGTTTATGATATTTATTATCTGTTCTAGGTGTATTATGAATTGCTTCAGCCATTAATAATATTAAGTATTGTCTCAAAAAACGTATACTATCACTTCTATTATTTAGATTTTCTAGACCAAAGTTTCTAAAGGCCTCTCTTCTTTGTTCTGCTAAATCCAAAAGACCTAGAACTTCCTCAAATGTAGGAAAGTTTGCATTATCTAGATTATCTTTTACTATATCAATGTTGAACATCTGTTTAAAAAAATTGTATAATTCTCTATTCATATTGGTATTATAGTTTTTAGGATTTAGTTTTTTAAAATATTCACTAAAAAGTTCATTTTGAATAGGTAGATTTTCTGCTGCTGAAGCTCCTGCTCCTAAAAATATAGCTATTTTCATATGATTCCTCCTAATATAAATATTACTACTGTTTTTTATATCTATTAAATATTCATATCATATCTTTAATAATACAACAATAAAGCTGTCCCTTCCTAGAAAAAATCCTATTACAAGACAGCCTTATATTTATATTAAATCTTTAATAATTCATAAATAGAAAGAGCATATATTTGAGTAGCCTTTACAATATCCTCTACTATTAAATATTCATTAGCTTGATGTTCTGTTTCTGGTTTTCCTGGGAAAATAGCTCCAAATGCAACACAATTATCTAAAGCTCTTGCATAAGTTGCTCCTCCAGATGAAAGTGGTGTTCCATCAAGACCAGTTTCTTCTTCGTATACTTTTCTAAGTGTTTTTACAAGAAGTGTATCTTCTGGAACATAGATTGAATCTAAGAAATCATACTCCTTATAAGTTAAATTGTACTTATCTGTCATTTTCTTTAATTCTTTTACAAAGTCATCTTTTTTGTATGTTACTGGAATTCTTATATCTATTCCAGCAAATTCTTTTTCACTATCAATACTTACTCTACCTATATTTACTGTTAGCTTGCCAGATACATCATCCTTACAATTAGGAATTATATTATTACCATTAGCATCCTCTCCAATGACTTCTGCTAAGAACTTAATTATATTAGAATCTATACCTATATTATTAAGAGCTATACAAAGTCTAGCTACTGCATTTATACCAGTATCACTTGCTGCTGAATGGACACTTTTTCCTATTATACATATTTTATTTCCTTCAACAGTATATTCAAAATTTAACTTATCAAGTTCTTTTTTTAATTTATCAGAATATTTTCCAATATAAATCGCTTTTCCCGGAACCGCATTTAAGGCTTTTCCAACTGACAATTCTATATCACTTTTACTATCACAAGTTAAGTGAACTTGTAAAAGACCTTTTTCTGCATTTGTTATTGGAAATCTAGAATCTGGAGTAAATCCGTAATTTGGTATTTCTTCATTATTTTCTTTATATTTATTTATACATCTCCAAAGATTTTCTTCATCAGCTCCAAAAATAAATCTTATTCTCTTATTAAAGTCTACCTTTAAATCCATAAGAGCTTTTACTGCATAAATTGCTGATATTGTAGGACCTTTATCATCTTGTGTTCCTCTTCCATATAAATTACCATTTTCTAGGACAGCTTCAAATGGAGGATGATTCCAACTTTCCAAATCACCTTCTGGAACTACATCAACATGACCAAGTATACCTATCATCTTTTCGCCTTGTCCAATTTCAGCATATCCATAATATCCATCCTTATATACTGTCTTAAATCCTAGAGATTTACATAAGTCTAATATACCTCTTAAAGCCTTATCTACATTTTCACCAAATGGACAGTTTTCAGTTGCGTCAGATATAACACTAGGTATTTTTACACTTTCTTGTATAGAAGAAATCATTTCATCTTGTAGAGAATTTACTTTTTCTTTAATTTGCTCTTTCATATTATCACCCTTCAATTTTCATCATAATATACTAATAAATATTTTGACCTTTTTAAAAAAAAATATGCTTATTTTTTCAGTTTTTTTATAAATTCAATCGCTTTTAAAGTCCCCATTTTAGAATGGTCAAATGTAAGTCCACCTTGGAAATAGACGTTATAAGGAGGTCTTATTGGAGCATCTGCACTTAACTCTATAGAAGAACCTTGGATAAAAGCTCCTGCTGCCATTATGACTTCACTTTCATATCCAGGCATGTCCCAAGGAACAGGTTTTACATAAGAATCAACTGGTGCAGCTTCTTGTATCCCTTCACAAAAACTTATTACCTCATCAGCATCATTAAGTCTAATACATTGAATAATATCACTTCTTAAATCATCGTATTTTGGCAATACATTATAACCTAACTTTTCAAAAGCTCTTGAACAAAATATGGCTCCCATTACAGCCTGAGACACTATATAAGGTGCCAAGAAGAATCCTTGAAGTACATTTCTAGTAGTTCCAAAAGTAAGACCACATTCTTTTCCTATTCCAGGAGAAGTCATTCTATAAGATATAAGTTCAATTAAATCTTTTTTACCAGCAATATATCCACCTGTTAATGCAAGACCACCACCAGGATTTTTTATTAGAGAACCAGCCATAACATCTGCTCCAACATCAGTAGGTTCTTTAGTATCTAAAAACTCACCATAACAATTATCAACCATTACGATAACTTCTGGTTTAACAGATTTTATTACATCAATAGCTTCTTTTATATCACTAATTGAAAGCGATTTTCTCCAAGAATATCCTTTTGACCTTTGTATCATAACAAGTTTAGTTCTATCATTTATTTTATTTCTAATTCCTTCTAAATCTAAATTCCCATTTTCTAAAAAATCTACATCATCATATGTAACACCATACTCTTTTAATGAACCTTTTTCTTCTCTTATCCCTATAACACCTTCTAAAGTATCATATGGTCTACCAGTAACAGACAAAATCTCATCTCCTGGTCTAACTATACCTTGTATGCACAAAGTAAGTGCATGTGTTCCATTTACAATTATTGGTCTTACAAGAGCATCTTCTGTATTAAAAACTTTAGAATAAATTTCTTCTATTTTTTCACGACCAATATCATTATATCCATATCCTGTAGTCCAGTTAAAGTGCATATCACTTAGTTTAGACTCTTGCATAGCTTTTAAAACTTTATATTGATTATATTCTCTTATTTCCTTTATTTCTTCAAACTTGTCCTTTATTTCTTCCATTACTTCTTGCGATAGTTTAAAAGTATCATCATCTATCCCATAGTAATCTTTTAATAATTCTTTTGTCTCATTAAGCATTTTATCACCTGTCTCTTTATTATTTTATTTAAACATGTCAAAGGAGACTATTTTACTAAAACAAATAAATCATAGTTTATAGGTTAGTATAAGTCTCCTCTCAATCATCTTAAATTAAATTATTATCTATCTGTTGTTATTATTGTTATTGTTTTGATTTTGATTTGTTAGATTAATATACTTTCCAGGTTGTATAGTTGAAACAGCATGTTTATAAATCATGTTTTGCTGTCTATTATCTCCTTCTATTAATATTATATAACTATCAAATCCTTTTACAAGCCCTTTAACTTGTACTCCATTAACTAAGTATATAGTAACAGGTATCCTTTCTTTCCTAGCATTATTTAAAAACAAATCTTGTAAATTTAAAACTGTATTTTTCATTAGATTTGTACCCTCCCAAGATTAAATTGAACTTCTAAAATATTCCTACCTTATATTCTATATAAGTTATGATAAATTTTCAATATTAAGTTGTATACTTAAAAAATTATATATTATTTTATAGAATCTTTAATATATAAGATTATTTCATTTTTTAATGTATCTATGCTTTCATATTTATCTAAATCAAACCATTTTGCTATTTCATATCTTTTAAACCAAGTTATCTGACGCTTTGCATACCTTCTAGAATCTCTTTTGATTATTTCGATAGCTTCTTCGTATGTATATTCTCCATCTAGATACTTTAATATCTCTTTATAGCCTATACCTTGCATGGATATCATGTCTTTTTTAAATCCCATACTTAAAAGTTTTTTGACTTCTTCAACCAACCCATTTTCAAGCATGATGTCAACTCTCATATTTATTCTTTCATATAAGTGTTCTCTATTTCTATTTAATACAATTATTATTGGTTCATACTCTTCATTAAATTTTAAATCACTTGAAAAGTCATTCATTTTCTTACCGCTTAGACAAACTTCAAGTGCCCTTATAACTCTTTTAGTATTGTTCTTATGAATTCTATTAGCAGCTTCTTCATCGAGTGATTTCAATCTATCATGCATGTAATCTATTCCCTTTTCAGCAAGCTGATTTTGAAGTTCATCTCTCAATTCATTATTGGCATCAGATTTTGCAAAATCCATATTATATATTAAAGAATTTAAATAAAGCCCTGTACCTCCAGTTACTAATACAGATTTTCCTTTTTGATTTATTTCATATATATACTTTTTTGCCCTTTGTTGAAACTCTGAGACTGAAAATGGATAGTCAGGCTTAACTTCATCTATAAGATAGTGCTTTACTCCCTGCATCTCTTCTTCTGTAACTTTTGCACTTCCAATATCCATATATTTATATATTTGCATAGAATCTGCTGAAATTATCTCTGCATTCATGTCTTTTGCTAATTTTATTGACAAATCTGTCTTTCCAACAGCAGTTGGACCTGTAAGTATTATAAGTGGTATTTTTTTCATAATATTCCTTTCCATATATTTTAACTATCCAAATATTTTACATGATTCTTTTAAACATTTTTTCTATTTCTGTCTTAGATATTTCGACCATTATAGGTCTTCCATGAGGACATGTAAATGGATTTTCACAATCTTCTAATTGTTTTAACAGACTTTTTATTTCAATATCATATATTTTATCATTTGCTTTTATAGCAGACCTACATGCCATAGATGCAAATCTTTCTCCCTTTAAATCATAATTACTTGTAATCTCTTCTATATTATCAACTATCTGAAGAATGAACTTTTCAGTTTCAGGAACTCCAAATATAGTTGGCACACATCTTATCATTATATGATTATTACCAAATACTTCTAATTCAAAACCAAATTTCATAAATAACTCTAAATTATTTTCAATTTGAAGCATATCTACATTTGATACTTCAATTACCACTGGGTCTAAAAGTATTTGCATATTGATATCTTGTCTATAAAACTTTTCCATATATCTCTCATATAATATTCTTTCATGTGCAGCATGTTGGTCCAACAAATACATAGAATCATCTTTGCTTAAAATTATATAAGTATTAAACACAACACCAATTACAGAATATCCATATAGAGAAAATTTATCTTTTGAACTATATAAATACTCTTCTTCACACTCTCTAATGCTATCAATATAACAGTTACCATCGCTTCTTGAACCATCAACTTGAAATTCTTCTTGTATATTGTCATTTACAGTATCTTCACTTAGATACTTAGTGTTTTTTAATTCATCCTCTACACTTTCATTTAATACTTCACTTACCGATTGAAATTCATTTATTGGTCTTTCACTCGATAAAGTTATAACCTCAATAGCTTCATCTTTTTCTTTAGTAATATTGTTATTTTTAGAATCATCTTCTAATAAATTATTATTTTTCAATTCAAAACCTGTACTTTTTTCTCTATTATTAATAGCAATTCTAGGTTGTGTTTTTTTATCTGAATAAGTAGCATACTTTCCAATAAGATTTGAATGTATCAGTTTAACCTTTAGAAAATCTCTAAGTTCTATATAGACTTCTTGTTCTTTTTCAAATTTAATTTCGAGTTTATTAGGATGTATATTTACATCGATACATGATGGTTCCACTTCTATATTTAAGAAACAAACTGCATGTTTACCTATTGGAATTATAGACTTATAACTTTCTGTTATTGCATCTATGATTATTTTGCTTTTTACAAATCTTTTATTTATATAGATATGTTGTAAATTTTTATTGGAACGATATATATTGTTATTACCTATATATCCATTCATTTTAAAGTGATTACATTTAAACTCCACATCTATTATATTTTCTGTTATTTCTTTTCCATATATGCTTCTAATGGTATTTACGAGTTTACCATCTCCTGGAGTATTTAACATTTGTTTGTTATTATTTGTATATTTAAATTGAACACTTGGATTACCTATTGCAAGTTTATTTATTAAATCACTTATATTTATAGTTTCTGCATGAGTAGACTTTAAAAACTTCTGTCTTGCTGGTGTATTAAAGAAAATATCTTTTATAATGATTGTAGTCCCATTAGTAGAACCAATTGGTTCTTTTGATATTATTTTTCCACCCTCAACGTATATTTTAGTTCCTATAATCTCATCCTTTGTTTTAGTAGTCATCTCTAATTTGGATACAGCTGAAATAGATGCTAATGCCTCCCCTCTAAAACCAAGAGAATATAAGTCGTACAAATCATCAATTTCTTTAATTTTACTAGTAGCATGTCTTAAAAATGATTTCTCAACTTCACTTGAAGGTATCCCTATTCCATTATCTGTAATCTTAATTAAACTCTTGCCTCCATCAACTATATCTATAGAAATTTTGCTTGCACCTGCATCGATAGAGTTTTCAATAAGTTCTTTCACTACAGAAGAAGGTCTTTCTACAACTTCACCTGCTGCTATCTTATTTATAGTTAAATCATCTAGGATGTTAATTATATTTTTCATTTGCACACCTCTAAGATTTTATTTCTTTTGCTTTTTTTTGAAGATTATAAAGAGAATTTATCGCATCCAATGGAGTCATATTTAGGATATCTAGATTTAAAATTTCTTCTGATAGTATGTCTCTCTTTACACTGTCAAAAGATATTTGAGTTAATGCTACTTCTTTTACAGAATCTTCTTTATTGGTTTTCTCCATATCATCATTTTCCTTTATTAAAGCAACTTCATCATTTAGTAACTTAAATTTAGAATTTAATTTATCATAATCCTTTTTTATATGCTTATAGTCTTTTACTATAAGTTCATGTTCTATTTTTAGAGATTCATATTTATTCTTAAAATTGCTTTGATTTACCTTAAGCAATTCTTCATCTAAATTAATGCTAGTCGCATTAGTTTTTTCTTTATCACCATTTATCGCTACACTGTTATAGACATGATTTTTTTCCAAGTCTTTAAGTATATATTTTGCTCTTTCTATGACTTCATCTGGTAGTTTAGCTAATTTAGCAACATATATTCCATAACTCTTATCTGCCCCTTGAGGAATTATTTTTCTTAAAAAGATTATTCCTTCTCCATCTTCTTTGACTGCTATTGAATAATTCTTAACCTCTTTAAACTCCTCTTCTAAATCAGTAAGTTCATGATAATGTGTTGCAAATAATGTTTTGCATCTAATATTCTTCTGAATATATTCCACTATTGACCATGCTAAACTTATACCATCATAAGTGCTGGTTCCACGACCTATTTCATCTAATATAACTAGACTTCTCTCTGTAGCATTTTTTAGTATAAGAGATACTTCATTCATTTCCACCATAAAAGTAGACTGCCCTTGAGATAAGTCATCACTAGCTCCAACTCTAGTAAATATTCTATCTAAGATTGGAATATCAGCATATTCTGCTGGTACAAATGAACCTATATGTGCCATAAGTGCTATTATAGCAGTTTGTCTCATATAGGTTGATTTCCCAGACATATTAGGACCAGTTATTATGTTAATAATGTTTTCTCCACGGTTTAGATATGTATCATTTGGAACGAAATTTTCCTCACCTACTATATTTTCAACAACTGGATGTCTACCATTTCTTATATCAAGTTTATTATTTTCATTTATTGCTGGCTTTACATAATTATTTATGTGTGCAACTGTTGCCAGAGATACAAAAACATCTATATTAGCTATAGTTTTAGCTACTTTTTGTATTCTATCTATATTTTTGTATATAGTATCTCTTATACCTACAAATATCTCGTATTCTAGAGACTTAATTTTTTCTTCAGCATGTAATATCTTTTCTTCTATTTCCTTTAATTCTGGAGTTATATATCTTTCTGCATTACTAAGTGTCTGCTTTCTTATATATGTCTCATCTAGTTTTGCCTGTTTAAAGTTGGCTTTTGTTATTTCTATATAGTAACCAAAAACTTTATTAAAACCTATTTTTAATGATTTAACTCCTGTCTTTTCTCTTTCTCTATTTTCTATTTCTTTTACAAGAAAAGCTCCATTTTTAGAAATATCTCTTAATTCTTTAAGCTCATCACTAAAATCAGACTTAATTATATTTCCATCTTTTATAGTTATTGTAGGTTCTTCTAAAATAGCTTCATCTATTAAATTGTATATATCATCCAATTTATCCATTTCTGAAACATACTCTTTTAGTATTGTTGCATCTGATAAATCTATTGTGTCTTTTAAATTTGGTAATTTTTCTATTGAATTTTTTAAGTGAACTAATTCTTTTGGTGTAACCCTTTCAAATGCTATCTTTCCACATATCCTTTCTATATCGTATATATTTTTAAGTATATCATTTAAATCTTCTCTTAATATAAAATCATCTTTTATCTCTTCTATTACATCTAATCTATTTTCAATTTTAGATTTATTTATCAAAGGTTCTTCAACATATTTTCTTAAAAGTCTACCTCCCATTGCTGTAGAAGTTTTATCAAGAACATGCAATAATGAACCTTTCTTCTTATTGCCTCTTATAGTTTGAGTAAGCTCTAAGTTAGTTCTAGTAAACATATCTAAAACCATGTATTCTGATGAATTGTATATATTTATATTATTTATATTAGATGTTATTTGTTTTTGAGTATTATATATATAATTCAGAAGAATTGATAAGCTTGACTTTATAAGACCTTTATCATCAAACTTTAGTTTTTGTAGATAAACCTCTGGAAAATATTCTCTTAATATGTTTATATCCAAATAGTTATCGCTAAAACTTTCATTTATGTATATATTACTTACAGTAGCTATATCTCTAAGCTTTTCTATAAAGTCTAAATCATTTATAATTATTTCTGTAGGATGGATTTTTGCAATCTCTTCAATTACTTTATCTTCATTTAAACAAGTTGCATTAGTTTCTCCAGTACTTATATCGACATAAGTTAGCCCTATATTAGAACCATCCTTATATAAAGACAACAAATAATTATTTTTTTTATTTTCAAGTAAATTTCCATCTAAAACAGTTCCAGGAGTGATGACTCTTATAACCTCTCTTCTAACAATTCCTTTTGCAGTAGATGGGTCTTCCATTTGTTCACCTATTGCTACTTTATATCCATTTTCAACTAATTTTGATATATATGAATTGGCTGAGTGGAAAGGCACACCACACATAGGAGCACGTTCTTCTAAACCACAAGCTTTTCCTGTTAATGCTATTTCAAGAGCTTTTGAAGCTACTAATGCATCTTCAAAAAACATTTCATAAAAATCTCCCAATCTAAAAAACAGTATACAATCTTTATATCGGTTTTTTACTTCAAGGTACTGCTTCATCATAGGAGTCAATTTATTCATATCTATTTGCATTATCAAACCTCCTTCTTTTCTAATTAAATATTATATCATAGTAGATGATTATTATTAACATAATATATAAAATTTTGACGTATAACTAAAAAACAATCCAAAATGTATAATTGCATTTTGGATTGCTAGGTTTAATACTCTTTGAATAAAGCATATATATAATTTTTACAACAAAGATATTATTTCTTTCTTAAGTTTAATGACATTTTCAAGGTTATCTTCATTCAGTTTTTTACTATCAATAATAAATTCTTTTTTTATTATTGATGGCTTTTTTGAAATGACATAAATTCTATTTGATAGCATTATAGCTTCATCAATATCATGGGTTATAAGAAGTATTGTTGAATTTACCTTTTTCTTAACATCTAAAAGCCATTTTTGCATAGATGTCTTAGTCAACGAGTCGAGTGCTCCAAAAGGCTCATCTAAAAGCATTATGTCATTAGAATTTACAAAGGTTCTCAGGAAATTTGCTCTCTGTCTCATTCCTCCAGAAAGTTCAGATGGATATTTATTTTCATATCCATTTAAACCAAAAACCTCAAAATAATGTTTTACCATTTCCCTTGCTTTACTCTTTTTTTCTTTTTTTAAGACTAGTGGTAGTGACACGTTATCTATTATAGTTTTATATGGTAAAAGTAAGTCTTTTTGGTACATGTAACTGTATTTTCCATTTATATCTACTTTACCACTATTATAATCTGTAAGTTTAGTTATAATATTAAAGATAGTACTTTTACCACATCCACTTGGTCCTAATATAGAAACAAATTCGCCTTCATATACATCAATACTTATATCTTTTAAAACTTCAACTTCTTTATATGTTTTTGATACATTTTCTATAGATACTTTTATTTTTTTATTGTGGTAAGAATTCATTTGTGTAAGCATCACTTGCCTTCATATCCTTATCTATTAATTTATATTCTTTTAAGAATGATGTGTAGTTATTCCATACACTGTCTTTCATTTCTCCCCATCTAGGTGCATCGTCTTTATATTTACTTGCTAGATATTCTTGACTCTTTAATGCTAATTTTTCATCTACCTCAGGTGCATGTTTTACTAATATTTTTGCTGCATCTTCTGGATTTTTAATTGCATATTCGTAACCTTTTGTTGTAGCCTTTAAGAATTTCTTAGCTAGTTCTGGATTATCTTTTAGTACAGTTTCATTAGAAATTATAAGTGGTGTATAATAATCTAATCTTTCATCTAAATCTTTTACTGGTATAAAGTTCAAATCATAGTCAATTAAACTTGCCTTAACTGCATCCCAACCTTCAAATATCCATGCAAAATCTACAGTTTTCATAGCTGCAAAGAAATCATCTTGACCAGTATTAACTATTTTTAATTTGTTAAAGTCGGCTCCATTTTTCTTCATAACTGCTTTAAAAACAGCTTCTTCTGATGGAGAACCCCAACCGCCATAAGTTTTTCCCTCAAAATCCTTAGCTGTAGTTATATTTTTTTCTTTTGGTGATGCAAACCCGGAAGTATTATGTTGTATAACAGCTGCTACAGCTTTTATTGGAAGTGGATCTTCACTAGTCTTTGCATAGGTAACTTGTTCTTGATAACTTATACCAAAGTCCGCTTTGCCTGTTGCAACTAAAGTCTCAGCTCCACTTTCAGGTGGTTGCACTATTTCAACATCTAAACCTTCTTCTTTATAATAACCTTTATCAAGTGCTACAAATAATCCAGTATGATTTGTATTTGGTGTCCAATCAAGCACCATAGTCACTTTTTTAGAAGAATCATCTTTAGTACTACTTTTATCCTTATCATTATTTGAAGAACATCCAGTTATTGTCACTAATGTAAAAACACTTACTAAACCTAATATTCCTAATTTTTTGAAATTCATAATTTCCTCCCTCAAATACAATTAATCTGCTAATCTATGTCTTATAACAATTTTTTTTACTACTTGTACAACTCCTACAAATATTAAACTAAATATAACTACCAATATAGTAGATGCAAATACTTTATCAAGAGCATATGCACTTTTTGACCTTAGCATATAAACACCAAGACCTTCGGTTCCACCTAACCACTCTGCAACAGTCGCTGCCATTACAGCATAGGTCGCAGATATTTTAAGCCCAGAAAAAAATTTATCCATTGCCATAGGAAATTTAAGATGAATAAATGTATTAATTTTATTTGAATCCATAGTCTTAAATAAATTTAAATAATCTTTATCAATATTCTCGATTCCATCTACAAAACTTATTAATATAGGAAAAAAACAAGTAAGCGTTACCATCAATATTTTTGGCATTGTCCCAAAGCCAAACCATATCATAAAAAGTGGAGCTATAATTATTGTAGGTATCATTTGAGTGACCAACATAATAGGATAAAGACACTTTTTTATTATCGACACAAAATCCATCAATACACCAATTATTAATGATATTATAATTGCAACTATAAAACCAAGTATTGCTTCTCCTATAGTAACTACAGCATGCATGGATAAATTTTGAGAGTCTTTAAAAAATACATTAAGTATATCTACCGGCGTGGGTAGTATATACTGTGGGACTTTTAAAACTTCTACCACAGATTGCCAAAGAATAAGTATAAACAAAAATGTTGCTATTGGATATATACTATCTTTAACTTTATCTATGATTTCTAAGTTTTTCATCTATAGTCAAACCCCCAGCTTTTTCATCTACTCTAGCTACTGTTATAACTCTTTCACATCCAAGGTTAAAAGGGATTTTATGTACTTTCTTCAATAATTCAAAAACTTCATCAAAATCACCTTCAACAGTCGTACTCATTGCACCTATTTCACATTTAAGACCACTTTTTTCAATTTCAGCAATACAAGCATCTACTACTTTATACATTTCTTCTTCACCTTTGTAAGGTCTTAGTGGCATTACTGCTATGTCTGCGATTACCATTTAAATCACTCCTTTAAAAATAATTAATACCTACTAGGTATATTTTGCTTTTTATTAAAAATTTTACTTCTAAAAGATAATATATTTAAATAAAATAAAAGTCTTATCCACAATAGGATAAGACTTATTTTCATCTTTACTGGTCTCCCTACACTGGCATTATCCAAACAGGTTCAAAGGGTCGAGATAAAATCTCCTCTCAGCACATTAGCTCCCCGAAATATATTATATCTTTTCTACTTGATTATACTACACTTATCATATTTTAACAAATTTTTTATTCATATTATATATTTTATCTATTTTAAAATATATAATACCAAAATAGTATTTTTTAGTATTTTTAAAAAAGTATATTGCCACAATACCTACTCATCATAATTTATTAGAGTTTGATTAAATTTTAAAACTTAGTTATAAAAATATACTATTATAATGATTTTTCTTTATTTTATTAACCATTTGACTTTATTTAGCTTTATTCTACTGCCTCAAATTAGTTCAATTTAGGTTAATAATAAAAACCTCTTATTCTGATTTGTATATATAAACTATATAATGTAATTATTTTACCTAATTTATTTTTGAAAAATAAATTATTTTTTTTAATTTTTAAATTTTTTAATATGTACCTTGAAAAATCAAACGTTTTCCTATATGATTGTAATTGTAGAATAAAACTAAATAGGCAAAACTAGAGAAATTTAGTGACGCAAAGCTATAGGGACTAAGACTTATGAAACGAGTTATGTCAGCCAGTTGCCAAAAAGATATTTTCTTTTTGTTTTTATGAAAGTTTTTTAGGGGGATAAATGATATATGTTTATAGATAAAATGGATAGATGTACGCATATACTAACTGCATATATATGCAGTTCATACGATTACTGCAATTTTATAGATACACAATTAAATGACTTTATACTAGAATATGGAGAGAACGTGGTAGAATCTTGTTTGCATCAAGTGATGGTATTGGTAAGCAGATATAATTAAAGAAATTTTATTTTCTAGAAAACCCTTTTTAGTTTTATCTACGTTTTATAATACATTAAAGAACTAATTAAAATAAGCTTCATTATCTATTTTTCATGAAGTAAACAGTTGAGTTTATCTCATATACTGTTTACCCCAATTACATAATTCTAATAATATCGATTCCAATGATTTACCACGTTTAGTAGACAAATATTCAACTTTTGGAGGAATAGTCGGATAAGAAATCCTCTTAATAAGTCCATCTCTTTCAAGATACTTTAATTCTTGTGACAGTATCTTATGACTTATATGAACAACTTCTTTTTTTAATTGACTGTAACGTATTGGCTCTTGTTTTAAAATATGCCATAAAATAATTGCCCTCCATTTACTTCCTATCACAGTCATGGTAAAACCAATTGAACAATTAAAATCTTTTTGTCTTTCTTCAATATTTGGAAATTCTTCAAAATTATTATCTATATCCATCCCAATCCTCTCTTTCAAAATAGTAAGTATCTAACTAAAAAGTGCATTCTTGTTTAGCATACTAATTCGTAATATAATCTTGATTGTAACATAGAGCCTTACATAATACTACTTTTTTAGATGTATACGTTTAAATTTTAATATAGACATATACTGTTTTATTAATTTTATTTAAATAGATAATAATAAGTAATAACTTATCTAAAGTTTTCTATGTACACAAACTACTCTAATATTTAGAAAGGATTATATAATATGAATAAAACATTTCGTCTTTATCAAGTTGACTCATTTACAAAAGAAAAATTTACAGGTAATCCAGCTGGTGTAATTACAAATGCTGATGGCTTATCTGAATCACAAATGCAAAAAATAGCAAGAGAATTAAATAATTCAGAAACTGCTTTTATTTTCAATAAATTTATTAAAAATCATCAAGAAAATTATGATGTACATATCAGATTTTTTACACCAACTAATGAGGTTCCTATATGTGGTCATGCTACTATTGCTGCCCATTATGCTAGAGCAGTAGAAAACCAACTCAATAGCACAACAGTATTTCAAAAAACTGGTGCTGGAATATTGCCAGTTGATATTATAAAAAAAGATAATGATTATGAAATAATTATGACACAAGGAAAAATTGAAGTATCTCCACCATTAAAACAAACATATCAAGAAAGATTACTTAATGCATTTGGTATTTTAAAGGAAGATATTCATACAGATTGTCCTATTGCCATAGCATCTACAGGACATTCAAAGGTTATGATTGGAATAAAGAGATTATCAACATTAAATAATTTATCTCCAAATTTATATGAATTATCGAAAATAAGTCAAGAAATAAAATGTAATGGATATTATATTTTTACATTAAATAATAAAGAAATGCTACAGGTTCATGGAAGGATGTTTGCTCCTGCAATTGGTATTTCAGAAGACCCTGTTACAGGAAATGCTAATGGGCCTTTAGGTGCGTATATTGTACATTATAAAGTAATACCTATACCTAACACACAGTTTATATTTGAAGCAGTTCAAGGAGAAGCAATAAAACGCAAAGGAAAGATGTTAGTAAAAGTAATTATTTCAGATAATAAGCCCGTTGAAGTAAAAATAATTGGAAAAGCTATAATTGCATTCTCAACAAACATAGAAATTGAATTATAGAATACATCTAAGTAAAATTTTGAACTTTTTAATTCTAATTAATACTAATTTAATAACAAACTAATTTATATACAAATTAATTTTTTTATTATTTGTTAATATATATTTATCATTATATTATATAATAATATAGATAGTTACTATATCTTAAATTAGATAAATCATAATTATATATTATTGTCAAAACTCAATTATATAATTTTTAATAATATTATTTTAGGAGGAAAAAATGATAAACGATATTAAAAATAAGTTCAAAGATTACAAACCATATATAAATGGATATAAAAATATGAAAAGAGCATCTGTTTTAATTCCAATAGTAGAAATAAATAACATACATCATATATTATTTGAAGTTCGCTCAAAGAATTTAAAGCATCAACCTAATGAGATTTCTTTTCCTGGTGGCAAAATAGAATCCAATGAAACTCCATATAATGCTGCTATCAGAGAAACTTGTGAAGAACTAGGCACTTTTAGTGACAATATAGAAATCATATCTAGTCTAGACCTACTTATAACACCTGTAAAATTTATAATACATCCTTATTTAGGATATATAAAAAACATTAACAATTTAAATATAAATAAAGATGAAGTTGACCATACTTTTTTGGTGCCTATAAAATATCTTTTAGAAAATCCTCCAAATACTTATAATAATACTGTAAAAGTTTTTCCTGATGAAAATCTACCCTATGGATCAATTCCAAACCAAAAAGATTACAAGTTTGAAAGTGGAAGTTACCCTATTCTATTCTATAAATATAAAGATTATGTAATATGGGGTATGACAGCAAAAATACTAGAAAACTTTTTAAACTTCTTATCAGAATAATACTTGTAAGTGAATATTCAAAATTTTAAATGTAATAATTCTAAAAAATATAAGAAATTAGTAAACTGTAAGTCAAAGTATATGGAGGTGCTTATAATGTTTGCAGTAGGATTTATAGTTATATCCGCAATTGCCCTTTTCATTTTAAGTATATTGTTATTTAATGGAAAAGCAAGTATGCTATTAGCAGGTTATAATACTATGAGTGATAAAGAGAAAGCTAGGTATGATAAAAAAAAATTATGTAGAAGTTCTAGCATTGTTACTTTTATTGTATCTATAATGTTGTTTATTATGGCATTTCTTGGTTATAAAGTAGAGAGTGGACAAATGGGTGAAAAAGAAATGCTTACATTTGCTGTGATATTTATAATCGTTATACTTGCTAGTGTGTTTTTCAATATCTATTATTCTAATAAGAAATGTAAAAAATAATATTTAGTAAGCTAAGCAGTTAATTAAAGATTAACTGCTTTTTATGTTTATTCTATAATATATTAGTATATAATAAGGAAATATTAATATATAGTTGGGTAAAACTTGATAAAATAGAAATAGATGTACTATCAATTTACATTTTATATCAAATTTATTTATAATAAAAACTGAAATTAACATAACATATGTAATGTATGTTTTTAAAATTTGATATATTTTGTTTTATAGTACATCTATTTTAATAAGTTTACATAATTTTATTATATTGTACAATATTAATCATTTATTAGTACTCCATTTAATGAAAAAGTTCTAGGTTCAGTAATTCTAACCATAACTAATTCCCCAATTAAATTATCATTTCCGCCTTCGAAATTTACAAGTTTATTTTGTCTAGTTCTACCAGCAAATTTATTTTCATTATTTTTACTTCTTCCTTCAACTAAAACTTCAACTATTCTATTTTTATATCCATTATTTATATCTGCTGAAATCCTATTTACAGCTTCTAACACTCTATTAAATCTCTCATGTTTTATTTCTTCTGGTATTTGATTTTCCATTTTGGCAGCAGGTGTTCCCTGTCTTTTGGAATAAATAAACGTAAAAGCTGAATCATATTTTACTTTTTCAATTACATCTAAAGTATCTAATAAATCTTCTTCTGTTTCTCCTGGAAAACCTATCATTAAATCTGTTGAAAAAGCAATGTCTGGTACTTCTTTTTTAGCCTTTTCTATTATTTCTAAATAATATTCTTTTGTATAATGTCTATTCATTTTTTTCAAAAGACTACTACTTCCACATTGTATTGGTAAGTGTAAAAATTCACATACCTTATCACAGTCTCTAATTGCATATATTACTTCATCAGATATATCTTTGGGATGAGATGTCATAAATCTAACCCTTTCAATTCCTTCTATATCATTTACTTTTCTTAGAAGTTCTGCAAATGTAACTGGATTTTCAAGTGTCTTACCATAAGAGTCAACATTTTGTCCAAGTAAAGTTATTTCTTTTGTTCCATTTGCTACAAGTTCTTTTATCTCATCAATTATATCTTCAGGTGTTCTACTTCTTTCTCTGCCTCTTGTATATGGAACTATACAGTATGTGCAGAAATTATTGCATCCATACATTATATTTACAAATGCTTTTAATTCAAATTTTCTATTACTTCTAAGCCCTTCTATTACCTCTCCATCTACATCCCAAACATCTACCAACATTTTGTCAGAATCCATTGACTCTGTAAGTAATTGTGGAAATTTATATAGATTATGTGTTCCAAATATAAGGTCTACATGTTTGTATTTTTTTCTTAGTTCTTCTACAACATGTGGTTGTTGCATCATACACCCACATACAGCTATTTTCATATTTGGATTTTTTCCTTTTAAATGCTTTAATTGTCCTAAGTTGCCATATACTTTTAGTTCTGCATTTTCTCTAACTGCACATGTGTTATATATTATTAAATCACTTTCTTCAACCATCATTGACATTTTGTATCCCATTTCTTCTAGCATTGAACATAATTTTTCTGAATCATGTTCATTCATTTGGCATCCAAAGGTTTGAGTAAACACGAGTTTTCTCTTTCCAGTTCTGTTAAAGTATTCTTCATTTTGTCTGTGTATTTGTTCTATATATTTATCTTGTTCTTGTATTTTCTCTATAGGTATTGTTACTTGTTTTCTTTTGCTCACTTCTATTCCTCCTAGTTAATTTCTTATATTACACATAACCTTAATTATATCAAATAAGAAAAATCTTTTAAAGTTTTAAAATAAATATAATTATTAATAATTTGGACAATAAAAAAATACGATAAATAGCATATATAGACACTTCTTCATTTATCTACTCTTTATGGTGTTGTATTTATGTCTACCAAGACTTCATTTATACAATTATTATTTTTATCATAAACATACTTTAAACCTTTACTCTTTGTAATTTCTCCTTCAAAGTTATTTATATCATTAAACAATATACCTATATTAGTCAACTCTTTTTCAGTTTTACCAAATCCTTCAATAACATCAAATGGAAAATGATAAATTGATTCTATCTCTCCATTTTTAATAACTGCAAATTTTCTTTTATCTTCTTCATATCCTTTTATATTTTTATTCAAAGTCATACTTTTCATCTCCTGTAATTGAATATGTTAGTGCTGCACTTTCAGAAAAATCTGTTGGTTGTGCATTTTTGGATATTTTATAATCATTAGGTTTTTCATTATAAAAATAGAATTTATCTCCATGTGCTCTATCGATTTCTAATGAGTCGAAAGAGCCTAAATCAATATTTTCTACTATATATTTAACTATCTTACTTCCATCATTTAAAATTTTATAAATGGAATCATTTACACCTACATAAATATCATCTTTACTATCTACCCTTAACACACATGGAGTTGTATTAATTTTTATTTTCCAAACAAGTTCCCCCTCTGGTGTTAGCTTTGTAATGGTTCTATCCCAACATCCTACACATACATAATCTTGACTATCTGTTACAATACTATAAATTGGACTTTTAAAATACCCCTGATAGTGCCACAACATTTTACCTTGTGGAGATATTTTTACCACTCCCATAGGAGGAGTAGATCTATAGCCATATCCAGCTATAATAGTATTTTGCTTACTATCTATATATATTGCAGTTATATAGTTTGTAAATCCTGTGTATTCCCAAATTAATCTTCCATCTGGAGAAATTCTTTGAGCTATTTTATCATATCCACCAGATGATATATAACCTAAATCATCTGTAGCGATGCATTGAATCGGTTGAGAACCCTTAATACTTAATTTCCATATTTCATCTCCATTTGCATTCAGTTTTCTAATAGATGGGTCATTGTTAACATCATTTTTTATTATGATTCCTTTATCTTTTTTATCATATTTAAGATAGGTATAAGCGTATTTTACGCCTGTTTTCTCAAAGATTAAATTACCTGAGGAATTATATTTTCTCAAACAATTATAGTTTGGACATACATACAAGTTTTCATTTTCATCTATAACCATCCCTATTACAGCATTTCCATTTTCTGTAATTGTTAATGGATAAGTTTTTAGAACATTGTCTTTTGCAACTGCTTCTATTTTTTTATTATTATAAACTAAATATATACAAGACTCTTCTTTTGAGATTAATATTTCATCAGCTTCTCCAAAATACTCTTTTATAGTCTTTATTGACATTATTTTTTCAGATAGCTCACTTAATAAACTTTGTTGTGTTACTTTTGCACCCTTTAATATCAATGCTTCTATTATATCTTTTTTTACGTTTTCAATCTCTACAACTCCATTTTCAAATGCAGTTATTAATTGTTTAAGATTTGAATCGCTTTCTAATTTTTCAATTGCCATTTAATAGCCTCCTTTATAACATATCTGCTAGTTTATTAAATGTATCTACACCTTTTGATATTTCACCAGTTAGTAATTCTTCAACTTTTCCAACTTCTTCTTTTATTGTGTTTTGTATTTTTTCAGAAGACCATGTAGTATTTTTTCCTATTCTACCATCATCTACAGTAGCATTAATAAAATGAGTTTCAGCATTTCCATTTATGACATATACATCAATTTCTGATTTAGATTCATTTCTAATTTCTATATTATTATCATCAATAATCTTATACTTTTGTGCTATATTTTCTTTAGTTAATGCATCTATAAGATTTACAACAATTCTTTGTGTCAAAAGATTATGATTTATTATCGCTTTATAATTTCCATTCTCTGTTTCTGTCCAATCATCAACTTTTGTTCTATATGTATATGCTACATTAAAACCTCCTGCAGTTAATTGGTCGATTTTTATGTTTTGCTTATTATTCTCTTCGTCAATTTTAGTATTTAAATCTTCCTCAATTTCTTCTACTTTATCATCTAGATTTTGAATATCCTTAAGTGTAGCTAATATTACACTTGGATCAACTTTCAATTCCACACTTGATGTATTAGAAACAGCTAAAATAATTCTTATAATTAAATCCTTTACACTACCAGAATTAACAGCAGGTTTATATGTCTCTGGATATTTAGATATTGCAATCATATTATTTTCTGAATCAAATATACCAACTTCTCTTATCATAAATCCACCAATATTTCCAGGTACTATTGTTTCTATAACTATCCAATTTGGATTATCTTTGTCGACCTTTACATTACTTATGGGGCATTCCCAAACAACTTTTTTAAGTTCAGCTTGATTTTCTGTTGGATTATACTCTGCCCCTGCACCATCGCCTAATTGAAGCTTTACTAAATTAACTTTGTTACCAAGAGCAGCTGCATTTGCGACAGATGCTTTACCTATTTTAGTTAAGATAGTATAATATTTTTGTTCTTCCACTGAATTACCTCCTATTTACAAGTTTATATTTTATAATTTGATATATAATCAACTTTTTAAGGTAGCATTTTAAGTTGTATATATTATTTTTGTAACATGCCTTCGATATCTAATACCTTTTCTTTTATTTCTTGTACATCTATCTTCATTATTCCCATTTCTATTAATACATTTTTATTAATTTCTTGTTGTTGTGTAGATAATTCGATAAAGTTTTCCACTGTCTTTTTATACATATCTCTATCTTCTTTCTTCTCTTGCATTGTGTTTTTGAATAAAAGGGCACATAGTATTCCTATTGCTCCCAAACTACTTAATTCTGTTACTAGCTGTTCCATAGTGTCCTCCTATTCTAACTGATATAAATTTAATAAGGTTATTTTAACTTCTGTTGCTTCTGTACTAGTTACTATTCCTTTTGATATGGTTTGTGTATTAAAAAACTCAATTCTATAATATTGGTATTTATTATTACAAGTTACCTCTATAAATTCAGCATCTGAAAAATCATACTTAGAAATATCATTCTTCCACTTGCAGAACAAATCTGGATTACAACTTTCACAATTATATAATTCTGTAAAACTAGAACCATCATTTGAGCCTAGCAGTTTAAATTTAAATGGAACTTGTGCAGTATCTTGATTTGATATTGTTGTTCTAAAATGCATTTTAATAGCCCATATTCTTATATCTTTATCTAGTTTTATTTGAACCCACTGACTTGAGTTTTGTTTTAGACCAGTTAAGTTTAAGTCATCTTCTAAAGTTTCAGTAAATGCTCTATATGCTCCCCAAGTGCTTTGACTTGATGTTGCTTCAAAAGGTTCTGGTTTATTATTAGCTGTTAGATATACTCCATAACGTTCAGTATGTTTAATTTCTGTATTATTAGAATAAACGACTATACTACCTAAGTGAATTTTATCTACATTCCTTTCACCTAAATATATTTTATTTAATTTTCTATTTTCCAATTCTATCATGCTATTTATCCTTTTATAAAATTCTCTTAGACAAAAAAAGACTATATTATAATAGTCCTACTCTTTGTCTTACATATCTGTTATTGTATATATTATTTTCATTGTTTTATCAGAAGTTTTTTCAATTGGTATAGTTAAATTATTTATTGTTGTTAACATAGCATTCAAATGATATACACTCATATATGTGTTATTTCCTGTATAAAAAGTTACAAAATAATTATTATATGTGTAAGTTGTATTATCAATATTAACACCATAAGGTTCTCCAATATATTTTTTTATTTTATCATTAATTACAACCACTTTTTTAGAGTATAAACTTCCTCCATTAGAAGAAAATTTTAGATATCCATTGTTATCAAATTTAACAACTCTATCACTTTCCAATAATTTAATAGTCTTATCTAAAAAATTATATTTATAAAATGAATATGCATCTTTTGTAACTAGGTATACAGAACTATTATTTACAGGAAAAAAACTTACTGCTCCTATAGAAGCATATAAAAATGTATTTTCTAGAACAACACTTTCTTCTGTATAACTAAAGTCTTTTTCTGATATTTTAATTATATTAAGAGTTGCATTTCCTGTACTATTTCCTAAAGTACTAAAACCATATATATAACCATCTCCACCACTTGAAAAATTTATTGATCTTTTTATCATACCTATTTCAGTTCCAGATAAGACTTTAGTTTCTAATAATTTAAAAGAATTAGGCTCATCATTAATACCAAATTCTAAAAAGTTATGTTTATACCTTGATATTTTTATATCTCCAGTTGAATTATTATTTTCACATGTATATACATACCCTTTCTCAAAATCTGCAGAAACTATAGTAGGTATATTTTCAAAAGACCTATAAGATGAATAGCAAGATGTCATTACTGAATTAAGTAAACCATAATTTCCAGCATCCTTATGAGTTAAACAAATACACTTTATAGTCCCATTCGCTTGTGTCTTGTCAAATTCCCAAACAAATTTATACCCATTATCTAATTGTTCACATTCTTGTAAAATTGGTGACCCTCTTAAAATATTATTAGCATCTTCATTAACTTCTTCTCCTGCATGGCCTATTAAATTTGCTCCAAGTGGCAAAGCAGTAATTTCAGGATTTTCTTCTATATTGTTGTCAAATAATAATATTCCTTTAAAAAAAATATTCAAAGGAAAAAATTCATTTGGTAATATTTGAGCATTTAAATTTACACTAATCAAATCTTTAACTGCATTTGTAACTATATTATTTTCTTCATATATTTCTAAATTTCCTGAACTATCTATAAGTTCTATTTTAGCATGACCTTTTGCTGGCACTTTATCACCTCTTTTATTTTACCTTTATTCCTAATGTAGTACTTTTCGTATAAATACCTGTAAATCCTGTACTTTTTGAATTTAATTCATCTGAAATATATTCATCATCAAGATTTTTAACATCCATCCTTGAAATAAGAATTTTATTCATTCCTTCTAAGAACTCTACAATGTTTTTATTATTAACATCTATTATGAACTTATCATTCATAGTTTTTACATTATTCCCTATTCCATTTGTTGATTTAAATTTACCATTTAATTCTACTTTAATAAGTGAAGTAATTTGATTTTTAGAATAAATTAAGTAGTCTCCTAAATAAATCTTATTTAATTCTTTATCACCTAGAAATATATTTTTTGCCTCTCTATTGTTTATATTAAGCATCTTATCACCCATTTATTATGTATAAGGTATTAGAATCTTTTGTCACTATATTATCATATTGTGCTTGCGTTCCAGTCCAAAAATTTAATCCTGTTATTGCTTTTGAAGTTAAATTTGGCTTATTTGTTAAATTATTATAATCACCATTAAATAGAATTGGTTTATTTGTTAAACTCTCATAATTACCATCAAAGCTTGTTTTAGAATCCCAACTTATCACTTTTTCCTGTGTAATTTCATCTAAGACAGTTTTATTGTTATGAGCATGATTTTGTGATATGTCTATGTCTGAATTTGTTATATATCCTGCATCATTTTCAAAATCAGATACTTTAGTTGGCTTATTTGTTAAGCTATTATAATTTCCATCGAAATTTGATTTAGAATCCCAACTTATCACTTTATCTTGTGTAATTCCATCTAAAACTACCTTATTTGTATGAACATGATTTTGTGAACTATCTATGTCTGAACTTGTTATATACCCTACATCATTTTCAAAATCAGATACTTTAGTTGGCCTATTAATTAAGCTATTATAATCTCCATTAAATATCTCCAGTGCTACACGTTCATCTACTTTTGTAGCTAACTCTGATATATCATCTACTAGATTCTCCTTAGCAATATTAATATCTTGAGTCATTAAATCTACAGAACTATCAATCTTACTAGTTAAGGTACTTATATTAGTATTTATATCATTTATTAAATTTTCTTTAGTGTCATTTATATCATTTATTGAATTTGTAATATCAACAATTGCTTGGCCTAATACATCCCATTGAGGAGTTGATTCTATAGCATTATCTTTGTCTAATGATTCTTCGACTTGTATTTTCATCTGAAAAGTAGTTACTATCTCTTGATTTTTTCTAAATTGAAATTCTACCTTAATTAATCCAGGCAATGCAAGAATATTGTTATCTAAAATAGCCTTTACAATGTTACTATTTATAATACAATTCTTTTGAATTAGTACTTTATCATTCTGAAAAAATGCTAATGCTGTATATCCCTCCAAATCTACCTCCTTGCCATCTTCAACCAATCTTATTGAAAAAGGTATTAGATTATCAAATTGTTTATATATTGGAACAGAATATACTTTCGTATTCAAATCAACTGTATAAGTTTTATCTCTCACTTTTTACTCACCTACCTTTTTATAATGATTGTATCCAAAAATCTTTTACATATAGATTACATTCAATATTTCCATAAAAGGTTAAACGATTACGAAAATATATACCTGTATTTGAGTATCCAGATGATTCTAGTTCAAGAACAACATTTTTCCTTTGAAATGTACCAAAATCGAATGTTAAATTTTTTTTAGCAATTTCTTGACCTACATATACTCGTATCTCGGGGGCAAATGTATTCGTCCAATCAGAAGAAGGTGGTAAATATCCGCCAGTTGCATATGCACAAGCTATATCAAAAATAATAACTAATTTAAATTTTTGATATTTTAACAAATTTAAGCTAAAATATACGTAAGGTACAATCTCAGTACCACTAGAACGCCCGTCATAATAAGAATCACAAATATTTTTGCCATTATCTGTTAACCAGAAATATCTTGAATCCTGATTAGTGATTAATCTTTCACGATTTTTTACTATATAAAGAGCATCAGCGGGTGGCTCGACTACTTCGCCACCAGAACCGCCACCAGAACCGCCACCGCCACCAGAATCACCCTCTAATAATATTCTCTTTTTAACTCCTGCATTTTCATAATATATTCTATCTTTTTCAAAAGAGATTTTCCCATTTACAGTATCTATAAAACAAGAATTTCCATTATTACTAAATTTGAATACTTCGTATTCTGGATAACCACTCTGATACAGTCCGAAAGAATTTTCTCTAATACATAGATAATTTTCATCGTCTCTTTTATACCTTAAAGCGTTGCCTATTCCTTCGTTAAAACTCGCTGTAGCATCTATTGCACATTTTATGCCTTTTTCTTCATTTACAAATAGATGAATAATTGGATTATCTGTGCTTGATTTTAACTTATCAACAGACAAAGTATCTGTTATTATATTGCTACCATTTATTCTAGTTTCTCCCTCATCTTCAAGAGAATTGAAAGTAACATATCCTTCTAAATCAATATTTATTGCAGACATCTCTATCTTTTCTGCTGATTGATTAATAGTTGATACTATGTACTCACCATCTATTTTTTTAGTTACTTCCATGACTATTTTTTCAGTATCAATAACAATTTTTGATACTGCTTCATCAACTGTACTTTGTACTATAGCTTCTATACTACCAGACAATATCTCAAACTTAGATTCTAAAGTTTCTTGTTTATCTGTAATTTCTTTTACATAGAGTTCTATGCTTTCATTTGTCTGAATAAAACCACTCTCAAGTTTTTTTAAATTACTATCAAGCCTTTGTATAGTCCTTGATGCACTTCTTACTTCCTCTTTATCTATCTTTGCTTTAACTGTAGAACTAAGGCCACCATTGTAATTTATCTTATTATCACTTATAAATGTAGCCTGTGGTATATCATCTTTATCATAGATAATTAATTTATCACCTACATCAAGTCCAAAATCACCCTGCCAATCCATACTAAAACCAGTATAAACAAAATTCTTGTATTTATTTAAAATGCTTTGTGCGACTTTTCTTATCTCACTTTCCTTATTGTAATCAAGTAATAAAATACTTAATTGTAATCCATTTTCAAAAGGGTCTCCAGCAACTACTCCATTTATGCCAACAAAATTTATTTTATTAGATTCACTACCTATAGTTACATCAAACCAATTATTACCTGTGATTTGTACATCTGTTTCTATTAAGTCTAAAAATTCTATTTTACCATATTTAACAATCAAAAAAGACCCTGCAATGACTGCACAGTCCATCAAAACTTGTCTATATGTAGCTTCATCTGAATTTGGTTTATATTCTATAAGTAAGTCATTATTATCGAATCTACGTTTTACTATCTTGTCACTTAATTTTAGATTTAAAATGTTCGCTATATCTGCGACTATATCATAAACAGTTGCTGGAAATCCTATATTTGGTTTGTAGGCTTTATCAGTTAATATAAGGGTATCATAACATTCAAGTTTTATTATTTTTCCACTTAACTCTGTTTCAAATATATAGTATTTTCCAAAGTAAATTTCTTCTATTCTTGATTGATATTCATTTATTGCTATTTCTATATAAAAATACAGGTCAAACCATTTATTTTTAAATTTATAGTCTTTAAATTTGTTAGAATAGTTATTTATTTCTACGTTTACTGATGTAGCTATTCCTCCACCAAGTTCAAACTTTTCATTATTTAAAATAGATTCTTCTATATTTATAGATATTATATCTTCATCAGTATATTTTTCATCATTTATTATAATTCTAGAACTTATAATCCTTGAATTTTCCAATATTGCTTTTTTATATTCTTGACTAGTTTCTTTCATTATTATCACATTCTTCAAACTCAGCTAATTTTTCTTGTAGTTCAATAATATAAGTATCTTTTTCATCATTAATAGCTTTTTGTATAATTAAATCGTTTTGAAGTTTTACAACCTCATTTAAAGCCTTTTGATAAAGTAATTTATCACTTATTTTTATATCCATGAATATACCTCCTTACTTTTCTATAAAATTCATTTTTAGACTTTGCCAAAATATATTATTATCTTTTTTTAATGCAACAGGCATAGACCTATCTCCTACATAAAAAGTCTTTGTCTCTATGTGCCCTAAAACAGGATCTGGATATGTTATTTTAAAAAACACATCTTTTACTTGATTTAGAAGTATAGATATTTCACTTGAATCTAAAATACCCCATTCACAACTTAACTTTCTTTTAGTTGCTATTCTATCTCGACACATCTCTCCTTTTGCATTTCTATTACTTTCTCCATCTATATCAGTTAAATCTACTTGAAAAACTGTAGGAGCAATTATGTCTACACCATTTATAGATAACATATCACCACTCCTTATAATTCTAATATTGTTTTGCCTGTTTTTCTTTCCATTTGTCTAAACGCTTTTATTACAACTTCACCCATTTTATTTCCATCCATTTTTAATTCTACTGTCAAATCTCCACTGGTATTATTATTTTTTCCTAATCCATTCATTCTTTCCATAATTTTGTTAGCTAATAAATCAAGTCCTTGCGTATTATTTTCAAGTGGTACTACAGCTTCTGTTCCTCTTTCTCCAACCATACTTAATGTTGGTTGTTCAATGATACCTCCTTTTGCAAGAAGAGGTATTTTAGGTATTCCAAAAGAATTACCTCCAAGACCAGGAACCCAATCTGGAATATCAAATTTAAGACTTCCTAAGCTACTATTAAATAATTTTATAACGGCATTAAGTGGTGCTTTTACTATATTTACAAGACCATTAAATGATTTTTTAAATACACCTGGTATGGCATCTATGACTGATTTTATCTTAGTTCCCATTGAATTAAAAAATCCACCAATGTTACTACATACTCCACTTATAAAATTCTTCATATAACCAAATATTTCTGAAGCTTTCTTTTTTATTGTGTCCCAGTTTTTATATAAAAGCACTCCTATTGCTATAAGTGCTCCTATTGCTATTACAACTATACCTATTGGACTTGTTAAAAAAGTTATTGCTGCTCCAAATGCAGTTGTCAAACCAGTTGCAACTATACATATAGCATTCCATGCACCAGTTGCAACAGTTAATGCAACTTGAGCTCCAGTATTAATTACAAATTGTGCAGCTTGTTTTACAAGCTCTAATGTTCCTCTAGCTATATTTACTATAAAATCTTTTGCATAAAGTGCAGTTATTGCCATAGTTTCTATTTTATCTGCTATCTTAGCAAGTGTACAAGCTTTTAGAGCACTTCCTATATTTCCTATAACACTTATAAGTCCACCTGACATTTCTATAAAACCTAATAATTTAGTAATTTCCCATGCAACAAAAAATGATGTTACCAATGCGATTATAGTATCTAAAACAGGTTTACCATCATTTAGTAACCAGTCAATTATATTTGTTAAAGTATCTAGTAAATATCCTAAATTATCTAGAATAAAAGAAATTGCTGGACCCAATATATTTATTAATCCATTTGCAAAAGGTGCTATAAATTCTGTTATTATGTAACCAATTAATTCAAATAACTTTGCACCTAATTCTATTAGCCCTTGAAATAAATGACTTCCACCTTCATCCCAAACTAATACAAATTTTGATGATAAATTTTCAAGAACCCCTATAACCGAATTAATTACTTCAAATGTATTTGCTACATCTGTACCATTATTCCAAGCTTCTCTAAAAGACTCTCCTATATGCTTTATCAGTGTTAATAAATTACTTATAGTATTACAAATACCTTGAATAATCTGATTACCAATATCTCCATTTTGCCATGCTGTTCCAAAAGCATTTGCTATATCTCCTATAATACCAAAGATGTCTGTTAGTATTTGAAGTATCAATGTATTTATTTCTACCCCTGTGCCATTATTCCATACCTCAACAAAAGTTTGACCTATATTATTTATCAACTCTAAAATAGAATTTAGCATATCAAATGTGGTTTGTATTAATATTGTTCCTGTTTCATTACTCTTCCAAGCTATATCAAATGCACCTGCAATACTTCCTATAATATCAAATATTGTTCTAAGTAAATTAAGTATATTTGTACAAAATTCAATACCTGTACCATTATTCCAGACTTCTATAAAAGAGTTACCTATATCCCTAATAATCCTTAAAACATTTAATAAAGCATCTGATATACTTTGAATTAATTGAGTTCCTAAATTGTTAGATTCCCAAGCTACTATAAAAGCATTGTTAATATCTCCTATAATATTAAATATGTTTTGAAGTATCTGAAGAGTAGTAGTCAATATTTCTGTTCCTGTACCATTTGTCCATACTTCTTTAAATGAGGAACCTATTGATTTTATTACATCTTTTATACTTGTAAATGCATATTTCATGCTATCAATAGTTGCTTGACCCTCTTTACTCCAAGCATCTTGAAATGGTTTAAACATATCAGCTAACATTTTATTTAGTTCTTGATTTACTTTTGATAAATTTCCTGTATCTATATTAGGGCTAATAGGGGAAGTTACATTTCCCATATCTCCTAAGCCCTCAGTATCTGAATTTTTAGTTAGTGTATTTATCTCATCAAAACCACTTATTAATCCTTTTATTTTTTTTGCTGCATCTTTTGATGCATCACCAATACCATTTATTGAATCACTTGCACCATCAGAGTTATTTCCAATTGATTCAATATCTTTGGGTATAGAGCCAAAACTACCAGATGATGCATTATCTCCAAAAACAGATTCTGTGAAAGCTTTAAATTGTTGTGCTGCAACTTGTAGTTTAAGTATAAGTGTATTTAACATTTTTACAACTGGTGTAAGCATATTAATAAGAGCTTGACCTAATGTAGCTTTTAAAACATTGAATTGCTCTGAAAGTATTCTAGTCTGATTTGCCCAAGCTCCTTGAGTCCTGACAAAATCGCCCTGTGCATCTTTTGTAACACTTAGTAAGTAATTGTATCTGAGTAAAGTTTGTTCTGATTGACTCATATTTTGATATGCTTTAGTTATTCCTTTTGACATTGCATATGCCTCTAAGTTAGCAACTGACATATTAATACCTAATTGTCTTAATGGTTCTATCTCTCCTGCTATACCACTTCTTATTTTATTAAAAGATTCTTCTGAATCAAGATTATAAAATGAAGACATATCTGCAGATAATTGTGTTATAGTTTTAGACATATCAGCAGCTTGCTTAGTTGATAATCCAGAACTTTTAAGCATAGCTCCCATAGTTCCAGTATATCTTTTAGCAGCTGTTTCTGACATACCCATTTGAGTTATAGAAGTTTTAGCAAAATCATTAATATCCTGTGCCATACTTCCAAAGGTAACATCTACCACGTTCTGTACTTCGTTTAAATCAGAGCCTAAATCAATACATGATTTACCAAATGCAGCTATTGCAGTTACACTTAAAGCTACTCCTACCATTTTACCTACTCCACCAAAAGCACTTCCAATTGTTGATTTAGCTCCATTTGCTATACCACTTAATTGCTTATTAAAAGTTCCCTGATTTATATTTAAGCCTAAATTTATAGTACCTACACTAATACTCATCTATGCACCTCCCTTCTAACTAAAGGTTTCCTTACACCAATTTTGAAAGTTATTTATATAAGAAGAATAATTATTTTTATCTTCTCTAAGCTTTTTATTACGTTTTAATATCCAATCATTTCTTATCTTTCTCTGTTCTTTAGTAAAACCTTTTAATATTTTAGGGTCTTTTTCAGCTCTAATTGATACAATTTGACCAAGAGGTGTTTCTGGCATAATTCCAGATAATAAAGAACAAAACTCCGACCAAGACATATCAATCTCAGTTCGGAGTCTTATTCCATATTGTTTTGCAAAACTTGATTCTATTAATTCCCAATCTTCATATAAATCATAAAATCCATCAGATTTATTTTGAGTTTTGAAATCGACTTTCTGTATCTTCGTAAGTTTCTCCTGATATAGCAGCCATAACTGCTATAAATATAGTTTTGTAATCTACAAATGAAAGCTGCATTGAATCTATTTCCTTAAATGCCTTTTCCCCAAGTAATAGTTTCAAAGCATCATCTATAAGCTCAATTTCATTTGAATTATTCTCAGACATTCTCTGATTTACTATAAGAACAGTATTTTTACTGTTATTTACAGTATATATTTTACCTTCTGATATTTTTATTTTTGGTTTTTCGTTTGTTAATTTCGTTGATATATCTATTATATTTGACATACTTTAACTCCTCTTATTAATATTTCTAACTTTCACTAGAACCTGATGCAGGTGTATATATTGGTTTCCCATCACTTAAGGCTTCCCACTCTAATGCATCTGTAGCAGTAGAATCTCCACCCATGCTAGTTACATTTATTATACAATCAAACTTAAGAGTTGCTCCATCTGGAAAATTAATTGAAAAGACACTATTACAATCTTGTCCATTTTTAAAAGCAAGTCCTGCTATATAATCATTGCCAGGGTCTCCATAATTTCTTTTTCCTCCCATAGATACTGATAAAGACTTAGATGTCATTAACCTTCTTGTCCATCCGCCTTGATCCATAGGATTCCATTCTTCTATATTTCCATCAATACTAACACTTAATGATTCTGCATCCTTAACAATAGTATCTGCATCACCAGTTCTACCAGTTGTATTGACTCCAAATGTTAAGTCATACACAGGTACTACTCCACTTTTTCCTGCCATTTAATCACTACCTTTCGTAAATTATATCTAAATCAATTACATATTCATAAATTCCATTTTCATCAGTACCTAAAAATACTGGTTCATCATTTTTCATAATAAAAAAAGCACTTACTTTATTAATGACAACGGTTTGTCCATTAAATAAATCATAAATGCATCTAGAGATCTTTTCAGTTGTGTCACAATTTTTATCCCAATGAATTAAAATTGTGATAGCTTTAGTAGATGTTGATGTACTTGCAAGTCCACCTACAGCTATTGTGTTATTGTTACTATTTTTATTATATATACCTATTACTTTTTCTTTATTAGCATCTATCTTACCAATATAAAATGCAATGTTTTTATCACTTATGGTCTTCTTTAACCATTCTTTAATATCCTTAAGATACATTTTACACTCCAGTTAACTTTTTATAGCATTTATAATATGCTTTTTCTGAGAAATCTTTTTTATTTCCTTCTGTAAAAACTTCTAACCATCTACCTTGTGCGTTCTTATTTTTGTCTTTTCTAAAATTATACTCAGGATGATAATATAAACGTCTAGCATATGGTGTATCATATGTTATTTTAAGCTGTCCCTTATTAAGTAACTTCAAATTTATGCTTACAGATTCTTCAAGTACTCCTGTTTGTTTTGGCACAACTTGCATTGTATTAATTTCTGTTTTTAAAGCTTCTGCTGTCATTTTAGCAGCTTGTCTTTGAGCTTTTTTAAGTTTATTAATTTTAGTATTATTTATTTTTATATCAATACTTAATTTACTTCTAAATGGATTTTTAATTATAATCAACTCCAAAATAAAAAAGTACTTGATATAACAAGTACTCTTTAATAATTATTATGCCCAAAACTGTTTACCACATTTTAGACATGTAACTCTAACTTTTTTAGCATTTGCATTTCCAGCAATAAGACCAATCCCTCCAACTGCCCATGCTCCAACTACTGCTTTTCCTATACCAAAACCCTTTTTATGTGCTGATAGAGATGTTGATCCACACTTAGGGCAACGAGCTGTTTTTTTGTCCTGTTTCATAGCCTTTTTTTGTTGTTTTATATTTAGTTTTGTATTTTTAATTTCAAGTTTGAGTTGTTCTTCTTGAAGTTTTTTCATTTTATTATTATATTTCTTTTCATCATCAATTTTTTTGATTGATTCATATTTTTGTATACTACCTAAACTATTATTTCTAAAATAATCATCAACTATCTTTTTACACTGAGTTAAACTCAAATTGGTTAATTGATTTATTCTTTTTATAGAATTAACCTTATTATATTCACATTCTTCTATAATAGAAGCTATATCTAAATCTGCTATTAATAACTCTTCCAATGCATTTTCTTCTTCTATATCCTCTTCTAACTCAGATATAATATCTAGATCATTTTGATATTTTTCTTCATTCTTAAAATGCTCTAACTTCAACACATCTAAATTTTCATTAGTTATTCTTTTTATTGAATCAACTAATTTATTTATATTTTTTTTACTTTTTATTTTTAAACTCACACTGTACTTATATTCATTTTCTTTAAATTCTATTAATATTCTATCTTCTGATGTATAAATTTTTAATATGTTTTCTTTTGGAATAAAAAGTTTTGGATTCATTACTGCATCAAACAACAACCCTCGTTCTATAATAATTGTATTTCCTATAGCTCCAATTTTAACCCCTTCTATCCCACAATAATGTTCAGACATAATGCAGCAAATATATTTAAATATGCCACCTGATTCTTTAACTATTTTATTGAATTTGTCTTTAGAAATTATCATAAAAATCTCCCCCTTTTAACAAAATAATAGCACATATTAAGACAAAATGAGGGCTTTTTTTAAATTAATTCTATTTCAGTAGAAAAAATTGAGCCATCTGGATTCCTAGGTTTTGATACTCTATAAATATCTCTTTTATTACCTTGTATTTCAATATATCCTTGCAATATTTTATTTGGATAAATATCACCTTCACAAATAATCTTTCCAACTAAAGTTATAAGTTTTCTTTCTTTATCTAAAGTTTGTTTAGTTTTTTCAGAATAGTTACACATATCATCAAGTATCAAACTTTCAATAGGCTCTCCATCTTCACTTATATAAGTACTATATATCTTAACAGGTGTAACTAAAATCCATTTAGGAAATGGTAGTTTCATCTATATCTTCCTACAAGTAAGACCTGTTTGAGATAAATAGTTAATTATTTCATTTGTAGTAGTTATACCATTTATAGTACTTGCATTAAAGCTTAAAGATATGTCCCCTGCTGAATACCCACTTAAAGGCATATCAATATATTCTCCATACTTATATATGAAATCCGCTTGTATACACACAGCTTTCTTTATTTTATCTCTTTGAAACTCTGTTAAACTATCAAAACCTATAGTAACAATTCTATTAAATGTTAAAACATCTATTTGGTCAGATGCTCTTTCTAATTTACTAATTAACTTTTCATCTTCTATAAGATTTCCACCATAATCGTTTTTATAGTATTCTTCTGTCGCATAAGGCACTTTATCACTTCCTATTTACGTTTTGGTTTAGTTATTTTTTCTTCTAATCTATCGTTTATTATCTTATAGCCATGTTCATTAAACCATTCAATCAAAATGGGATTAGTGGTTTCACCAATCCCATTTTGAAAATATACATTGGCACTTAAACCATTATATTGACTATTTGGTGCTATTACTTTAGCCATCTAATCCTCCCTATTTAACTTTTATATTTCTAAAAACTCCAGCTGCTTTTGATGCTTTTAAAGCTATTGCTGCACTCATTTCAACTTCTCCTGTTTTTACTGCTCCAGAAGTAGTGAAATCTGGTAACCATGTTTGCACAGGTGATACACTAGCCATTGATACTCCATGTAAACCATCTAAACCAAGTCTTGCAACATATAATGATGTTGTTCCTTTTGTAGTATCTGTAGCTACTACATCATCATTTGTACCAGGCTTTGCTCCTAAATCAACAAATGGTACATTTCCGTATGATTCTATTTGTTGGCCAAAACTATTTAGTTGTGTTTGGTACATGCTTGCTCTTCTTGCACATGCTCTTAACTTAGATATCAATTTAGTATTTCCTGCTATAAATGATGGAGTTCCATCTAGACCTGTTAAAAACTCATCCAACATATCTAAAAATGCCATATAATTTGTTGTAATAGCTTGTGAAGTAGATAAGTCTATTGAACTGTCACCTAAATTATATTCTGTTGAACTTCCAGCTAGAGCTTTCTCTAAACCATCAAATGCTTTTGAATCTACTGCACTATCTCCATTTATAAATGTATCATTAAAAAGTGCTTGAGCTGCCTTTATTTTTTGTGCTTGTTGAAGCTCAACTTCTGATACAATACCACCCATATTAGCTATAACTCTATCTATTTGGTAGCTACCTCCAAATACCTTTAAATCAACAGAATGTCTTTCTTTAGTTACTTCATGTGGTATATATTCTTTGTTTATTTCTCTAAATGCTGCTGTTGGCTGAGTTTTAAGTCTTGTATAAGAATAAGTAAGTGTAGACCCTCCTCCTGTTGGTGAAACAGCATCATCAAATGTTAAGTTATCTAAAATCCAGTTTGACTTTCTAAATTCATCTATAACACCTATTTGTAAATCATCTTGTACATTTTTACTAGCTTCTTCTAATGTAATTGCCATATTTATTTTCCTCCTTTAAAATTACTCTTTAGCCATTTGAGACTGTATTTTTGCTTGTATAGCATCTTTCATACTCAATTTACTTGGTTGATTAGAGTTATCTATATTATTTCCTCCATCACTACCAAATTTAAAACCTAATTTAGGACTACTTTGTTTCTCTTCTTTAAATAAAAATTTCTTTGATTCTTGAATAGCTTTTAGTTGTTCTTCTATTCCAGCAACTTTTCCATCATCACCCAAAATTAATTTTGATTTGTCAAATAAACCTGCTGCTAACTCTTCATCATGAACTTTACCTGATATTGATAACTTAATGGCATTACTAAGTTTTAAATCTTGTAATTCTTCTTGATATTTAATATCTTTATTTTTATTTTCTTCTTGTAATGTTTCAATTTGCTTTTTTAATTCTTCTGAATTTCCACTATTTATTTTTAAGTTTTCTAATTGTTTATCTCTATCTTGTATATCATTTTCAAGTTGTTTTTTAGCTGTATTTTCTTCATCAAATCTTGTTTTAGGTATGTAATTTTTAAGTTCTGAAAGTGATTCTGATTCTGCTTTTTTAGCAAGTTCTTCTGTTAATCCTAATGCGATAAATTGTTCTTTATTCATTTTATCTTTCTCCCTCTTCATCTTCATTTTTTAACCTGGTCTTGCCCAGTGATGAGTTTATAGTTAACGCCCAAAACAACAAAATGGCGATAAAAAAAGCACCTACTTAACTTTAAGTAAATGCTTAATTTTTTTGTATAGCTTTCTCTGCCCAATGAATGTCATCCTTTAAATCGGAATTGGGATACTTTTTTTCAAGTTTTTTTAAGATTTCAATAAAACCTTCATTTTGAAAATTATATGAAATATCTTCAAAATATCCACTTATAAACCAAATTCTATACTCATTACATTCATTTAATAAAAATTCTTCAGTATCTTTTAAATCTTTGCTAAGTATATCAACAATTTCATACCAATGTTTATCTAAATTAGGAGATGCTCCATTTTGTGTCATGGACTCTATATAATCTATATTACTATATATTTTATCTTTATCAATCAATGTAATCACTTCCTAATATTTTTTGCCTTTTATTGAAAAAATGATTCTTTTCTTCTTAATTAATTTATTTAGTATTCACAAGTCAATCTTATATCAAATAACTTAATCTTCTTGTATGGCTTGTTCTGCCCAATAAATACTTAGTTCCATTTTTATATTAGGAAACTTTTTCTGTAAACTCTTAATAAACTCTACAAACTTGTAACTTTGTAGTCCACTTGATATTTCTTCAAAAATTTGACTCAGACAATGAATTTCCTCTTCATTGCAATCAGTTAAAAATTCTATAGTCTCATTTACATCTTCTGTGAAAATTAATGGAAATTCGTCCCACCATTCACTGGGAGGTTCACCACCACAAGCAGAATGCCATTGTACACATTTTATCATAAATTCAACTTTATTTCTATCAATCATTATAATCATCCTTTTAACAGTATTCAATTTTTATTAAATTATATCAAAGTTACAATTAAATCTATTTTTTACTTTAGATAAGTAACTAATCTTATTATAGATACATGTGAAGAATAGTAGTTATATATTCTTTTCAGTTAATTCTAATAAAATTTGATAAAAATGACCCTCTTTATCTTGGATAAACTCTGAGTAATAATAAAAATTTATAATTATTGTATTTCTCAGATGATAGTATTAAATATGATGTGAGAGATTTTTCCATTTAATAATATTTGGTTTTTGCAAGCTCTACATAGTGATATTCCTGTCTCAACTATTCCTTAACTACAATCAAACCCACTTCCTACTTTTGCTGGTTTAGCTATCTTATGTCTGTATTCTTCTCTCTTATTCACATTACCCCCTCTTGTCCAAATAATAAATACATTTTCTTTAATTCTAATTTATAACTCAACTCTTTTAAAAATTTCTATTTAGGGGCAAAACCATGAAATAAACATAGAAAAGTATATACTTTAACTTAATTTTTAATTTAAATTTATTTATTTTTTTAAAAAAACTTATCTATTTCTTTTTTTACAGAAGGATACCAACAAGACTCTTTATTTGGTGTAAAACTTGGACAATCATAACTTTTACTTTCAATATATTTCTTGGGAATTTCTTCATACATAGAACAACTCAATTCATTATTTTTCAAAAACACATTTTTACAAGCACTGCATAAAGGAGGATCTAAGATAACTGCACCAAAATCACAGTCAAATCCACTTCCTATTTTAGGTAATTTACTCATTTTATCACCTCTATGTATAAATATTATTAGTTACTTTTTTCTTTCCATCAAATACAACAAAATTCTATAAAAAACACTTTCTTTATCTGGAATAAACTCTGAACAATAATAAGATTCATAATCATTATATTTCTTAGGAACATTAGTAAATATAACATAAAAGAATTTTCCATTTTCTAGTCTTTAATTACAAGCAAATCTACTTCCTATTTTTATTAGTTTAATTATCTTACATATGTATTCTTTTTCTCATTCTTCTCTTTTATTCACATTACTCCATCTTCATCCAAATAATAAAGGCATTTTCTTTAATTCTAACTCAACTCTTTTGAAAATTTCTACTTAGGAGGAAAAACAGTGAAATAAACACAAAAAGTATATACTTTAACTCAATTTTTTAATGTAAACTTATTCATTTTCAGAAAAAAACTTATCTATTTCTTTTTTTACAAAAGGATACCAACAAGTTTCTTTATTTGGTATGAAATTTGGACAATCATAGCTGCTACACTCATTATATTTATGAGGGATTTCTTCATATATATAGCAACTTAACTCATCATTCTTTAAATACAAGTTTTTACAAGCATTACATAAAGGAGGATCTAAAACAACTGAACCAAAATCACAGTCAAATCCACTTCCTACCTTTGGTAATTTACTCATTTTATCACCTCTATACTTAAATAATATTAATTACTTTTTTCTTTCCATCAAATCCAACAAAATTCTATAAAAAACACTTTCTTTATTTGGAATAAACTCTGAACAATAATAGGATTCATAATCATTATATTTTTGAGGTATAGTGTTAAATACAACACAGGAAAATTTTCCATTTTCTAATCTTTCATTTTTACAAGCACGACAAACTGGCATATCTACAACTACGCCTCCCAAGTTACAATCAAATCCACTTCCTAACTTTGGCAAATTATTAATCTTATCTTCATATTCTTCTTCTGCCTCTTCTATTTTATTCACATTACTACCTCCACATCCAAATAATAAATATTATTTTCCATTTTAACACCTGTCACTTTATAACTCAATCCTTTTGTAAATAAAACTTCTTCTTGATATTTATATTTATCCTTTGCTATATTCTTTATATACATAGCACCATGATATCCTTTTGGAACTTTTATCTTCATAAATATATTTCTTCCAGGATAGTCAAATGGATTTAAGCTTGTTGAGGTGAACCCTTTATTAATTATTTTAAGTCCAATTAATCTTTCTATATCCCTATAACTTATTCTGTCATTCTTAGAAAATATTCCCATGTACTGTGGGATAGTTTTTCTATATACAACTATATCTTCATTAATAACACCTTTAGCCAAAGCCTTATCTAATATATTTATCTTATCTTTTAGAGCTTCTATTCCTTTACCTGTTGTTAAAGCAGTATTAATTTTATTGGCTCCAAATCCTGTATAATACCTAATTACTTCTTTTTCATCATCAGTTAACTTTTCTAATTCTTTTGATAAAACTTGTTTTAATTTATTATTTCTAGAATCTAAATATTTTGATGTACTAATTATATCATCATTTCTTAATTTTTCTCTCCAAGAATCTCTTCTTAAATAGCTATGCTTTAATAAATGCTCCTTCATTTGATTTTGATATAATTCTAACTTCTTATGTGCATCTTCAATGTTAACAATATCTAGGTTGCCAGCTTCTATTCTTTTCCATCTTCTTATATTTCTCTCAATTTCTCTTTGTTTCTGCTCAACATTATATCTTTCAAGAGCATCTTGTTTTTCTTCTTCTGTCAAAGGTTTAGGAATTTCATTAATTTCAGGAAAAAATGTAGTTGGATGATGTCTACAGTTTGGGTGTAAAAAACCTAGAGCCATAGCTTCACTTAATAAAGGATATCTTCCTTCTTTTGAACTTCCTTTACTATATACATCATCAATTAATACTCTTCCTTGCCAAGGTAAACACAGTGGACAAGTATTTGTATGATTTGATGTTATGACTGTATGTACTCCATACTCATCTCTTTTTATACCTTCCCCCATTAGTGTTACACGCTGATTAGCTGTTCTTATACTCATTTCTGCATAACTAGATATATTTACTTTTCTGCCATTTTTATATGTAATACAATTTATTCCTTTGTCTAAAAAATCTTTAGTAGCCATATCTACTGCTTGATTTACTGTCATAGCCCCATTATTTACATACATTTGAGATTTGAATATTGTTTGTCTATAGACATCATCCATTTTTCTAAGTGCAGCATGATTTGCATTATGTAAATCACCTTTAACAGATTTAATAAGACTAAAAACTTTATCTTCATTTATTTTAAAAAAGCTTTTTTCTTTAGGCTCAAACATGTTTTTAAATTTAGAACTTACTTTATTTAGCGTCTTACTAATAAAATTTTCTGACCTTTTAGACCCATTTTTAAAACTAGATTTTAGTAACTTATCTGTTTCTCCATCAATTATCTTTTGATAATCTTTTATTATACCTTTATTTCTCTTTTGAAATTTCTTTATTTCCCTTAATTTAGTTTTCTGCCACTGTTCCCACTTAAAACCTTCTTTTAATTCTTCTGACTCATGCAGTTTCATGTTTTGTTTCATTGACTTCACTAAATCAAGTTCCATATCGCTATAAATAGATGATATATCATATGGATTTAAAGCCAACTAGACCACATCCTCATTGACTACATCATCATTCATTCCATCTATATTAGTTGCTGGTTCTTCTATGTCCATTAGTCCATTTTCTTCTTTTATCCTAAGAACTTCTTCTGCTTTCTTTTCATCACTCATAGTATCACCATAAAGCTCATCTACAGCCATTTCTGTGCTCATTATTCCATAACTTTTAGCTTTACCTACTGTATCAACTACTGTATCAAAACTTGGTGTTGAGTATTCACCAAAACTTATAACTGGATTATATTCTCCTATAGTTCTTTCATACAATAAATCATTAACTTTAAGTACAGTTGATACTATCTCTGGTATAACTTCATTTAAAACATCTATTATTTTACCTCTAGTATATAAAGTTGTTTTTTCTTTTTCTCTTTGTGATTCTGCACTATCCGTTTTCTTCAAATCAATACCAAGAGTAGCAGGTGATATAATACCTTGTAAACACATATCTATATTACTTGCATAGGTATTTACATATGCTTCATAATTAATTGATGGCTGCTGAATTTCTATTGTATTTTGAGAATCTTCAGCTAAACTAGATGCTATAGCTATATATTTATTATCAAATGAATTAGATTTAATAATTTCTCCTGTTACTGGATTTTTAGGAAGTAAACTTTCTGGTATATATTGTTTAACTCTTCCATCTCTAATAGCATCTACCCATTGACTTATAGTTTCATCTAAAGCATCAAAGCTGTCTGACTTACTATCAAATATACTTTTCCCTCTACCTAACCATTTAGGTGATTTAAAAAACATCATAGGTACAGACATTAAAAAATCACCTTCATAGGTGATATCTTTTAACTCTAGTGTTTCATCTAAAGTACTTAATGGAACGTCTTGACCTCTGCTATCAATCAATTTATTTATTATGTATCCTTTTCCAAATATCTCAATTAAAGTGTATGTTGAATTATCCTTTGAATATTCTGTAAGAAAGTGTACTTCAGATAGTCTACCTCTTTTAAATTTATAATCTACTCTTTCACCACTATAATATTCTATAATTGGATTAGTAGTTATATCTGTATCTACTGTTATTTTAAAAGCTCCATCTCCTGTTACTAAAGTTTCAATAATAGACTCTCCAATAAGTTTATTAAAATGATTATCTTTACTTATATAAGTCCATAAATTAGTCAATTCTTCTGTATCAAGTTCTATTTTATCCATATCAGCTACAACTATATCTGCCAATCTCTCAGCAATCATAGCAGGAATACCTGAATGTACTTTTCTAACATTAAAATCAGAACTAGGTACAGCTGCCCAAAATCTAGACTTACTTACTAAATCATTGGCAGTTTTTTTAAAAAATTGGTCTAATTCAGAAGGTTCTCCTCTATACCAAATTCTATTTTTCATTATATTACCATTAAATCCCAACGGCTCTTTTATTGTAATTTCCCTATCAATAGCTGGTTGTATATTAAGTAACTTTATAGCTGTTTTAGTAGCCATATCTTTTAACCACCCCACATTCTTAAACCTCCAATCTCTTTTTAAATGGTTGTATCGAATACTCTGAACTATCTAGGCAATCAACAGGATAGCTTCCATCATCAACACGAACCCAATTTCCCTTTGATTTTTCATCATCATCCCATATTGCATTTTCAATAGCTTCTACCCATTTATTTAAATGTTTCATAATCTTATATCTACCTTGATTTATTAGTATATTTACAAGCCTTATTCTATCTACTATCCCATCTTTTTTGTAACTTGGTGTTACTTGTATATTTATACCTCTTCGTTTCAATTCATTGCTTAGGGCTTGTCTAAATAACTTGTCTGCACTTTCACAGAATATGTATGTAGAAAATAAAAAATGAGGATAGGTATCTGACCACTCCTCAATCTTATCGACTATTTCTTTTGCATACTTGTCATGTGTATAACCATGATTTTTCCCTTGTTTATGATAATATCCATCTAACTCTATAATCTCATTATAGCCTTTAGTAAAACCTGTTAGAGTTGCTACAGTTGCATCTGTACCACCAATATCTATGCCTATACTAAATTCAATAAATGTTATATTATTATCTTTTATATAGTTTCTATCTATAACAACTTCACTCTTTTTATATCCAGTATATATTCTTCCTGTTGCTGCTACTCTTCTCCCTAATATATCAGCTTGATACCAAAGTGATGTTTTATCATAGGTTCTTAAAACTTCCTTTAATACATTATTACTTATGCTCAAATTATCTTTTATAGTGAAATGTGAATAATTATATCCCTCATTCTCTCCACTATTTTTCAATTCATCTTGATAATCTAATATGTCTCTATAAAACCAATGACTTGGTGAAAATGGATTTAAATCAAAGAATAACTGTCTTTTACTACTTGCTAGAGTTCTATCAAAAACCTCTTGTACAAATGATTGGTGACACTCATTTACTTCTGATATATAGACTGTTCCATATGAGTTACCTTTTATTCTTGCTGCATCATTTGCTTTTCCTCCACCTGCAATAATAACAATCTTCTCTCCAGTTAAAGTTTGAATATATAATGCATCCCTATTTTTATATTCACCTTCTCTACATCTACCTTCAAATAGATACTGCAAACCAAAACCATTACTATCTATAATGTTCATCTTAGCAGCTCCTAGTGAAACACCTGCTACTAAATGTAATTTATCTGGATGAACCTCTAAACACATAGAATAAGCTATCAAATTTATAATATTCTTACCAGCTCTTTTCCCACCCTCTAGAACATTTAACCAACTACCTTTACTTTTCCTTATGTACTCTGTTTGTCTTATTGTTAGTGGAGAATAGTTAATCATTTTCTATAATCCTTTCGTCTACTGGATTATTTATCAAATCTGCAAGAGCTGTTATTTGTGAATTGATATTAATAGCATCTTTATTTGGTATTTTAGATTTTAATATTTCAATTCTTTGTTTTTGTTCTTCTGTTGCTAGATTCCAATCTTTATGAATCATACTATCATACTGCTTTATAAGGCTTCTAAGTTCACTCATAGCTCTACTCTGAGCATTAAGAAAAGAAGCTTGTCTATCCCATGAAAATTGAAATTCATATTGTATTTCTTCTCCAAACTCTGTTGTTTTTTCTTTTTTGACTTCCTTTATCATTTCTGCCTTATCTTTAACATACATTATCTTTTGTGCTCTTATTATTGCCGCATATTGAATTATTATCTGTTCCCAAAGAATATCAAACTTATCTTTATTTTTTATCTCATTAATTAATTCTTGGGTTTCTTCAGGTAAATACTTTGAGAAGAACCCAAATTTCTCAGCATTCTTATTCTCTTTTGGAGCACCATGTCCAACTGAATTTTTATTATAAAAAGGTGCACCTTTTTTGTTTATAGGTGCACCTTTCCTTTTTTCACTAACCCAGTTGTATCTTTTTATCCATGACTTTAGAGTGTTTAAACTAATGTCATACTTTGCTGATATTTTCTTTTGTTTCATACCTTCTAGGTAATCTTTTTTTACCTTTTCTTTAACATCTTGCAAATCACCACCTCTTTATTTGTTTGTTTTGAGAATAAAAAAAGAACTCTATTTATTGAGTTCTTTATCAAGGAAAGTTTTTTTTGCATAGAAGAAAACTTCCTTCATTTTATTAAATCTATTTTTTAAATTATCTAAAAAAATCTCTTTACCACTTATTTGTGTAATGGTTACTATAGTTAAAAAGCTATTATTGAATATACTATAGACTTTACCCATAATTCCATCAATATATAAATATCCGTATATATTCATCATTACAAATAGAATAATATAAATTAATGTTACTATATTTGTAAATAATCGATATGAATATTTTTTTCTCTCTATAACATTATAGAAAATCTTATTAATTATTTTTACACCAAAGTAACCAATTGGCAAATATAATATTAACTCGAATGTTGTAATACCATATATAATGCCATAAGCATACTTATCAAAATTAGGTAAATAATCTTGGGCAATTTCTAAAGCTACTAAAAATATTGGAATAGCTACTATAGAATAAAACATAAAAGTCATAAATGTAATAAATATTTCCCAAAATTCATACACAATCATACAACTCAACACTAAAATAAGAAAAAATGGTAAAAATAATTTTATTCTATCATCCAATAAACATGAACTTATTGAAAATATACTTAATATTATCTTTATGTATTTATTTTTTAAATTTAAATTTATAACAATCAGAATAAGCCCAAAAAAGAACATTCCAGATAGATATAAAAATTTATTATTTTCATTCAATAGAAAAAACTTTTTATCAAATAATATATATGAAATAATAACTAAAAAAAATCCCAATCCTAAAGTAATTATATGCCCTGTCTTATTCATTTTATAAATTAAATTTTGTTCTTTACTAAGGTTAATTATTCTATTGTAAATATCTATAAATATTTTTTTTATTCTATTTTTTGTCATCTTTATCTCCTCCAAAGTATAAAATTCAACTTTAAAGGTCAATATCCTTCAACAATCATTTAACAACTACAAATATATCTAAATTCATTAGTATGATGTAACAACTAATTTATTTAATTCATTGACTATTTCTTCAATCTTAGGTTTTCCTACCTTTGGTCTTATATGATAATAACATCCATCTTTATTTTTTATGCCAACAAATTCTATCCCCTTTTCTTTTATATAATCTGTCGCTTTACTAATAATATCTTTTAAATCCTTATGACTATCAACACCCCAAGCAAGTATTACTGGTTTTTGAGTATCAATAAATAAATTTATATCTTTTCTATGTTTAGAGAAAATTGAATGTATATCTGGAAGCATATAAAAGTCTTTTCTAAATTTCTTTTCTTCATCAAAGAATTTTCCAGAATTAGGATTCTTTATATCTGACAGATTAATTATATTTACATAGTTCCAATTCATTTTATCCATAATTTCCATAATACAAAACTGAACTGGGTCTGCCTTAGAACATCTAAATTTACTTAAAATTCCTTTTTCTAAAATATCATAACAAGTATAATCAGAGATACTATCTTTATTACTTTCATCAATTAATTCACAACTTCCAGGATTCATCATTATGAAAGTTGCATTTAACTCAGATTCTAGATTATTCTTCCTCTTTATATTTGCAACATTTCTGCATCTAACACTATGACCATTTACTCCATCTTTTATATTGTAAAAATTTCCTTCAACATAAAATTCTCTTTGATAATTACTTGCAAAATAAATTCCCATACTCCACTCTCCCTCTTGTGAGATTTAATATTTAAAACCCCTTTTTAGGATAATATTCTACATCTTTAGTCAATATCCTTTTAATCTATTTTATTTTAAAAAATTGTCTCTCAAGATATACTTTTAATTTCTTTTTTATGTCTCCTCAATCTAATTCATTTAATACATTTTGCACATACAAAGCTAACTTTTAAAATATAAGAATATAAAAGACCTAGAAATTAATCTAAGTCTTTTTAATGGGGGATACATATTATATATTTAAAGGAATAAGTTCTAGGAATTGAACCTGGAATTACGCACCAGCACTTATACATTGAGTGAGGTTACCAAGCCCCACTCTTTTAGACACCTGAATTAAGATACAAAATTGTATGAGATTTTAATCTAAATTCAACTGCTACATATAGTGTATTAATAAAAATATTTTGAACATAGTAAGAATTGAACTTACAACATCCTCATGCCCTGCCTAGTCTGTTCATATAAGCTAGGTGAATCCCTTAACCTAGCTCACATATATATTTAGTTTTGAGAGGGAAATATTCATTTCCACAATACTATTATCTCACATTTTAAATTATAAAATCGGCAGAAAAACGGCAATTAAAAGACCTAGAATTTAATCTAGGTCTTTCATTATACTATCTAATTTTCCATATTCTCTTTCCATTGCTTCAATAGTCACTACCCAATCACGACCAAATTTTTTACAATCAATATTTTCAACTAATTTTCCTGTTGCAACTGCTTTTCTAAGTGTAGAGTCTTTCAAGCTCCATAATTTTGTTGCTTCTGCAAAGCTATAAATGCCCTCAAATCGATTCATAAAATCCCCCTTAATCATTACTATAAAATTGAGTTAATAACATAATATAACAAGATTAATGCTCCAATCAATTTAATAGTGTCATACAGTAATTTCAATAATTCAAATGTTAACTCTTTATACTTATTCATTGTGTTTTCAGTGACTATGTTTTATAATTTAGTTAAGAGGGAAGGTGCAACTTCCTCTCTTAACGTTTTACTAATGTAGGCTATCTATTACCATTTTGATGACTGCTAATAGTGTGCCAACTTCGAGTACGAGTTCAGTTAATTCTTTTATGAGTTTTCTGAACTCTTTTATTTTCTTAGCCACTTTCTTTTCACCTCCTTTCTATACTTTAATTATATCACGTATGCGTGATATTATCAATAACTTCCATATATCTTTTTCACAAAAAAATAGACAGTTATTAACTGCCTATAAATCTAACATCTTAAATAATGGTTCTTGCTCTATTAGTGCTTTTTTACCAAATAAAGCTATTGATATTGAACTAATAGCTTGATTAGCTCTTTCTCTTAATTGTCTTTCTTCTAAGTATACTTTATCAACTATTAAACTCCATTCTAAGCCTTCTATATACCTATGCCTTATAATTTGTTTATGTATTGGTTTTAGATTATTTATAGCCGAATCTATTGTATATTTTAGTGCTTCCATTTCATATAGTTCTATCTGTTTTTCTATTATCTTTTCTTCAAGAATAATTAACTCATTTTCAACTTGATTACTTATTGAATTAGTCTTACTTATAGGAATGCTGTCATAGCTTAAACCTTGCATAAAATCACCTAAATGGCACTCTTTAAGATTTTTTATTTGAAGTTTTAGACTTTCAATATTAATATATAATTGTTTGTAGTTCTCAAGGTGCTTTTTAGTTGCCATAAAAAACTCCTTTTTAACTTTACTTGCCATAACATCACCCCTATTTATCTAAGCTACTTTCTTTTTATTTTCCTTTCTTTTTTTCTTAAGTTCACTATATTCTATCCAACCATCTACCCCATACTTTTTACTCTTAGAAATCCATATAAGTATTTTATCTTGATACTTATAGTCAAAAAGCTTTTTTCTAAGTTCACCTTGTTGTGTACTATATCCTTTCACATCTATATAAACAACTTCACCATTCCATTTATATATGGCAAAATCAACTGTATATGTAATAGCCCTATAGCTTTTTCCATCTTTTTTAAATTTAGGTTGTAGTTCAAACTTTTGTTGAAGTCCAAAATCTTTTATTTCTCCATTTGCCTTTCTTTCTTTTAAATATAAATAATACTCTGACTCATCTTTACTATCAAATTTAATTCCATCAATTATAATTTTTTTATTATTGTATTTACTCAATCAAATACTCCCTTTATCACTTAAAATTACTCATACTTATTAATACTATTTATAAAGTTATAAACCTCATGTACACTATATCCAAACCTTTTAAATCCTTTTACATATATTCTTATTGAACTTGGTATACTTCTACCTACTCTACAATTTTCGTATCCTTGCCATAAATTCTCTTTTTCCTCTTGCTTTATCATTTGAGAAACTGCTTTTTGAAATTTATTTATCCTCTTTACTCATAGCCCTATTAGCCTTATTCCTACATCCCTTACAACAATAAATCTCCTTAGATTTTTCATCAAGATAAAATAGTTTGCCACACCAACTGCATCTTCTTCGTTTCATGAAATCACTCCTTATAATTCCTAAATGATTCAACTAACATTTCAGTGTTTCCACAAGTATCTTCTACAAAGTCTATTTGTCTCCCATTAAACTCTCTTATATAATCTGCTATATCATATATTCTTTGACACTTTTGTTCTATACAGTTACAAATATCATTTATATTTATTTCGTTTGGAATTTCAACCATAACTTCATGTTCTAAAGTTACTTTTTCCTCAAACTTAATTTTATATTTTTTCATTTTAAATCCTCCTTTATTTCGTTTTTGAGAGTCGCAAGACACTTCAACAGTAATTTATATTAAGATACATTTTGAAACTCTCTAAACTGTTTTTGTTAGATATTTCTTCTATCCAAATATAAGTTCTTCGCTATCAAGCCACTTTTTAATACCATCCTCACAATCATATTCAATGTCATCCTTCTTACAGTCATAAATACAACATTCACACACCTGTTTATTATGTAAAAAATCTATCAATCTATTAATAAATAGTGACTCCTTTTCTTGTACTTTCTCTTTAAGAATTTTATTTTCTTCTCTTAACTCACTAATTTCATTAAAAACATCTAAAAGCAACTTTGAGTCTGTCTCATTATCTTCATTTGAAATTCTGTATTCATAAATCCTACCAACCATAAAACTAGTTACTATTAATGTAATACTAGTTAAAATATTCACTTTTAACCATCTCCTCATACTCATCTCTAGCTTTATCTATTGCAGTAAATATATTTTCTCCATTGTCATATAATTCTTTTGCTCTTTTAATTGTGTATTCTATTCTTGAAACTTCCATTATTCCTCCTCAACATATTCAGCTTTCCATCCACTTCTAGTTTTACTCTTCTTTTTAATTGTTTGGTAAACTGCTTGATGTTTCAATCTTAAAAAACAGGCTGCACTATCTAATGATTCAAAAACTTTTTCCTCACCAGTTGCAACATTAGTCAATTTTATTGGTATATCTTTTTTCCTTTTTTTCATTCTTCTTTCAATACCAAACTCTATTAACATTTTTTCAGAAGTTGGATATATCTCTTCTCCATTTCTTGTTACTCCAATTATGCAACAGTACAATGCAAGATAGTTTTTAAGTGTTAAATCATCTTCTATAATATTATTTATAACAGAACCACTAAAATATCTTTCTACTTTAAACACAGCTTATATATCCCCCTATCTAACTATTTTTTAAACTTTTCTTTTTGACTTTTTTTGATTATTTCATCAAGTTCACTAGATGTATATTTAATATATGTTTCTGTAAAGTTAGCAAATTTGGTTTTAGTAACTTGACCAGCATCATTACTAATAAAGTTCCTATTATCCTTATATATCTTTTCTAAAAAATTGAATACCTCACCTTTCTTATTTATAAAGATATATATAGCTTTTAATAATCTATCTTCATCCCAATTTACTACTTTCTTTTTCATATTCTCACTTAGTTTTAAGTGTGTATTTTCTTCAATTATTTCTTTATTTTTATTTACTACAGCACTTGTCTGCGTAGTATAGTTACAAGGTATAGTAGAAGGATATAGTAGATGGGTTTTTCGTTCCGGATTTATATCCGTTTGGGTCGGAAATATATCCGTTTGGGTCGGATTTAAATCCGAGCAGTCGGATATATTTCCGACATGTGGATAACTTTTAGTGTTACTAATTAGCTCTATATATCTATATCCTAATTTATAGTAACTCCATGTTCCTCCTTGTTTTAAAGTAGCATGTTCAAGTATATCTAATTTGTCCAACTTCTTAAGTATTCTATATATTGTGTCTTGCTTTTCTGTATAAAGTATTGGCAGTTCTTCTATCACTCCTGAATAATCAATCCAATAGTATTCAATTCCTTCAATCATCTTTCTTGACATTCTTCCACTTCCTAAAAAATCTACAAACCATCTTAATATAAGCAAATCTCTTATATTGAGACCTAATTCTACTGCTTTTTTCTGACTAAATCCTAATATTGTATATTTCAAGGTATTCACCCTCTTATCTAACTAATTCCATCTCTTCTGTTATATAAATTAAACAATCAAAACATACTTCTATAAAGCTCTTTCTCCCAATCATTATATTTACATCTTTATCATACTCACAAGACCTCAATACTGGTATTGTTACAAGTTCTAATTCACTATTAACTCTATTTTTACATCTATCACACTCATAAACTAAATAACTAGCCATTTTACACCTCTCTTTTTTCTACATTTTCATAAGCTTTACAAATCATGTCATATTCTTCTCTATTTAAATCTTTGATTTCTTTGCCTAACTGCTTAAAAACCTTTTCTTTCAACTTTTCTTTACTAACACCAGCATTATAAGCTATTGCATACAATCTACTTAATTGTTTAGTAGACAAAAATTTAACCTCATTACTTCTATTTTCTTCATCAAATTTATTTAAGTTAGTATTATTTTTAAACTGCTCTTTACCACTTATTGCATCAAAACTATCATTTTCAGTTATATTAAGTAACTGAATATACAAATATCTAGTTTGATAGGTTTCTATACCTCCTAGTGCTTGTAATTCATTAGAGCCTTTAAGTTGTAAGTCTCGCATTGGAGAAGTGAATGTAATCTGCTCTAATGGGTTTTCTCCATTTATCAATGTTAATGTTGCATACTCATTTGTAAAAGTCACTATAGGGCATAATTTAGCTTCTTCCAATAAATCTGTTGCTTGAGGTAGAAAGTCTGCTAACTCAAAATACTTGAAGTTAGCAAACTTATTTTGACCACTCTTTTTAATGTCTAGTTTATTAAATCTGACTCTTACATCCATTAATTTAATATATATATTTTTGTTATCCATCAATCTCCCTCCATATATTTTATGTTTTGTTCTAAGATTTTCATAAAGCCATCTATGTAATCACCATAAAGTTTTTTTAACTTATTATCTTCTAAATGTTGCTTAAACTCTTCTAAAGTCCACTCTTTTTTATGTTTATCTATACAAGATTCTAATGCTGATACTTGTCCAAATTTTAAATCTAAATCTACTTCATCAACTGTTGTAAAATTTAATAAAAATAATTGTTCTTCTAATACTTGAATTATTTCTTCTCTACTTTTCAAAATAGTCCCCTCTATGTTATAATTATATTGATATTATGATGTTTTTTTGAATTGAGCCTTTGCAGAGGCTCTTTTCTTATATCTGTACATTTAAAGGTCTCTCCCTTTCTAAATATTCTTGATACATCATAATTTCCCTAAAATCATCAGATGCTTCTAATTCAATATCATATTCAAGCATTTTAAGTATATTTTCACTGGCTATTTTTACACCTTCCCACCAATTTAATATATTAATGTTACTAGTCTCATTGTTATCTTTTAACCTTTCAATTTCTATATTAGCTCTTTTAATTTGACTTATTGCAAATATTTTAGCTGTATTCACTTACACTCACTCCTTTTATTTAATGTAAAAATCTAATATTATAATCGCCTTGTTGAATATCTTCTATCGTTAATAATTGATATTGTATGCATCCTCTATATTTATCAAAATAAGCTAAATTTAATTCATCACTAGTAGCTACTATTACAATACAATCTCCTTCAAAATTAATTTTTCTTGAGCTTATTTTTATTGCCTTACCTACTTTGAATTTACTTAAATCAAATTTTAATACTAATCCTTCCATACTAATTTTCCTCCTTGATTAATGTCCAAACATTTCTTTTCTAATTCTATATATTTCATCAAAATCTAATGGTGTAACCATATATGATATATCTATCGGTGGAATATTTTGAAATGCTCTTTCTGCTTCTTCCATTGTATAAATTCCACATTCATTCAATGCTTTCCATGTCCTTTTTAATTGTGCCTGAAATTCTTCTTCTGTTTTGTAATTCATCATAATTTATCACCTCCTATTAAATGTTTTTTCTAGCCCATAAATCAGTTTCTTGTGCTAATTTTGAAATTTGCTTTAATGTGTCTAATACATATTTTTTAAAATCATCTTTTTCATATTCTTCTACTGAACCTTTTTCAGATATATCGAGTAATATTTCAGTCATTTTTTCAAAATCATTTCTAGTTGCTAAAATCTCAATGGTTAATCTATCCAAACTTTTTAGTTCTAAGTTTTGTGCATATCTAATTCCTATTGAACATTGATTCTTACAGTAATAATTAATTAGTTCTGGTGCATTATATACACTTGAAATTTGTAACACTTCATCAGCTCTAGGTGTGATATTTCCTAATTCAATTCTTGCTAATTTTGTACAATCCATTGATAAATACTGTGATGTGCTCTCTCTACTCCTCATATCTTTATTTCTTTCTGCACATTCTAATCTAGCCTTGTAGTAAATACTGTTTAACGCTTTTGTTGCTATCCTTGCCATATACTTTCCTCCTTTTAAGATAAACTTAGATTATTTGTAATCTATTTTAAAAAACTAATTTAATTTTATTATCTGATTTTAGCTTGTTTATAAAATAAACTTGTCCTTTCCCAGTGATTTTTACTGTTCTAGTTACTTTAGTGCTTCCATCAGGGTTATTTATTACTCTTTTTTTAACTTCCATTATTCCTAAATTCATACTTTTTTGAGTTGGTATATTATAATCCTCACCTTTACGCTTAATTAAATATCCATTATCTCTAAGCCAATCAAATAGTCTATTTTGACCTGTATCTACACCATTTTGTTTTAATATTTTTGCTAGTTCACCAACTAGTATTGAATTTTCAGAACCTAGAACTGCATCAGCAAATAATACTTTTGGTTGTTGTAATTGAATCACTTTATCTTTTTCCTCTATTTCTATACTTTTCTTTTCTATTGTCTTTTGGGCTACCTGTAATGCTCTTGCCATTATTTCATCATCTGACATATCTTCTGTTGTATGTATATATCCTCCAGTTTTACGAATTTCTTTTATTATCTTTTTAACTTCTTTTTTAAATTGTTTAGCAATTTGTTTTCTACTTTGCATCAAAACCTCATACAATCCATCTTCTGTTAAAAATAATTTATTTCCACCACTATTACTATTTGTAATAGTCACTTTTTCTTCTTCATCTATACTCATTAGCATTTTAGAAGTATTATAGTATCCTTCGCTTGTCTTACTGTAATCTATCCATTCAGCTACATCCCTAGCTAAAAATAGTGGATTTTCTAAAGTTCCATAAACTCTAAATTCTTTACCTAATAATTCTTGTTCTTTAATTATTTGTAAATTATTCATACTTACCAACCTCCTCACTCTCAATTTCTTTTATGTAATTCCAAAGTATGTGTAATATTAAAGAATTCTTGGACATTCCTTTTTCTTCTGCTATTAGTATTAATTTTGTATTTAAATCATATGGAATTCTTAAGCCAGTTCTTACTCTATTTCCTAACATATTTTCCTCCTGTTTTGTTATCTATGTGTTGCCTATCTTTAATACAAAGTATAACACCTTTTTATTATGTTGTCTATGTGTTGCCTATATATTTTTTATATTTATTTTTATGATATAATTGTTGCCAAATAGACTACATAAAGGAGTTGATATTATGGCTAAAATGGGTACATATAAAAATCCTCATTTTGCAATTAGAATACCAAAGGAAAAACTTGATAAACTTAAATATATAGCTGAATACAACGCTCGTTCGGCTAACAAAGAAATAGAGTTTCTTGTTACTAAACATATCGAAATATTTGAAAAAGAACATGGTTCTATAAGTTTGGACTCTGAATAAATTCTTGTAATATACTTAATAGAATACTATTAAAACTTCTTCCTTTTTTACTTGCCTGCTTTTCTAACTTTTCTTTAAGTTCTTTAGGTAGGCGTATTGTTGTTTGTTCTCTTTGCACCTAATCACCTCTTTTATATTCTATATTCAAATTTCAAAATATTTCTTTCTGCATATTCTAACCTAGCTTTGTAGTAAATACTGTTTAACGCTTTTGTTGCTATCTTTGCCATATACTTTCCTCCTTTTAAGATAAACTTAGATTATTTGTAATCTATTTTAAAAAACTAATTTAATTTTATTATCTGATTTTAGCTTGTTTATAAAGTAAACTTGTCCTTTTCCAGTAATTTTTACCGTCCTAGTTACTTTAGTGCTTCCATCAGGGTTATTTATTACTCTTTTTTTGACTTCCATTATTCCTAAATTCATACTTTTTTGAGTTGGTATATTATAGTCCTCACCTTTACGCTTAATTAAATATCCATTATCTCTAAGCCAATCAAAGAGCCTATTTTGACCTGTATCTACACCATTTTGTTTTAATATTTTTGCTAGTTCACCGACTAATATTGAATTTTCAGAACCTAGAACTGCATCAGCAAACAGTACTTTTGGCTGTTGTAATTGAATCACTTTATCTTTTTCTTGAATCTTTAATTGATTTGCTTCTTGTTCTTCTATCCAACGTTTAGCACGTTCTATTGGGTTTTCTATCAAATAACTATCATTCGATTGTGAATTTACCATATTATATGTACCAGTTTTACGAATACTAGGCAATATATCATTAGTAACCCAACGTTTAAATCCTTTTGCATTTGGTAATTTAGAACTTAATATTAAAGAATAAAGTCCACTTTCATTGATAATAGGAGTTCCTTTTGTTCCCACATCAATAAATCCTAATTCCTTCAAATCGTTAAATGCGATTTGCTTTTTGTCATCTTCATCAACATGTTTTATCAAAGCATCACTTATATTCGAATAACCTAACTTTTCTGCAACATCTTTTCCTACAAAATAAATTTCATCATAAATTTCTAGTACTCTAATTTCTCCAAAAGCTGTACTTTTAAATACTTTTAATTTCTTCACCATAAATGCCTCCTCATACACATATTGTGTTATATATTTTCAAAAAAAATTTCATCTATATTCACATCTCTAAAAATCAGTTTAAATTTCCTTAAAAAATTGTAACTTGGATTTCTAATGCCAAGTTCAATCTTAGAGTATAAAGTTAGTGTTATACCTAATTTTTTTGCCATTTCTTTTTGAGTCATTTTTTTATAATTTCTAAAATCAACTAAACTATTGTGCATTTAACCACCCCCTATTTACTACACGTTTTGTGTTCTTATATTTCCATAATATACTACACAATACGTGTTGTCAAGTTTTTTTTATACTTTTTGTGTAGTAATATTTTTTTCTACACTTTTTGTGTTATTATAATTCAAAAAGGAGTTTTTCCGATGTTTGCAAAAAGATTAAAAGAACTTAGAATAGATGCTGGTTTAAAACAGTCTGAATTAGCCAAAAAACTGGATATATCGCCTAGTACAATAGGTATGTATGAACAAGGTAGAAGAAGTGCTGATCAAGAAACTTTGCTAAAAATATCAGATTTCTTTAATGTATCTACAGATTATCTTCTTGGAAAATCAAATGAAAGAGAAATAAATGAATTTATTGAAAAATTAGATTCCCCAAAAGATATAAAAAATATGTTAAAAATCTTTACTGAATTGAGTGAAGAAGCACAAGATAGGATGTTGAGCATAGCAAAAGTGTTTTTGGAGGAAGAAAAATTAAAAAAATAATATTTACTTATATAAATTTAAAGAGATGTTTTAAAATAAACTAATTATTTTTAAACATCTCTTGTTATTTAAAAATATTAAATACAATTACCTTTTAATTATAATTCATAGTTTATTTATTCATCTCTTTCATAAATAGAGAGCAATATTTCAAAATATTCTGTTATTTTTTCTGAATTAAGCTTATCTAATTCAATTAATATTTCATTTAATTCTAATACCTTTATTTCTAAATCCCCCATTTAAAGTATCCCCCTCTATCATGTATTAAAAATTCTAGCTACTCTTTATTTTCACACTCTATTCACATAGAATTTTCTTAATTACATTTTAGCACATATTTTTACTCAAAAATGTCGCTATCACCGTCATTTACTTTACAATTCTACAAATGTCAACATGTATAAATTAAAGTAAAGGGAGGTTTTAGTATGTTAAAAGAATTAAGAAAAAAAAGAAGATTAACACAAAAAGATTTGTCTGAAAAAGCAAATTTAAGTAGAACTTACATTTCAGAGCTAGAAAGGGGGCTATATAAGAATATAAATATAGATGTAATTATTGATTTGTCACTTGCATTAGAAATAGATTGTCTCATTCTATGTGAGTACTTTATTGAAGAAAATTTGAAAAGAAGGAAAATATAATAGTAAATATTTTGATAGCATAAGAATAGAACAATTACAAACTACTCTAATTTTATGTTATTGAATTAATATGAAGGTTGTATAATAAATCAAAAATAACTTGTTTTACATATAAAAGTAGACTTTTCCATAAAATATATTGATAAATAGGTTACTTTATGTATATTATTAACTATATATGTATATTTATGATATGGGGGGTTACTATGGATTTTTCAGATAAAATAAATCAATTTAGTAAGAGGATAGAAACATTAAAAAATAACTTAACCACAGAGGAAGCAACAAAAACAGCATTAATAATGCCATTATTTCAAATTTTAGAATATGATATTTTTAATCCATTAGAGTTTATGCCTGAATTTATAGCAGATGTAGGTGTTAAAAAAGGTGAAAAAGTTGATTATGCAATATTAAAAGATGGCAAACCATTGATTCTAATAGAAGCAAAATGTGCAAGTGATAAATTAAAAAAACATGATGCTCAACTCTTTAGATATTTTACAGCAACAGAAGCAAAATTTGCAATACTTACTAATGGAATAATTTATAAATTCTTCACTGATTTGGAAGAAAAAAATAAAATGGATGAAAAACCATTTTTGGTATTAAATTTATTAAATATGGATGACAATAAAATATCTCATCTAAAAAAATTCACTAAAAATTCTTTTGATATAGATACAATCTTTAATATCGCATCAGAATTAAAATACACTAGTTTAATAAAAGCACAATTAAATATGCAATTAGAAAATCCATCTGATGAATTTGTTAGATTCATAATAAATGATTTTTATAATGGAATTAAAACTCAAAATGTAGTTGAAAAATTTAGACCTATTGTAAAAAGGTCATTATCTCAATTTGTTAATGATTTTATGAATGAAAAATTAAAGCTCCTATTAGAGAATGACAATGAAGATTATGAAAAAAAGAAAGTGAAAGATAGCAAAAAGAAAGAAAAAAATAAAATAGATAATGATATAACAAAAAAACAAGATGAAAATAATCTTCCTAAACCCGAAATCGAACCTAAAAATAATATATTATTAACAGAAGATGAATTAAAAGCAATAGATATAGTTCAAGACATTTTAATAGAAAATGTATCTAAGGATGAAATAAGTTATAAAAAAGTAAAAGATGATATATTTATATTATATAAAAATGATATTAAAAATTGGATATGCAAAATAACGCTAAATTCATCTAATAAAACTATCTCTCTTCCTAATGGTGAAAATGATTATTTAGAATACAAAATGGATGAAGTGATAGATATAAAAGAATTAAAAGATGATCTAATTTTCATCATAAAAAAATACATAAAATAAGATTATAATTCTAAATATATTTATAAAAAATAGCATGTACTATAAATATTACATTTCCTTTGTACAAAGATAAGATGGCTTTAGGCTACTCTATTTTTGTACAGGTTATGTAATACGCTTTATTTTAGAACATTTTATTCTAATGTTTGAGTGTTTTAGAAAATTTATATAGCCTTACAAACAAAACTGTAAGATTAGCTATAAATATTACAATAATACTTTCTTTTCTACTTCACTCAGATCAAACTTATTCTTCCATATTACCCATCTTATAATATTTAACTAGATTTTATTGTAGTATCATGAAAATAATTAAATTGTATCATTTCATCATGCTAAATATACTATTTTAAACAAATTTCAACTCTTATAAACTCTACTTAGAGAGGTGATAATATGAAATCTGCACTATATGTAAGAGTAAGTACACACTATCAAGTAGACAAAGATTCCCTACCATTCCAACGCCAAGAGCTTATAAACTACTCCAAATATGTACTTGGAATAGACGACTATGAAATATTTGAAGATGCAGGATATAGTGGCAAAAACACAGATAGACCAGCTTTCAAAGATATGATGAATAGAGTAAGAAATAAAGAATTTACTCATATACTAGTTTGGAAAATAGATAGAATATCAAGAAACTTACTTGATTTTTGCGATACCTATGAAGAAATAAAAAAACTAAATGTAATATTTATCAGTAAAAATGAACAATTTGACACTAGTTCAGCTATGGGTGAAGCAATGTTAAAAATAATACTTGTATTCGCTGAACTTGAAAGACAACTTACTGCAGAAAGAGTATACTCAATTATGCTTTCACGAGCTGAAAAAGGATTGTGGAATGGTGCTAATTGTCCTATTGGTTATACTTATGATGAGGAAAGTAAGTTCCCTCAAATCGACACTCAAGAATCCATAATAGTAAAAATGATATATGATAAATACGAAGAATTAAAATCAACTTCAAAAGTTTCATCTTATTTAAACAATAATAATATAAAAACAAAAAGAAATGGAATATGGACAAGTAAAACAATTTGCGACATTATAAGAAATCCATTTTATAAAGGAACTTATCGTTATAATTATAGAGAAAGTGCACGAGGAAAAATAAAAGATGAAAAAGAATGGATTATAATAGATAATAATCATAGTAAAATAATATCTACTGAACAATGGCAAAACTGTAATGACATAATGAATACAAATGGTTCAAAAGTTTCAGCATCCTTTAGAAAAAATGTTATAAATACCCATATATTTGGTTCATTTCTAGTATGTGGATGTTGTGGTAATAGATTTGTATCAAACCTTGATAGACCTAGAAAAAATGGCTATAAACCTTCATCATATAGGTGCTCAAGTAAATTTAAGGATGTTTATTGTAATTCTAAAATTATTACAGATATAACTCTAGGTCCATTTATTTTCAACTATATACTAAATCTTATAAAAGTACACATTTATGGAGTTAAGAATATAAAAGAACTTGAAAAAAGACTCCTTCAAGGTAATACATTTAAAAACATAGTTGGAATAAAACAAGATGAGCTTGAAAACATGTACATTTGTATATATGTTTCAAAGAATCAAAAGATTAGGCAGCTAAATAGAAATAATATTAAAAAGAAAAACAGTAATATGAAAGATACTACTATTAAACTTTTATTATCAGAAAAAGAAAAGTTTGAAAATGCTCTTAATAAACTTGAAGATTTATTTTTATTCTCTAAAGATATGTCAAAAAAACAGTATCTTTTAAAAAAAATTTCACTTAAAGAAAATTTATCTGCAATTAATAATAAATTGGAGATTGAATCTAAAAAAGCAGATAATAACTCTTTACCTAATGATATGTCCTTCTTAAAAACTGCAAGTAATTTTTTACTTTCATTTAATTTATTGAATGAAAAAACTGTTGACTATAAAGGATTAGTTATGAATATGGATAAACAAATTTTAAAAGATTTTATTGAATCTATGATAGATAATATAACAATAAAAAATGGCATAATACATAGCATAAAGTTTAAAAATAATCTTACAAATACATTTATATATAAATAATAAAAATAAGCTATTCATGAATCATTGAATAGCTTATTTTATATGTTAATAATAGTAGTGAGCATATAACCATGTTAACTTACACTAAAGGACATCCAAAGGTTTGAGTAAACACGAGTTTTCTCTTTCCAGTTCTGTTGAAGTATTCTTCATTTTGTCTGTGTATTTGTTCTATATATTTATCTTGTTCTATATATTTATCTTGTTCTTGTATTTTCTCTATAGGTATTGTTACTTGTTTTCTTTTGCTCACTTCTATTCCTCCTAGTTAATTTCTTATATTACACATAACCTTAATTATATCAAATAAGAAAAATCTTTTAAAGATATTATTATTTTTATATGTGTGTTTTGATAATAATTTAGATATAGTATATTGCTAAAAAATAAAAAAAGATGTTTTAAATTTTAATTTAAAACATCTTTCTTATATTAAAATGTCCTATTTCCTACTGAATTATAATTAAACCTATTTATTCTCAATCAAATAACAATTATTTAGTATTAAATATTGTCCTTCCTCAACTGTTATATATCTGTTTCCTGAGAAAACATCATTAGTAACTATTCCATCCACATCACCCAAGCTATCATCTCTAACTTCATAATATGCATCAGAAGAATTTGAAACTATAGTATATTCTCCAGCAGGAATTTCTAGTCCAATTTTGTACATACCATTTCCAAATTTGCCATTCTTGGCCTTTTGAACTTTAGCATACTTGGCTAATATCATTGTTGAATCCTCAATTTTAATGTACTGCCCATTCTCTAAAGTTATGTATCTAGTTCCACTAAAAATATCATTTGAAAGTATACTATCAGCATTTCCTGTACTATCACTTGTAACTTCATAATAAGAAGCATAACTTCCTGAATTTGAAGTTATTAAGTATTCCCCTGCTGATATATCTTTTCCAACCTTATACATACCAGCTTTTATAGTCTTTGTAGTTGGCTTAGCATCATCTTTTATAATTCCAGTATTAATATCTCCAAGTCCATTTGTTACATTTAGACATTGTTGAATTATAGTTGAATTTATATACCCTATAGAAGTTATCTTTTTAGCATTCTTTAAGACGCTTTTATTACTGCCATTATCAACTAATACCATTGGACTATTTTTTGATAAAGATGAACCTACAAGAGCATTTGTTAATTCATATGCTCCAGCTATATAAAAATCTTTAGCATCTTTGTAAAATTTATCTATTATTGCTTTATTAGTTTCAAAGCGAGTACTTCCTCCCAATCTAGTAGATTTAGTCTTGTTTACTAAAGTAGTACTCATTGAAGATGTTCCACCTATTACATAAGATTTTAAGCCACTAGTTGAAAAAGGTATACTTCGCCCATTAGTAAGAATTATTGGTGTACTATCTCTTGCAGCTACAGATGCAATACTTATAGCATCAGCTTCTCCTTTATATGCATTTGTTAACATTACAGTGTCAACTTTTTTTATTGAGTTTATTTCTTTTGCAACATTATAACTTGTTTTTATTCTGTCACTTCCCTGAATTCTTACAACTTTTATATTTTTAGCTTTTAATGAATTTTCTACAGCTGTACTTATAGAATATGTTCCTCCAATTATATAAACTTTTGATACATTTTTTAATCTTGCAGATGTCTCAGTTGGTATAGTATTTTTTTCAGTTAATAATATAGGTGCATTTAAAGCTCCCGCTAATCCACTTGCACTTAGACCATCTGCTATAGAATTATTAGTATTAATTAGTATAGCAGTCTTATATGCATTTTCATCTGCTACATTACCTGCAATTTCATACTTATTATTTCCTTGTATCTTCTCTACAGATGATATTGCATTTACTAGTTGAATATTTGCAAATGCAAAAGAAATACTCAAAGTCAATGTTAACATTCTTTTACAGAATTTCATAATAAAATTATCCCCCTCATAATAAATTTTTAATATATGAATACATTCTCTTAATTAGGTTATGTACTTAACAAACTTATGTAAAATCGTAAACTACATTAGATTGTATTACTAATAATCACCAATGTAATTATTCATATAAATATAATTGTATTTACATTTATATTAAAAATCAACTAGATTTATATAAATACTTATAATCTTATTTTTATTCTTAATATTTTTTTTATTATGTTATTTTAATAGATTTATTTTTCTTTTTTAAGTATATAGATATATTTCTCAAAATATTCTATTTCTATTATAGTTACACATATTTTATTTGGCTAAAGTATTATTTAAATTTAGAATTTTCTATTTTATATTAAAAATATATTTTACAGATATAGTTTTATAAGTTTTAACTAAATTTCATTTTATATTACGAACTATATATTTTTTTCCTAATCAAATTTAAATAAGTTTTTCACAAAAAATATGCTTTTATTATATTTTTTAGAAATTTATAAATGGAAATATATACAGATTAAATTAAGTAGAAATTTTAGTATATTTAAATAGCTGATAAATCAGAGAAGATTAATATACAAATTTATCTTGAAAAAGCAAATTAAAATAAATTTTATATTTAATAACTACAAATGAGATACATCTAAGAAGATTAACATAGGTATGATAATTTATCTGTTAGGTTGAAGATATATTACTATTATATAAATATTTTATTAAAAACAAAAAAATATAATGCTAAATCTTTAAATAATATAAGAATAGAGTAGATATAACTACTCTATTCTTATATTGCTTGATTATTATAATAGTTTATAAAGTAAAGTATTATTTCATATTTAAGCTTGATAACTAACTCTTCTTATTGATAGGCTAACAATCTTGAATAAAAATAGTCCTGCAACTAAATTTATTAAAACAGCTGGTAATACTACTGCTAAAAATAAAGCTGTAAATGAAGCACCTGGAAGACCAACTATAGCTTGAGCTGCTAATAAGAAAATTGTTCCACTTACAAGTGTTCCTATTGGCATTATGATTGTAACTACTATAGTATCTTGCGCCTTTTTAGCTAATCTTTTTATAAAAGGCATTTTATAACTAATGTTCATTAATAAAAATACTACATTTGCTGTAAGAGTTTTATCTATTACATTAGGAATTTGACCTCCTGGAAAACTTGATGTAAGAGCTGTAAATATTCCTGTTACTATACCTGCTATTAAACAAGTTTTATAATCATCTCTATTTAAAACTAATATTACAAATAACATTGCTAGTGGTATATCTGGTTTCATTGGTAGTCCTATAGCTGGTGTAATTTGATGTATCAATAATCCCATCGCTAAAAGTATTGCATTTAAAGTTAATTTTTTTGTATTTGTTTTCATTTTTGTATTTCCTCCTATTTTTTTAATTTTCAATTTATTTTTTTGCCAATTTATTATATCATCATCTTTAACGCTGGAAATTCATAACATCTTTTTCACCACCTTCTATATTTAAATTTTTCAGTAAAATAAAAAACTCCGTCCTAAACTAATAGGACGGAGATTATCCGCGTTGCCACCTAAATTATATAAAAACTAATACAAAATTTAATTTTTATATATCTCATTATCAGGTACTTACATACCTTATTCGCTATAACGTGCGACTGACGATAAAGTCTACTCTCAAAACTATGATTTCAATTTACTCCTCTAAGGGCCATTCATTAAATTTTTTCTTGCTAAGATTCCACCATCCTCAGCTCTCTATAATGAACCTAAATTTAACTACTCTTCCTTTTCATAGGATTTAATTTACTTTATTAAATTTTGTCGTTGAAATAATAATATTATTTTTTCTAAAAAATGTCAATATGTTTTTATAAATTTCAAAATATATTTTTCCTAAAAAATAGTAAAATAAGATTATGTATTTCTTTTTATATCCAAAATCCTGTGAATAATTCCTTTGATAATCTGTTTTTTTTGCTCTAATTCTTTCTCTGTTAATTCAGTTAGTGAGTCTTGATGTAATATTGCAAATGATGAATAAAGAACAGCATTTGCAAGCTCTAAATCCGTTTCAATTGCACAACTCCCAATCTCACCTTTATCACGCATATAGTTTATATATTTTGCTATATGAGGAACTAAACTTTTTAAAGTTAATTGATTGAGTGCAATTTGCATACTCCAATGAAATTTACCTAATTTAAATGTCTTATACTTTAAAAGAGTTTTTTGTAATAACTCAAATACCACATCGATTTTAAGATTATTTGGTATACAATCATCATATAAAACATCAGAAAAACTTTTTTCATACTGAGCTAGAAATAATTTTATAACTTCATTGAATATTTCATCTTTTGATTTAAAATAGTGATAAAACATACCAACTTCACCACCAACACTATCTAAAATCATTCTTATAGAAGTATTTTCATACCCATATTCTAAAAACAAATTAAGTGCATTCTCAATAAGTTCATCTCGTTTACCACCATTTAATATTCGTTTTCGTGCCATTTTTGTATCTCCTTTTAAACAGAATATCATTCTGCTTAAATTATATCATGCTATAAAATAAACATCAATAATTAGCAAAACGCTATTCTTTAAATTATTATCTAATGAAGAACAAAATCATAACAATATACTTCCAACTAAACTATAAAATAGTTATTCATAAAAAAACTTAAAATAAGATGAAAAGCAATATTGTATATAATACAATAAAATCATATAATACAACTATGTAATTTTTATTCTTGTATTTAATAAAATTTCTTCTTCTTTCTTCTAATAAATATTATCCCAATTAAAACTATAACAATAAATACAACTATTACTGAAAGTATCAATTTTGAAAGAATATTATATATTCCTATGCTTTGACTTTTATGTTTATCTAAATTTCTATGTCCATAATTTTTAGTTCTTATAGTTCTTTTCTTCAAATTAACTCTGCTTTTTCTAGATTTACTACGTTTATGCTTACTTTTAGATTTAATAGTTTTAAATCTAGTATTATTAGATTTATAATTTTCTTGTGCTGAAGAAATGTATACACTAGAATCAATAATAGCTTCAGCCTCAACTTGCAATGGATTTATAGTGCTGATTATAAGCAAAAAAGATATAGCTATTCCAATCAATGTTTTCTTTTTTTTCATATTTTCCCCCTCATAAAAATCTTATATCTAGTTTATTATAATATATATAAAACTAAAAATTACAAAATTTTTCAAATTTCTTATATCTTTTCTTATCTTTAATATTATTTTTATCCTATCAACTTTCTTTTTTATTAAAATTTTCTAAATCAATCTCAATTCATGGCACCTAAAATACAAATCATAAGTTAAATCTATTTTCAATTAAATCTTCGATTTACAATTAAAAAGACCTAGTTAATTTATTATATTTAATATTATAATAAGTTTTTTTACAAAAGAAAAAGAATCCCATGAATAGGATTCTTTTTCTGAAATTTATTAGTATATTTAAAGCTTACTAGTATCCAATTATGATAAACTTAAACATTCTTCTATATATTGACTATATACATATCCAGAATATTTTTTTCCATTTCTATCAATATTAACCCTTGCCCATTTGCCAACACTATAACATACTTCAACTTTAAAACCATCAGGAATTGTAGTTATAATTCTAGAGTCTAATGTTCTATCATTTCTAAGTTCTAAACTTAAGCCATTCGTTCTTATATTTCCTACATAATTCTTTTTTCTATTTTTTACTATACCATTACTATTGCTTTTAGCATTGCTTAATTTTTCTAAATATTTATAAAGTAACCAACCTTTGTCATAATTACTTTCAACTTCTGCCCATATTCCATCGACACATTTTAACTTAACAATTTTACCTTCTGGTATACTTTTCAACTTCATACTATTTATGTCTGGTCTTTCTCTTAAATTTAATTTAATTTTAGTCTTAAAATTGATGCTAGATTCGCCAAAACTTTTCAACATTAATTCAGATATCATCTTAAGCCCTCCTCTTGCCAAATATTAAGTTATTAAAAATATATAACTTTAAAAAATACTTTCAACAAAAAGAATTATTATCTTTTTGGCAACTGGCTGACATGACCTTTATTATATAAAGATTTTAGTCCCTATAGCTTTGCGTCATTAGATTTATCTAATATTGCCTATATCTGAATAATAACATAATTTAAACAATTTAAAAATAATATTACATCAAATTTTATATTAATTAAATATAAATTAAATTTTTAATTAATAATAACCAAAAAATATCTTTATATTTATTAATTTAATTATTCTTCTTCATAATTCATCTGAAAAATAGTAATTTGTATATGATATTACTACTTTTAACAAATCTTTTTCAATAAATATTAATATATAAAAATAATCGATAATTTTTTACATCCTTAATTAATATAAAAAATTAATGATTAATAAAAACCTAAAGATAATTTGTATTAATTATTCTCTTTTAAAAATTTTTACTACTCTATCTATGCTAAATCCTCTCTATACACTTTATCATAAGATGTATATATTTTACTTTTTAAATGACTTGACAAACTAATGATATTATAATATTATCATTATAGACCGACGGTCAGTTTAAATCTTATATTTATACCACTACTATAAAAAAATTCTAAAATTTTTAATACAAAATTTTTAAGAAATGAGGATTATTTATGCTAAAAAGAATATTATTAAAGGATTTAACACGAAATAAAGTAGTAACAATTACTCTATTTATTTTTATTTTACTTGCATCAATGCTAGTATCTAGTTCAATAAATATCATTGTAGAGCTAACTGATTCAATGACTTCCTTGTTTCAAAAATCTCATACACCACATTATGTCCAAATGTATTCTGGGAAATTACAACAAAAAGAAATTGATAAGTTCTCAGCTAAAACTCCATATATAAAAAAACAGCAAACTTCCGAACTTCTAAATGTAAATGGAGCTAATATTTTTCTAGGAAATAAAGTAGAAAATCAAGCTAATAGTGTACTAGAAAATAGTTTTACAAAACAAAACGATAAATTTGATTTTTTATTAGATATGGACAATCAAATAATGCAAATAAAAGATGGAGAAATAGGTGTTCCTGTATATTATATGAAACAATCCAATTTGAAAATTGGAGATACTATAAAAATTATTAATGGTAATTTCTTTATGGAATTTACAATAAAAGATTTTATACGTGACTCACAAATGAACCCTTCACTTGTTACTTCAAAGCGTTTTTTAATCAGTGATAATGATTGGAACACGTTAAAATCTAATATAGGAGAAAGCGAATATTTAATTGAATTTATATTAGATGATATAAATAAAATTAGTGAGTTTGAAACGTTATACCAATCAACTAAGCTCCCTCAAACAGGTACATCAGTGACTTATTCTATTTACAAATTACTAAATTCTTTGTCTGATGGGATTGTAATTACTATTATCATCTTAATTAGTATTCTTCTTATTACAATTTCTATTTTATGTTTACGATTTACTTTAATTACAACGATTGAAGAAGATTATCGAGAAATTGGTGTTATGAAGGCCATTGGTATTAAAAATGGTAACATCCAAAACTTATATTTAATAAAATACTTGTTAATTGCATCTTTTGCAAGTTTTCTTGGTTACATACTCTCATTATTTATAGGCCCTCTTTTTACAAAAAATATTTACATTTATATGGGAGCCATAGACAAAACCATTTTTAGTATTCTCGTTCCATTTATAGGTTCAGTTCTTGTATTTTTAAGTGTTGTATTCTTTTGTAAAGTTATACTTAAAAAATTCGAAAAAATATCAGTAATTAATGCATTAAGAGGTAACCGTTCTACTAACTCTGTAAAATATGGATTCAGTTTTCAAATACACAAAAATAAAATAACAAATACTAACATACTTTTAGGATTAAACGAAGTGTTTAAAAAAATTACAGTCTATGGATTGCTTTGTTTTGTATATACGATTTGTATTTTTATTATGACTGTACCAACTAATTTTTTAAATACTATTAAATCACCTGAATTTATCACTTATATGGGTGCTGGCAAGAGTGATATTCGTATTGATTTGCCTCAAACAAAACAAACTAAGCATCTTTTTAATTCTATACTAGAAAAAATTAATGTTGACAATGATGTTAAAAAGTATGAATCCTTTACAACAAGTTCATATAAAATAAGAAATAAAGATGGCAAGATAGAAAATATTAAAATAGAAAATGGAAACTTTAAAACTTTCCCACTGACATATGTAAAAGGTTCTGCACCAATGAAAGAAAATGAAATTGCATTGTCTGTCATAAATGCAAATGAACTAGAAAAAAGCATTGGAGATAATTTATCAATTTTCTTAAAAGATAAAGAGTTGATTTTAACTGTTAGTGGAATATATCAAGACATTACCTATGGTGGTAAGACTGCAAAAGCTATGCTACCATCTAGTGAAGATAATATACTATGGCATATTGTAAATTTGAATTTAAAGCCTGGTGTCAATGTAGCAGATAAATTAAAGCAGTACAGCATAAATTATTACCCTGCTAAGATTACTGATATGAATAATTATACAAGTCAAACATTAGGTTCTGTTATCAGCCAATTAAGACTTGTTATAAAATTAGCTGTTGTTATGTCTATTGCAATTTCTTCACTAATTACTGCGATGTTCTTTAAAATGCTCATTGCTAAGGATACGCCACAAACAGCAATTATGTTTAGCTTAGGATTTTCTACTAAAGATATACGCATTCAATACATTACTAGAGCTTTATTGATACTTATAATTGGAACTGTTTTAGGAGTCATTATAGCAAATACACTTGGACAAAAAATATCTGGATTACTACTTTCTGGTATCTCAAATCTCCAGTTTGTAATAAATCCATTAATTGTATATGTGCTTTATCCATCAGTTTTAATTCTCACAGTATTAACTACAATTATAGTAATTAGTAGAGCAATTAATAAAATAAAAATTATGTCTATTATAGAATAAGGGGTATGTTATGAATAATATTATAGAAGCTAAAAAAATTATTAAAGAGTATACTATTGGTAAAGGAAATGTACAACAAGTTTTGAAAGGAATAGATTTGTCAATTCAACATGGTGAATTTATATCTATTATGGGTTCTTCTGGCTCTGGTAAATCAACACTACTACATAACATAAGTGGAATGGATAAATTAACTTCTGGTACAGTCAAATTTTCGGGTGAAATGATTTCTAATCTGTCAGAAGAAGCATTATCAAAACTTCGATTAAAAAATATGGGATTTATATTTCAACAAAGTAATTTACTTAAAAATTTAAATATATTTGATAACATAATTATTTCTGCTTACTTAAGTAAAGAAAAAAATCGTCAAATAATCAATGAACAAGCAACAAAACTTATGGAAAAAATGAACATTCTAGAAATAAAAGATAAAGATATTACTCAAGTCTCTGGAGGTCAACTTCAAAGAGCTTCTATATGTCGTGCTTTAATTAATGATCCGAAAATTTTATTTGGAGATGAGCCCACAGGTGCACTTAACTCCAAGTTAACAAATGAAGTAATGGATATTCTTATAGATATTAATCAATTAGGTACAGCTATTATGCTCGTAACTCATGATGTAAAAGTAGCACTAAAAACAGAACGAGTACTATTTATGTCTGATGGTATGATTGTTGGGGAAATTAAATTAGGTAAATTTAATAATCATGATTCAAAATACCGAGAAAATAAACTGATGAGTTGGCTATCAGAGTTAGGTTTTTAATTTTACTAAACTATTCACTTTATGTACTTTAAAGCTAATGACTTATTCAATGTTTGATGCTAAAATATAATTAATAAAATTTAATTATAGGTGATTGCATTATGAATATTACTAAAGGCATAACTTTACTCTTAACATTATCAATTGTAATATCAGTAGTAGGATGTTCCCCAAAAGAAAGTGCTAGTGAAGTAGCAAAACAATATATTGATAGAGTTAACTCTGGTGACTATGAAACAGCATATAGTTTATTAAGTAAGGATAGTAAGAAAAAAATTAGTATAGAAAATTTTGAAGAATTTCAAGATATTTTAGTTAATACAAAGAGAGTAATTAATTATAAAGTAGGTAAAGAAAAAACTATAAAAAAATATAATTATGATGGAAAAAAGTATAAAAATGTAGTTAAATTAGAAGAATCTTTTGAGATAAAAAATATACTTTATAAAAGAAATGATTCTTTAAAAGTTTATCGATATTTTGTAATTGAAAACAATAAATACAAACTATTATTACACGAAAGTTTTAAAAAAGACTTTGCTATCAATAGTATGTATCTCGCTCAACTTAAACTTGATGATTACAAATTAGAAACTATTAAAGAAGTTGAAACCCTACTAAAAAAATCAATTTCTCTTAATCCTACTAATTCAGACCTATATTATGCACAAGCATGTAATTATATGCGTTTTGATGGATTTCCTGGCTCTTCAGATGCGATAAATAATGCTTTTGATTCAATCAATAACTCTTTAAAGTACTTAGATAAAATAGATTCTGATTACAAAAAAAAGATGAGCGACATATACAATCTAAAAGGAGTTATACTTATGGCTAATAAAAGATTTGATGAGGCAAGACAGTGTTTAAATAAGTCATTATACTTTAATAAAGATAATGAAGATCCAAAATCCAATCTAAATTCATTAGAGAGTCAGATAAACTAACTATTTAGTTTTTTATCTATAAAAAACATTTAATATATATTATTCAATGGTAAATAACAATATTTCTGAAACTAATTACAATTTTAAACTATAAAAGACTTATTGTTATAAATTAATACTTGTAATAATAAGTTTTTTATTTAAATTGAAAAACATAACTATTAAGATCTCGTTGTAAAAATTCAAATTAAAAACCTTAATAATTTTTCAATTATATTATTAATAAGATATTAACTAAATTCACACATCTAAACCTAAACACTGTTTATTAAGTGCCCTACACTATGTATATAAAAGCATCTAAATACATTATCTCTATAATAAATTAAACATTAGAATACTCTAAAATAATAAAAAAAAAGGTATAAAGAGCTACCCTCAAGCTCAATATACCTTATAAATGTCTAAACTTCATTTTTTACTAATTTTTCTATATCTTTGATAATATGTTCTTTAGATTTTTTTCCAGCTATAGCATCAAAAATTGCAACAGCCTTTTTCTCTCCAAATTTTTCTGCTACATCATTAAAATCTAGAAATCTAACACTTTCTTTTTGTTTACCAAACATATAACACCTCTCATACACTTTTATATACTTATTATAACTTCTATATATTTATTTTTCACCAATAAACGTTAGACAAATTAGTTCCTTTATTTTTTCAGTCTGATTCTATTTTCAAAATTCCTAACAAAAACAGTTTATTCTACTCTATAAATAAAAATAGACAATTTAATTTGTAGTAAATTTGATAATAAAATACAATGAACAAAATTTTATTTATTGTACTTTCAAAAACTTTTTATTAAAACTTATATGAGTTATAAAAAATATATTACTATATGAAACATAAATATGTAAATATAATTATCCCAATATTCAATTTATTTAAAACAATAAAAAGTATAGTATATTGAATAGCAACACTATACAATTCTCAATATAATCTGTAATAAAAAATACTCTAAATTTTTAATTTTTTGTATACAATTATAAAAAATCAATAAAAATATATAATTATAAGAATAAAATTTAGCACAATTTTAAACAACTAAATGCTACTAATATAAATAAATTATTGATACTAAAATTATACATTAAACTCTTCTAGAACCTTTATTGCGAATCTTGCGTTTGGATACGTAATAGACCCACCACCAATTACACCTATTTTTATTGCTTCTATAATTTCATCATTACTCGCGCCAGAATTAATACAACCCTCAATATGATAACAAATACATTCATCACATCTACTTAAAATAGAAATAGCTAATCCCATTAATTCTTTATTTTTTTTGCTTATAGCTCCTTCTGAATAAGCCTTATCATCAAGACTTCCAAATACTCTGAAAAATTCATCTGTATCACTTAATTTTTATTGTAAAACTTTCTATATTCCTTCATTTCTTTAGTATTCATGTTCTACCTCCTATATTTATAAATAATTTTTTATAATAGTAGCACACTATACTTATGCTTTCAACATTAAATGCAAATTTTTAAATCATATTCAATAGATTAATTAATATAAGTTCTTAAAATTTTCAATATACCATATTAATTTCATTAAATAATATTTTTTCAGAGCTAAAACAAACATCTTAGTACATTTTAAATTATATATTTTAGCTCTGAAAAGTATTGCATTCATTTAAATATTATGATGATTATTGATTGTATTAGTTATTTTTCATTGAAACTCTGTATATCAAATAAGAATATATAAATGGTAGTATTACAATTACAAAAATTACAAACATATTATAAAAAGGTATGTTAATAAAAGCATTAATAATTAACAATATCCCACCAATAATCCAAATCCATCCAGCTAAACGATGTGTCTTATTCCAATTGTCTTCATCATTAAGAGTCCATGGTGAAATTATTCCCATAGAATAATTTTTCTTACATTTAGGAAGATAATTTCCAAATAAAATAACTACTATCCCCAAAATCAATCCTGTATAAAAATTAAACTCCAAACTAATTCCTGTTGAATACAAAACCATCATTATTTGTAAGATGACTGCAAGTATAGCGACTCCCCATTTTGATAAATTTTGCATGACATTTGAAAAATTAGCCTTTTTAGGTTCATTTTCAAGTCTAAACCATGTATACAAATGAACACATAGCATTAGTAATGGTACCCCAAAAGCTGCTATAAATTTTGGAGCATAATTATCTGGATTTCCATAAGTATCAAAATGAATTGCAACTTCATTTGGTAGTCTATTGTAAAAATATATTGATACAATAAATGGTATAAAACATATTAATGTAGATAAAATAAATTGTTTATTTATCGCTTTTTTCATTATCTTTTTCTCCCTTCTCCATAAATTGTGAAAACCAAAGCATAACCTCTTCAAAAACCGAAATGTTTATTTCATAGAAAATAAAATTTTTATACTTTGTCTCAAATATGAGTCCTGCCTTTTTTAATTGAGATAGATGATAAGAAATTGTGGCATTTGTCATATTAAATTTTTCACTAATTTCTCCTGCTGACATTTTATTCCCCCTTAACATAAGTAATATTTCTCTTCTTACAGGGTCTGAAAGAGCTTTAAACGTTTCTGGAAAACCCAACACCATCACCTCTCTATTTAGAATTTCATCTAATTAGAATATAGCATAGGTATTATTATATTTCAATATCTATTTAGAATTTTTTCTAAATACTTATTTTAAATTATCAAATAAAGTTTTTATTTTCTTTTAATAAGTTGATTTTACTTACATTTTATTTCTATTCAAATATCTTAACTTCAAAAAATAAAAGAGCCTAGAAGTTAACTCTAGACCCTTATATTTTATATATTGCCTATATTTAAAATATAATGCATACAATTATGTAACATATTCATATTTTGCTTTGTATTCTCTCATTGCATCATTCCAAGCTTCTTGTACTGTTACACCTTTTTTATTAGCGATTTTTTGTGCCAATTCGATTATCTTCATAGCTCTTCTTGATATATTCATAAACAACTCCTCCTACAAATTATTATATATATCATATAAATAAAATTAAAATTATATTTTTTTGATATATAATCTTTCTATATATAATATTACAATTTATATGTGTATTACATATGAACTATATTAGAAAATAATTAGAACTTTTAAAAGTCATTTGATATATTTTAATATAAGAAAATCACAACTACTTATAAAATTTAAAAGTTAATCAATTAAAATAACGTTTGATACACTAATTTTGTGACCATAAACAATGCCATTACTAAAAATATTGGTTTTATCATCTTTGAACCTTTTTTTATAGCAACTTTAGCACCCACATAAGCACCTATTATCATTACTAATGCAAACACTATAGCAATTTTGTAGTATACTTGACCATTTATCACAAACAATAATAATGATGTTATGTTACTTGTTAAGTTTAATATTTTTGTATTTGCAGAAGCATGTAAAAAATCATATCCATATATTTTTATAAATCCAAAAGTTAAAAAAGTACCTGTACCAGGTCCAAAAAAACCATCATAAAACCCCATTATAAGAGCCATAATCATACCTAATCTTAGATTTTTCTTATTAATACCTTCAAAATTATCTTCTTGACCTAAGTTTTTAGAAATAAAAGTGTAAATAGCCACTATTAAAATCATTATTACAACTAAAACATTTAATATATCTTCACTTATTGATAGTACACATCTTACACCTAAAATACTACCAATAATAGTAAATGGTACTAATTTCTTTAAAAGTTCATTATTAGTTTTACCAGATTTTGAGTATCTATAAGCACTACTTATACAGCCTGCTGATGCAGCAAATTTATTTGTACCAATAGCAAGATGCACTGGCACTCCAATCGCCATAAGAACAGGCATACTTATGAGTCCGCCCCCTCCTGCTATAGAGTCTACAAAAGCAGCTAAAAAACCTCCTATGCATAAAAAAATAATTACAAGCATAAAACTCCTCCACATATTCTATCTCAATTTTATTAACAACATATATCTTACTTATGTTGTAATATTATTCTATTTTATTTGTTTATTGTTGTTATTTTTTACAAGTCTTGGTATCTCAATGTTTTATTAAGGTCAGTTTTGTTGTTTATGTTTTATTGTGCTTAATTCAAATTTATTCTATTCTTTATTTTCGGTGGCAAGATGGTGGCAAGTTGGATTTTGTCACCATTTATTTTTAAGAAATATAGTTCATTAATATAAATATAGAAAGGAGGTGAAAAGATAGATAAAACAAACTCGCCAAAATTAAAACTGCTCTCTATATCTTACCTATTTTAATAAATTTAATTGATAAACTAATTAAGTTATTAAAAGATTTATAGTTTTATAAGCTAGGAAGAATTTAATCTTCTTCCTAGTAATTTCTTCCTAGATATTATAACACATTTTCTATAAAATATAAGTGATAAAGTTTACAAAATCTGTATTGTCATAGTTGCTATAACTATAGTAATAGACATAATACTTTTATTTTTGCATTTTAATACTAGCAATATAATAGGATTAATAATAAGCATTTTATTGTTAATATTTGTTACATTACAATATAAAAAAAGAGGGAAATAGTTTGGAGCAAAAAGAATCTGAAATAGTTTATAGTAAAGGTGGCTCAGGTACTTATTCTGCCAAAATTTCTTTACCTTTAAGCCAACTTGAAAAAATGAGATTTACAAGGGAAAAACGTAAGGCAATAGTTATTTTTGATGAGGAATAATTTTAAAATAAGTAGGTGTAATGTAAGCATCTACTTATTTTTATTATATTTTGTATTTCATATTAATAGATTTTATAAATTTATTGAAAAATATGGATAAAAGTGTTGCATATTACGCCCCGTAATGTTATAATATATTTATAGATAAGGAGGTGACAAAATTAAAAACTAAGAAAGGAGGACAAAGAGAGTGGGGAGATTAGAAAGAAGAAAAAATAAAAAAGAGAACAAATTTAATATACTTAAAAAAGTTCTCTCTTTTATATTATTAATACTAAATATAGCTCTTACAGTTTTAAGACTAATTAAAGAACTATAAGAGTTAAGCCTAGAAGGAAATGCACTTCCTTCTAGGTGGTTTCTTTCTAATATTATAACATACTTTCTAAAATACCATGAATAGAAAATTTTACAAAATATGTATTGCTGTTGTTTTGATAACTATAGTATTTGATGTAATACTCTTAATAAAAAGTTTTGATATCTGGAATATCATTGGCTTATTAATAAGTATCTCACTATTAGTTTTCTTTACAAAAGAATTAAAAAAGGATGGAAATTAAATGGAGCAAAGAGAATTAAATATAAGTTTTCATAAGAGTGGAAATGGATACACTACCACTAGATTATCTTTACCTATCAATTGGGTTAAAGAATTGGGTATATCTCAAGATGAAAGAAAAGTTATAGTTACACTAGAAGATGGTAAAATAACTATTGAAAAAGCTGAGAATGATTAAAAAAAGGAGGTGGTAACTATTTTAGTTGCTACCTCCTAATCAGTTTATTTGTTTATAAAATCTAATGCTTTATAAAGGGTGTCAAATCTATCATTACCCTTTATCATAGTATATTTTTCTGTCGTTATGGAACTTATCTTATTACATGCTCCTCCTCCTACAACATATAGATTCTCGGTTTTGGAGGGTTTATAATCTTTTATATCACAAACTAAGCATTCTTCTTTTTTATATCCCCAACCAATTACAGTCGCAGCTATCTTATCAACTTCGCCATCGTAAACTATTGTATATTTATACATGATTTTATCCTCATTATTTATATTTTTATTTAATATGCCTTCTGCAATTAATCTCGCTACTGTATTTTTGTATTTAATATAATAATCTGTATCAGCCTTACTATCTACAAAACAAGTTTCAATTAATATTGCTGGTGCTTTTGTGTGACTAAGCCAGTAAAGACCTCTTACATCTGTTTTTGCACCCCTATTTTTAAATACAGTTGATAATTTTGAATTAACTCTCTCAGCATATGTTTTACCATTATTAGTTTTATATATTGTTTCTGTACCCATTGGATTTAAGGTTGTACTATTTGCATTAAAATGAATTTGTACTGCTAAATCTACATCTTGTCTGTTGGCTATTTGACATTGTTCTGCTAAGTAATTATTGGATTTATCTATCTTACCTGTATATACAGTTGCTCCACCCTGTTTTAACCATTTTACTATTAAGTCAGTTAGTATTCTATTTTCTTTTCCTTCATCTATATAACCTACTGCTCCAGTTCCTTTTCCTGTTAGAGTATGCCCTGGTACTATTGCTACTTTCATCATTTATCACCTTCTTTCTGTAGCATTACCTTTATATCTGTTACATCTTCCTTTATTTCCTCCACATCAGTTTTCATTGCTCCCATTTCAACAAGTATATTTTTATTGATTTCCTGTTGTTGTGTAGATAGTTCGATAAAGTTTTCTACTGTCTTTTTATACATGTCTCTATCTTCTTTTTTCTCTTGCATAGTATTTTTGAATAATAAAGCACATAAGATTCCTATTGCTCCTAAACTACTTAATTCTGTTAATAATTTTTCCATGATGACCTCCTACTAAAATTGATATAAAAAAAGAACCTGTGTATTTTAGATAATAGGTTCTTTTGGTACTTCTTCTTTATTTATCATGTTTGTTAATTCTGTATATTCATTCTCTTTAATTCTATTTAATGCATAGAATACATCTAACTTGTTTTGCAACTCTTCTTTAGTTTCATAATTTTTTTGTTCAATCATTCTTTTTAAAATATTATACATATTCTTACCTCCAAATTTTTATAACTTTATAGCATATTATTTGTGTTAAGTTCTAACATAGCTATTCTATAAGCATTATCTATTAAAAGATTGTCTTGCTCTTTCTGATTTTCTATTAAAATTGTACTTTCATCAAGTGGTTGTTCTGGTTTGACTGGATTGTTTTGTAATTCTAACCACTCATTATAAGACTGTTCACCTGTTTTAATAATTTCTCCTTTGCTTATTAAAGGTGTCCACAATTGTCCACTATCTGTAATAAAAAAATTATCAATTCCTATATTGTCAATTTCTTCTTTTGAGAAATTATGCTCTTTTATTATTTTAAATTTCATTTTATCCATACTTTAAACCTCCAAATTTACAACAACACTAATTAAAATTCCTTTATTCGTAATATCATGACCTGGAGTTAACATTAGTATAGTATTATTTACACAAGCTATCCCTACAGTGTCAACTTGTTCACAAGAAGAATTCATAACTGGACAAGAATAGTTTTGTCTTGATATACCTAAAGGTAATTTAATTATTGCTTCTTCTAAAACAGTAGATGATGTATTTTTTGTCACAATCATGTTTACAAATAAGTACTTTCCTATATTTGTAATAGTAGCTGATTGCCATACTTTATCCCATCCATTTATAAATTTAAAATCAATATTATTTTCAGTTTTAATTATCGATGTAATTTCTTTTAAATTTTCTCTAATAACTTCTATATGACTACCTAAATTTTGTGTACTTTCAAAACTAATATTTGGAGTTATAGCCCCAGCATTACAAATAAATCTAGTTTGATTATCATATTGTTCTAAATTTAATGATGTCAATTCAATTTCTCTTGGTGTTTCTAATTCATAAATTATTTTTAAAGGGTTTTTCTTTAATTTTTCTTTAAAATTAGCAATACTAAAAGGAGATATCAAAGTATCTACTATATCTATTACACCTATTCCATTTTCTGTTGATATAGATAATGCTGATTCAGTTTGAACATTATATATATAGTCCACATAAGATTGCTTGTACAAGTTAGTTACAAACTTAGACATATCTAATCTTAATACAGATATATCTAAATTTAATCTAAACTCATACATTCCATGAACTTCTATCCAATTTTCATTACCATTAAAAACTATTTCTTCACATCTTTGTATTAGTTTATATGAACCATTTTTGTAGACTATTTCATCTCTTATTCCATTTGGTAAGCTTCTTAATGTGTATGGAATTACCTTTTTATCATATTTATTTCCTTTAGTTATAATTGTTTTATTACCATCATCATGCAAATCTTTTATTATAGTAACTTTTAGATATTTTGCATTTTTAGGACTTCTAGCAACATAAAAAATATCTTTATCTCCTATTATTCTTTCATTTAATGGTGTTGGTATAAAACTCTTATTTATATCATACCAACAAATATTTCTACTACAATTATAAAAAGTATACTCTGTATTTGGTTCTATTTCTATATAGTCTAGCGTATATTTATGATTCCTAGCTTCAGAAATAAGTTCCTCTCCATTAAGATATTGTAAAATATAATTATCTTTAAAATCGGAATTCTTATTAAAAATATTAATTCCACTATATTGATAACTTAAAAGTTCTATTTTATCTCTTTGCCCAACACTTAATAGTTCATTAGAGTAATCTATATTAATATCTGTATAATCTCCTTCTAATATGGTAATTTTCAAACTTACTTCATAACCAGATGCAAGTGTATCATTATCTAAAACACTCCTTAAAGCCACATTACAATCACTTAAGTCTGATATTGTTGTGAATGTATATCTGAATTTACCAATCACTCCTCCTAATATAGCTATATTTGTCAGATTAGGAATAAATACTGAATTTTCTTCTCCCAAACTATGAATATATATCCCACTTGTACTAGGTAAAGTATTTTTATCAACATCAACTATTATTGTATATATAGTATCTGGTTTATATAAAATACAGTTGGTTGTAAAAAAATTAGAATATCTTATATCATTTTCTGTTAGTATGTTTATTTTTCCATCTAAAAAAGTTGCTTTCCATAAAGAAAAATCTGAACTAGTTTTTCCCCATAAATCAATTAGTGTCTTTCCTTGTATATTAAGATTAGTTAAATACCCTTTCTTACTGTTTTCTATAGTGTATTCTCCTGTATCTGTTCTACATTTTATATTGTCAACTTCCTTGAGATTTTCTATATCATCAATTTTATTTTCTAAGGATTTTAATAAAGCTTCTATCTTTATAGAAGAATAAGTGGTTGTTTTGGTACTTCTATTATCATCAATAGTTGCTGAAACCATATTTATGGCTGAGTTTCCATTTACAACTATACATTCAAGTTCATTGTTTGATTCATTAAAAACTTTTATCCTATTATCATCTAAAATTTGATATGAACAAAATATATTGTTATTGGTAGTCTTATCTATTAAACTTACAAGTACTTTTCTAGTTACAAGATTATGTTCAACTATAGCTGTATATGTACTTTCTTCTAATATCCAATTATTTGTTGATATATCTTTAGATATAGCTACATTAGCGCCACCTTGAATTAATTTATCTAAATCTTCCTTGCTAGCTTTCTTACTAAGTTCTAGGTTAATATTATCCTGCTCATTATTTAGTTTATTAATATTTTTTACTACATCTTCATTTAACAATTAATCACCTTCTTTTAATAAAAGTTATTGTATACTATTTAGCATAAGCCATGCATCCCCATGCTCCAGAATCTGAACTCTCTGTAAACTTACATCCTCCTACACATATATATTGTGCAGTTGCTCCTGTTCCTTGATGAATAGGTCCTGTTGTTGTTGTTCTTGTTGCAACTTGTGAACCAGTTTGTAAATGACTTATTGTTCCTGTTGTACTAGTGCCATTACTCCATGAACCTATTGTTAAGCATATAAATATACATTGATTTGGTGTTGCACTGCTTACCATACCTCCTGCATCATTTGAATTTCTATTACCACTATCTATTACAGCATTAGAACCTTTAGCAAAATATGTAGTATTTTGAACAGAAGTATTAATATTGCTATAATTCGTTTGTAAGTAACTTGAATTAGCCAGATTAGTTCTTCCAATCTCAGTTTTAAGTATTTTGTTAAGCGCAAGCGGGCTTTTAGAAATAGATAACATGGCTGTCGAGCTACTTGCGATGGCAGACATGGCTGTCGAGCTACTTGCGATGGCAGACATGGCTGTCGAGCTACTTGCGATGGCAGACATGGCTGTCGAGCTACTTGCGATGGCAGACATGGCTGTCGAGCTAGAGATTACTATATTTAAGAATCCCTGATTATTTATTATTGTGTTTACTGCTATTTGTGAGCTTGCCACAGCATTCATTGCTATTTGTGAGCTTGCCACAGCATTCATTGCTATTTGTGAGCTTGCCACAGCATTCATTGCTATTTGTGAGCTTGCCACAGCATTCATGTATTTATCACTTCTAGCTAACGCATCCGAAGTGTTGATATTTATATTGTCTATCCCCGCTAGCTTCGCTGCGGTTTTTGCTATAGCTAAATCAATTTCCTTGATAGAATTGAAAGCTACTTCGTCACTTGATAAAGCTGTTATAACACTTAAATTATTTTCTATGCATTGAAATATAGCAATTATATTATTTTTGTCTAAGTTATTATTTGATAATAAATCTTTTACACTTATAAAATTAGTATTCATATTTTCAACTATAGGAAAAATCTTATCTTGGTATTCTATGTTAGTTGAATTAATCATACTAGTCATATTTGTTATTAAAGTATTTATATCTAACTTAAGTATACTATTATGAGTTTCTAAAATCTTTGTAAGTACAAGTCTAATAACATTTGCATTTGCTAAAACTAAATCTAATGTATCTTGATTAGATAATAGTAGCTGTGTAGCTTCTAAATTCTCAAATATCATCCTAACTGATTCATGATTTGTTGCTATATGAGTCATTGCTTCAGTACTATTGATTATAGCTTCTCTAATTACATTATTTTTTAAAATTGCCCTTATAACTGCTGGCTCTGCTGTAACTTTTAAAATGTATTGTCCTAACAAATCCATAGCATTACTACTTGCCACAACAGCTTCCATGCTTGATTCACACATAGTTAAAGCTACTATTGCATTACTATTATTAAGTATCACATTAGTAGCTTTTGTATTGGCTAATATTTCATCTATAGTTGTAAGACTTTCTAAATCAGCATTATTAAGACTAAAAGCGGAATTAAACCATGCGCCTATAGTTGTTTTTTCCTGCTCTCTAGTAACATATCTATCATAACCGTCTTTAAATTTTTGCTCTAATGAATTGTAATATTCTATAGTCATTCCCTTTACTACATTATCAGCATTTCCTAAACTAAATATATCTGTTCTATAAAAAGCATTTAATTGTTCTCCTAGCTTGGTACTTTTATCAAATAGATTATCAATATCCGTTTCTGAAAAAGCTGCATATACTACTTCTCTAATTCCTCGATTAGAAAATAAGTATAGACTATTTAAATATAGCTCTTCCCATATTCTAATATTACCATCATAAAGTACATAACTGTCTAGCTCATTTAGTTTTAAATCATTCAAATAGTTTAAAAAATTCAAAGGTTCGCCTTGTATGTCACTGTTTACCTTATATACCTCTGACCAGCTCATTAAATCACCCCTTCACTTGTAACAGATTCTTGTATCATTCCATTTTCAAAATTAGTTATTGTTGTACTGATTAATATATCATTTATATACTTTTCTTTTGATATAGAACCATTAGCATTAAACTTTGTAATATACTTGATATTATTATCTAATACCTCTGTTATAGAGCCATTCGTATTAAATTTTGTCTCTTTATTTTTAAAAGTATCTAATTCAGAAAGTTTTTCTTTTTCTTCAGTTGTATAATCTTCTGTAGAAAGTCCTTTTCCTTCTACTTTCTCAACATATATATCATGAACATGTTCTAAATTGGCTTTTTTATCTAATCCATCTTTTAATAGTCTTTTTATCTCTATGCTAGAGTAAGTACTTTCAAGAGATTCTATATCATCATTAATAGTGAATTTTATAAGTTCAATAGTTGAACCACCATTAACTACAGTAATTTCAATATCTATAGCAATTTCATTAAATAATACTATATTATTATCATCTATAATTTTATAAGATGTAATCAAACTTTTCTTGTTAAGTTTATCTATAGAAGATACTAGTATTTTTTGAGTAACAAGATTATGCTCTACTGAAAGTTCAAATCCTCCATCAACTTCAATCCATTCAGATGTATCATATGATTTATTAAATGCTACATTTATTCCACCAGCAATAAGCTGCTCTATTTTTAAATCTAGTTTATTAAAATCATAAGTTAATCTCTCTTTTAAAGTATCTTTTATCTGACCATCTGTTGTTTCTTTTGATTGTAATATTTCTCCCGCTGTATCTAAATTTTCTAATTCATTGAACCTTTTTTCAAACTCAGTTATTTTATTGCTAACAGTGGTTGTCATATCTGTTTTAGCAGTATCTACTTCAATTATTTTATTATCAACCTCATCTACTTTATCATCTACTTTTTTCTGCATATTAATTATAGATGTTTGCCTAGTTGATTCATTTAATTCTCTAGTTTCCTCATTACTTTTTCTAAGTTCTTCATTCTCTTCTCTTTTAGTTTCTGAACTTTGTCTTGTTATTTCATTTGCTTTTCTTGTTTCTTCATTAGTTTCTCTTGTTGTTTCACTAACTTTTCTAGATTCTTCATTAGTATTTCTAGTTTCTTCACTAGCATTTCTTACTTCTTCACTTGCTTTTCTTGTCTCTTCATTTATATTTCTAGTTTCTTCGCTAGTATTTCTTACTTCTTCACTTGCTTTTCTTGTCTCTTCATTGCTTTTTCTTAGTTCTTCATTTTCTTCTCTTATATCTTCATTACTTTTTCTTAGTTCTTCACTTTCTTCCCTTTTAGTTTCTGATTCTTGCCTAGCTACTTCACTAGTAACTCTTGTTTCTTCACTAGTGTTTCTTACTTCTTCACTTGCTTTTCTAGTATTTTCATTTGATTCCCTTGTTTCTTCACTAGTTTTTCTTATTCCCTCATTTGATTCTCTAACTGTCTCATTGTTTTCTCTTGTTTCTTCATTTGTATTTCTAGTTTCTTCACTTGACTCTCTGACTATCTCATTGTTTTTTCTTATCTCTTCATTAGCTTCTCTTGTTGTTTCATTTGTCTTTCTAAGTTCCTCATTCGCTTCTCTAGTCGTTTCACTTGTCTTTCTAGTTTCTTCATTAGTTTCCCTAGTAAGCTCTTGCGTTTTTCTTATTTCCTCATTATCACATCTTTCAGCTTCATTACCTTTTCTTTGATTTTCACTTTCAATTCTTATATCCTCATTGCCAACTCTTACATTTTCAGAACTTATTCTAATTTCTTCATTAGATTTTCTTACATTTTCATTTTCTTGTCTTTCTTCTTCATAACTTAATACATTCAATATGTCTTTTATTATATCCCAACTAGGCTCATCCTCTATTGCATTTCTATTTATACTTTTTTCAACTTTTATTATTGTAGAAAATGTAGTAACTACCTTGTCATCTTTATATAAAGTTATCTCAGAAGCAACATCACCTTCCTCTGAAAGCTCTATATGACTTAATTCAGTATAAACAGTTGAACCTTCTATAGTACAATTCTTCTGAGTAACTCTTCCACTTGGTAAACTAAAAAATGCTAATGCTGTATATTCAGTTAAATCAACATCTATAGAATCTTGTACTATCCTCATGTTATAAGATACATTATTATCATTTTGCTTATATCTAGCTATTTGATACATCTTTGTATTGATGTCTACAATATAAATTCTATCTCTCAAGATTTATCACATCCTCTCTATGCATCTATTCCTCCATTAAACTCTTCAACACTTTCTTTTAACCAATTGTAGCAAGCTTGGACTTGATTTACTCCACTTATATCCAGCGTATTTGTATCTAAATATAAAGCAAAATCATCTTCCTTCATCATATAGTTTTTAACAATTATTGGTTGCTTATTATCTAATCTTCTTTGCTCATCTTTATATCCAGCAATAAATACATTACACTTTTTTGCACCATAACTACTATTTATTGTTGTTATCCTCCAATAGTTAGCAGTTTGACCCATTGCATTTGTTATATCCTTAGAAATTGCCATGTTGTTCTTCTCCTCCCATTATTGAAAAATATTCATGTTCTTTATCAATTCTACTTCCCTTTACACTAAAGTCTACTTTCCCAGTATATCCAGATACTTTAAAATATCCATTCTGCTTTTCTACAACTTCAACTTTTCCATTAGAAGGAAATACTGCATATCTTGAAATAGCTTTAGCATAAGTACTGTCTAATTTAACTATAGTTCCTGTTTCTTCTACTTCTACATCAAATAAAATATCTTCTATTAATGTTTGAGGACTGTCAACTGGTGACATACCAAAAATAGTCCCATCAATTTCAATAGAACCTCCTTTTTTAGTCCCATCATCATAAAAAGCGTGTCTTTCTCTTCCATCACAATAAATTGCAGCAGTTCCATCATTCCATGCTACAAAACCAGTCTCTTCACTCTCTGTATACAGTCTTAAAGCTCCAGACATATCAAAAACTGCACTATCCCATCTAATTTCATCTTGATAAAAATAAACTTTTGAACGAGAAAAGTTATTATAAATAGTTGTACTACCTATATAAAAATTTACCGAAGAACCATCTACAGCTACATAATGACTTCTATCATACTGAAATCTAATTGATTTACCTATACCAACCCCATTTAATGCAGTAGCATCTATTGCACATTCAGCTCCATTACCTGAAAAAAGTAATATTCTTGGGTTTGATGAACTAGCACCTATTCTGTCACATAAAATAGTACCTGTATCTATATAATCAGCATTTATATATAATCTACTTCCACTTAAATATATTCCACAATTTCGATTCCCTGTTAATGCATCAAATACTGCTTTTTGGTCACTAGTTAAAACACTTTCATAGTTGTTTTTATCACCTATAGACAATTCATTAGCTCTTATATTAACTTTTCCATTGCTATCCACTTGTAAAGTTATATATCCATCATTATCTCTCACAGTTAAATTTCTACCATTTATAAATTGCCCCTCTAAAGTACCAGTTCTAATGTAACTTGCATTTAAATATAACTCATTCCCAACCATATATAGTCCTTTAGCAAGACCATTATTAGTTAATTTGTTAAATATCTCAAGTTGAGTTATATTATCTATTTCTCCTCCTATAATTGACTCTAGTGACTTCCCTTTTAATGTAAATGTTGTTGCACCTATATGAACATTTCCAAAACTGTCTATATTTAAAGTTGTTTGGCTGTTTCCATCAACCACAACTAAATTTTTAGCTTCAATATACTGCCCTTTTACTTTTCCTACATTTATCTTATCTGCATCTAAATCTCTTATAACTGCATGACCTATAGCTGCTTCTTCAAAATATTCAGCTGCATCACTTAACTTCCTTGTTGTTGCACTAACTTCATTTGAAAATTCATTATAGTTATCATGTGTATTTCCAGCTCTGACTTTGTAATACCAAGTTTGCATAGGTTTAACTTCATGTAGCAATGAACTCGCTTGACCCACATATATCCTATTTGTATATCCTATTGTATCTGGTTCAAATCCTTTTATTTGGGATGCATATACTTCATAGTTATAATATAGTTTATTGTCAAAAGTCCAATCTAACTGAATCATACTCCATAACCCTAGTGCTGTTACATTTGATGGCTCTGGAAGTGTATCTGGAAAATTATCACTTTCAATTACAATATTATCTACATTATTTTGAACCTTATCTATTTTTTCTTCTAAATCATCTATTCTTTCATCTTTAAAATGATTTACTAAGTCACCAATTTCAACCGAATTGTATTTCTTTAATACTGGATTATATTCAGTTTTTACTACCCTTGCAGTAGCATTAATACCTAAGTTATAATCTCTAACTATTATTTCATCATCCATATTAACAGTCTCAAGCATCTTATAACTTTTATACTCTTCTGTAGTTGATAAATCTACAAATTCAACTTTGTAAGTAACTTTAGGTAAATCAACACTATTTTTAACAAAATAATCTTTGCACTTATTCCTTAAGCTTTCTTCATTTTTCACATCATCATCTGTAAAATCAACTGCAACAATTCTTTGAGTTGGATAATTATTTATATATTTGCTTTCTATATATTTTTCTGATAGTGTAATTTTCTTATTTTTACCACTTTTTTTAGTTGCATATGGATATATCTTAGTTATGACTTCCTGTGTATCATAAGTTGCTGTAAGACCTGTTATATTTTTCCTATATGCTAGTAATACATTATTGCTTTCTCCAATATTATTTAATAAACTTATATTAAAATTATCTCTCTTTAATTTAGATTTGTTGTTAAATAACTCTTTAATATCAGATATAGCATTGTGTGGACTTACACATGATATTGAAAAATCTTTATTTCCAGTTATATCTGAATATCCTACAAATCTATTTTCTTCAGTACAGGACCTAAATATTTGATTAAGAACCTCTTCACAAGTAACATTTTTAAGTTCTAAAGTCTCTATAAAATTATTTAACAAGTCATAACTAATATGTTCTGCTTTAACTAATATTTTTCCATCAAGTTCTTTAGAAATATAGTAAATCCTAAATAACTGATTTTTAAGTTTTGGAGAAGCATCAGCCATAACTATTTTATTATAATCAATTTCATCAAATAAAAAAGAGCCCACATAATATGTAAACTCTAACTCAAACAACCCATTTAATTCTTCTGTAATCTTTGCTTCAACTGCATCTTTTAATATTCCTAATCCATTATTTTTAAAATTTGTTTCATTTGCTTTATATAACCTAAGCAATCTATAACACCACCCATCTAGGTTCTATCTCTATTTTTTCTACATCTCCAGTGTATGTTATTATATTTTCACCATGTTCAAATGTTGGAAAATCTCCAAACATTCTACTATTCTCATTAACTATATCATTTGTATGAATATCTACCTTATAAGCATTCATAAGTTCACAATCAATATATATATGTCCCTGAACTTCTGTAAGTTCTATTATTTCATTATTTATTTTTAATTCTATATCACCATTTCCAAATACTTTTATAAGAGGATACGAAGCCATTCCAGTATTTATTAACTTAGAATTTGATTCATTTATTGTAATTAAATTACTAATTAGCTGTTTTTTGAGTGGTTTACATTCAAATGTAATCTTAAAATATCCTAAATCCTTTATAACTTCTTCTAAATCAAGTTTATTAATACAAACTGCTTCTCTATAATAGTTTGGGTCACTACTTATAATAAGATTTTTATATGAAAAGTCTGTTTGTAACCACATCTTTATTTCAGATGATAGTATGTTAATATCTTTACCATCTACATCTATATAACATTCTATTTCAAGATTAAAATTACTATAACAACCTTCATCTAAAATAAGACTGCCATTCCTTCCTGGAATCTCTATTCTTTCAAATCTCCGTTCTGGTGATGCAAGTTCATTAATATCTGTAATTACAATACCAAAATCTCTACTATTTATCTCACCATATTGAAAAGAAACTAGTTCATTTTCACTGACACAATATTGTAAAGCCAAATTATCACCTCCTATACATAAAAAAAAGATGCTTCAAATTTTTCTTTTGATACATCCTTTTCTATTTACTTTGCATATTTTTATCAAGATATGATATAATAAAAGCAAGAAGAACTACAATCTATTGTCAGTAGAGTGGAGTTCATCATAAATGATGTTATTTGAATTTATGGAATTTGATTTTTAAATCAAACTCCCAACCACTCTTAGTGCCAGCTTTGAGTGGTTTTTTACATTTTCTAAATAACTTACTTATCAAGTAAACTATATAGCTAGCTAAAATACTAGCTAGTACACCTTGTAAAAAATTATCCATACATAATCACCTCCCTTCTTAATGTTGGGAGGATAATCCTTTGTTTGTATGAATTCCACTCTTAGATTATAGGTTACATCTTCTTGCTAAAATCATTATACCATAATCTGGATATTGAAAATATATTTGTCACACTAAAACTTTAATTTTCGATTTGTAATAAATGCTATTTCAGAACCTATTTGCTCTACGTCTTGTTTAGTATTATTTATAAACTTTTCTATATGTAAAGTCAACTCAACTCTCTTATCACTACTTTTTTCATTATCAACTTTACTATTATTATTTATATTAACAGTTGCATCCTTCAGTAAATTATTTGAGGCTATCCCTCTTGCCAGAGTATCTGAGTATGCTATACTTTGTAAGTTTTCTATTTCATTTCTAAACCTTGCTGCTTCTTTTCTTCCTCCTGTAGGTATATTTACATCTTTAAATCCTATATTAGAAAGTTGTTTATTTATAGAATTAACTATGTCACTTAAAACTTTACCCAATGCTCCTTGCATAGATTTAATACCATCTATCATGCCCTGCATAGAATCTTTACCAGTTTCCATAAACATAGCTGGTACTACTCCAAATTTATCCTTAAAACTTTCAATTTGTTCCTCTATACTTTTTTGCATTTCTTGACCTAGTTTTCTATATTCTGCATCATAAGTTTTTTTCAATTCTTCAATTTCTTTTTCTATTCTATATTTTTCATCTTCTGTATCTTCTTTGGCTCTTCTTTCAGCTATTTTCTTCTTTTCTTTGTATAATCTTTCGTATTCTTCTAGTTGCTCTTTTGACATCTTGTTGATGGCTTCTATTTCATTATGAGCTTGTGGTCTTTTAGCTAATAGTTCCTCATACAAATCTTTACCTACTTTTGTAGATAAATCTGCCATATCAGTGTCCCATTTTCTAAGTACATCAACTTGCTCTTCTAGGTTTTCCATTAACTCATCATTGTCAATTTCTTCAAATGTTACAGAAGAAAATAAGTCTGTATAATCCATTAAAGATTTTACTCTTGAGTCATATATCTTTTGATATTCTTCATTTAGTTTCTTTTGGTCCTCAATATATTTCTTATCTAAGTTTGCTACTTTTTCAGCATAATCTTCTTTAATATCATTATATTTTTTATTGAAATCTCTTTCAGCTTTTATTTTTTCTTCTCTAAGTTTTTGTAGTTCTTCTTGATGCTTTTCAGTATCTTCTTTTTCTTTTTTATCATACTTTTTATTAATTTTTTCCAACTTTTCTCTGTATTCTTCCTGGTCTTTTACAGATTCCTTATTATACTTATCTTTTATTTTCTTTAAGGCTGCTAACTTTTCTTTTTTATTCTTATATTTCTTTGCTTCTGCTTCCTTTATATCTTCGTTTTCTTTTTCATTTCTTTCTTTTTGTTTTTTCTTATGTTCTTTATCTAATTCTGCTATTTCTTCAGCTTTTTCTTCTTGTAGCTTTTGAACTTCCTTATTAAACTTTTTAATTTCTTGTGCTTCTTTTATGTTTCCATTACCTATTATTGCTTGGACTGTTCTAAGTGTATTTGTTAATCCTTCTTCTATGTTTGACAATCCATCTAAATACGCTTTTGCTGAGTTTTCTCCTGCTTTTTTAAATTGTGAGGCTATTCCTGATGAAGAACTACCTATACCTTTTGTCATAGTATTAGAAAGTTTGCTAATAGAGTCTAGTATACTTCCTCTACTTGATGTAAAACCTTCCATTGATGCTCTAAATATCCTTGATGTTGGTAACATATCTTGCTGAATAAAATTATTGCTATTTTGAGGAATCATAGAACCACTTCTAAAAAGTCCACTTACTTTATCTTTTATTCCATTTATTTTACTTGTAATTCCTCCAAGTATACCGCTTATTGCTTTTTGTGCGGCTTTAAATGGAGCTGTCAAAATATTAGATATTGTACTAAATACACTTGAACATACTGATTTTACTGCATTTGCACCATTACTTACTGCTGTTTTTATATTACTCCATACATTTGATATTGCTGTTTTTATATTATTCCATATAGTTGTAACCGCTGATTTTAAGGAATTAAACCCTGATGTTGTTGTATTTTTTACATTTGATACTGAGCTTGTAGCACTCGATTTAATATTATTCCATGCATTTGATACTGCTGTTTTGATTCCACTCCATATCGAAGATGTTATATTTTTTATTCCATTCCATGCACTTGACACTACCGACTTGACCGCATTCGACACACTACTAGCAATTGATTTTATTCCATTCCATGCGTTTGTTACAACTGTCTTAATTCCATTCCAAATTGTACTTGATATGTCCTTTATACTATTCCACGCATTTGTTACAACTGCTTTTACAGCATCTACTGCACCCATTACATATGGTTTTATTGCATCCCAAACACTTTGTATTACGCTTTTTATACCTTCCCATATCGATGAAGTTATATCTTTTATACCTTGCCACGCAGCTCTTGCTAATGCTTTTACTATTTCCACGCCAAGTCCTATAATTGCCTTTATAAAATCCCAAACGCTCTGTATTATATCAGAAATAGATTGCCATATAGTTGTAGCTGTTTCTTTAATTGATTCCCATGCCATACTTATCATTTCGCTAATGAATGAGATAACTGGACTTAAAAATTCTATTATACTATTCCATGCATCTGTTACTGAACTAACAATACCATTCCATGCGTTTGTAGCCATTTCTTTAATACTTTCCCATAACTCGCCTAAAAAACTTGTTATATTAGTCCATATAGTTGTTGTCCATTCTAAAATGCTATTCCACACATTGCTAACACCTTCAGATATACTTGTCCACAAACTGTTGCATCCTTCTGTTATACTGCTCCATGCATTTGATAAACTCTCTGTTATGCTATTCCAAGCATTTGAAACTGCTTGAGTTATTTTATTCCACGTATCAGCGAATCCTTTGTCTGTATTACTACACCAAGTGTCGAAATCGCTTTGAGATGTATCAATATTCTTCTTGATTTCATCTCTTAATACTTCCCATCTCGATTTTATTTCTCCTGTTGTCCAATCAATTTTTTCCACTTGACCTTCTGCTTGTTTTTGAGCTTCTGAAACAATTTCTTTGTGCATTTCTTGTGCTTTTTTTACTGCTTCATCTTTTTGTTTTGTAGCTTCTTGAATTACTTTATTTGCGAGCTCTTCATTTTCTTTTCCACCCTCGGCTCTAAGTTGAGCTGCTAACTTGAGTCTCTCATTGTACTCTTCATTTGCTGATTTTACAGTTTCATCTCTTTGCTTTATAGAATTTTTTACAACATCTGCTGCTTGTTTTGCTGAGAGATTTGTAGCATTAACTCTCATTCTTTCCATTATCGCTGCTTGTTCTGCTTCACTTTCAGACATGACATTTACAGCTGTATTTAACATTTCTGTTTTAATACGATTTATTTCATCTGCTTCAGATTGCGTCAGACTTCTATTTTCTTCACTTGCTTTAGTTAAAATTTCTTTTACTCTAGCTGTACTTTCTTCTACTTTCTTTTCTTTGTTACTATAAGCTTCGTCAGTATTTTTTATTAAAGCTTCTTTTTCTTTGTCTGATAAAGTGATTGAGCTAACAAACATTTCTTGTAATGTTGCTTTACTGCTTTCTTTTGTTTCATTTAACTTTGATGTTATTTGACTAGACATAGAATCAAAGTTACTTATTAAAGTATCCTTCATTTCAGTCGAAACAGTTTCTCCAGACCACAACATTTGGTTTAAGGTTGTTGTTGTTTGTTCTTCCAAATCCATAAAAGCTCCAACCGCTTTTTGTGTCCCATCTGATATGTTTTTTCCAAACCTTTCTGAAACTTGAATTGAGTCTTGTGACATGTGTTTATTTAAAGCTACAAAAGCCACTCCTAAAGCTACTATCCCAGCTACTACTAAACCCACGGGGCCCATTAATGCTGTCATAGCCTTAGACATTTTTATCATTCCTGCACTTGCTCCTACACTTGCAGGTGTTATTATTTCTCTTGCAATAGCAAAACTTGTGGATAGAAATGTAAATGCTTTTCCTGCTGTACCGATTGCAGCAATGGCCTTAGGTATTGTGATTGCCATTGTCCCAAGGACTACTAATAAAGGTCCTATTGCTGCGACTACAGCTCCTATCGATACAATTATTCTAGCGAAACTAGGATTACTCTTTGCCATTTCGCTGACACTTTTCATAAAAGCAGTTGCCATTTCAGCCACTTTAGCAACCACAGGCATCATAACTTCACCCAAATCAGACATCATATTTTTCGCTGAATTCAATGCATCTTCAAGTTTAGTCTTTGTAGTATTATCCAGTTGCTCAAACGCTTTATCACAAAGTCCAGTAGAATTTTTCATATCTCCCAGCATTTGATTAAATGAATCAGCACTCTTTGTCCCTTCAATTATTTCTCCTGTAGTTTCATTAACTGCGTCACCTAGTAAAACATTAGCTGCCTTTGCACCTTCTGCTGAACCAAATAAGTCTGACAGAGATAAGCTATTTTTCTTTGCATAATCATTTAATATTAATAATACATCTGCTGTTGATTTACCTTCTTTTTGTAAATCAGCAAATCCTTTGTCTGTTAATTTTTTAAGTATCTTATCAACTTTAGTTCCACTCTTTCCAAGTTCATTATACATTGCATTCATATACGTTGTAGCTTCCGCTGATGCAATTCCCTTTGCAGTTAATATAGCATATCCGGCTCCAAGTTGTTCTATACTGACATTCATACTTTTTGCAGTTGGAATTATTTTACCCATAGAACTTGCAAGTTCATCCACCGTAATCTTGCCCTTATTTTGGGTCTGTATAAGTACATCACTTACATGAGCCATATCTTTTTGCGACATGCCATATGCATTTTGAATTGTTGTTAAAACATCTGTAGCTTTTGCTAAATCTGTTAAACCTGCTGTTGCTAGTTTATCTGCTTGTGCTAAAAATTCTGTTACATTTGCTTGTTTTACACTTGCAGATATAGCATTATAGGCAGCATTAGCATATTCATCATAAGCCATTCCTATTTCATTAGCACCTTCTTTTAGAGAGTTTGCATAAGCATCCCACTCACTTTTTCCACCCTTAACTTTTTCTGTATTTAGTTGTAGTATAGAGTTAACAACTGACATTGCTTGTTCTGTGTTTGTAGCTGCTGTTACTGCTGCTGTTCCCATTGCAATTAGTCCAGTTGTAACTGTAGAAGTTAGTGTTTGACCAATATCTCTCATTTTACCACCAATAGCATCAAATGGCATACTTCTTAATGAATCACTAAGTCTATTAGCTTCTGCCTCTGCATTATTCATAGCTGTTCTCATATCAGTTAAAGAATCTTCTCCATTTTCGATTTCATTACCTAATTGAGTCTGAGAATTTTTAAGTCTTTCAATAGCTTCTCTATATCTTTGTGACTGTTCTGAACTTTCTCCATACATACTATTACAACGTTCTAATTGTTGTTCATATCTTTCTATTTTGTTTCCTATTTCAGTGTACTTTTGCTTTGACTTATCTATTTCACTTGTAAGTTTAGATATACCTTGAGCATATGCATCGATTGTGTTTCTAGCTGTTTTTAGTTCATTCTCAGTCTGTTTTATAGAGTTTTTTAGTGATGAAAATGGTCCACTTGAAGTTGATGCTATCTTATTTAATTCGGATGCTGCTAATGCTGATTGCCTCCCTATTTGTGTCAAAGAATTTGCTGTATCAGAAATTTGTTTTCCCATTGCTGTCATAGCAGTACCAGTAGACTTAGTGTGTGAATTAAATTGACTAAGTTGTTTAGCTGCGTCAGCAAGAGCTTTAAAAAACTTCCCTCCATCTAGGTCTAAATAACCAACTGCTGTTCCTAATTCTAAGGACATATTTTTCCCTCCCTTCCTCAAAATTCCACATAAAAAAACACCTACTATTTAAGTAAGTGTTATTTTCAATTTATTCTTTTTTATCTTCTATAAGTTTTTCTATATTGGTATTCAACTGAGCTAGCTGTCTAATTATCATCCAATTTTGTTCTGTTAAAGCACTAAGGTATCCTATTTTTGCTTGTTCCTTTGCATCAGTAAAGCTTAAAGCCATTCCAGTCTTAATAAGACCATTACCAAACAAATCACTTGCTATTCTCTTTAACACTATTAAATCTTTTTCATCTAAATTTTCTAACTGATATTTCTTCATAAATTCTTGAATTTCATACTCTTTTTTTTCTTCTTTTGTCATATTTTTAAGTCTTTCATAATACTTTGCAGTTTCTTCTCGATTTTTCTCTTTTTCTTCTTTTGTAATTTTACTTCCAAATAACGACATAAAATACTCCCTCTCTAACTCAAATATATTTTTTAATTTAATTGTACAATACATAGTTAATATAATATAAATCAACAGATGTACTTAATCAATTTAAAACAATTTTTACATACCACTTAGTTAATATAATACTAGAAGAGGATGAATTAATTAAATATCTTGTTTATATCTTTACATACCACATAGTTAATATAATAAGGTAGCTGAATAAGTTTTTTTATCCATTTTAGGCAGCTTTACATACCACATAGTTAATATAATAGCCTAAAATAAATTGAGCATTTTAAATCCTTACACATATAAAACCATATTAAAATTGCAGTGAGTAACCAGTAGTGTTTTTGATATATCACAAAATATGCTTATATCGTAGTAATTTCAATGATTACATCCAATGTATATAAAAAATCAGACACTGCAAAATATCTATATTATCATTATATCATAAATTAACATTAATTTATTCTATCCATCTAGAATATTTTACCTATTATTTTTTTTCTTTTTCTCTAATGCTATTTGGACAAAAGTTTTTCTCTCATTTTTATCTATAGTTTTCTTTTCATCATTTTCAAATTTAAGCTTTTTATCATTTTTTATAGCATCTACTAAAAACATACAAGCTTCATCGAAACAAAAAGAAGTATATTCATCTTTAATTCTTAATATCTCACTAGGCATCTTGTTGTACATTATCACTTGATTTAGAATCCTCAATATCTGTGGACTCTTGATGAAAGTTTTCTAGTGACTTTGTACCTCCTTGAATACGATTAAATAATGTTAATCTTTGTTCAATAGAAAGTTCCAATCCTATTTTTTTAATCTGAGCATATGTAGGGTTAACTAACACTTCTTTAGCCACTATATCCATCATTTCAAACATTTCTTTTGAGAAATTAGACTCATCATTCATCTTCTTTAGTACTTTTTCACCTGTACTATCTTTACTTTCCTTCTCTTCAACTAAACTCATTGATGCTGACATTAGGCTGTTTGGTATCTTACCAGCCATTGCAAGAGCCATTAAGTCAGGTTGCTTTACTTCTGCAACTAACATAGTTCCATCTAAAAATCTTCCAACTTCTATTACCTCAGTCAATTTTATTTTCTTTAATTCTTCTAAACTTGTTACTTTAAGTTCATTCATATTTGTGTCCCCTTTCTAAAAAAAGCTCTAGTTAATTACTAGAGCTTTAATCCATTTATATACTTACACTAACTTCTTCAACCTTATATGTTTCTCCATTTGTTAATCCTATTATCTCTGTTCCTGTTAATGCTGCTTTATCAGACTCAGTATCTGTTAATGTTCCATCTGCTAAAGTATATTTTATATTACTATTAACTGTAACCTTATATATTTTACCTGCTGTTAATCCTGTTATCTTTTTATCTCCTGCTGTTGCTCCTGATACAGATGCACTATCTAAAAATACTTTTGTAGCTTCATAACCATTAGGCAACTCTTCTACTATTTCAACCTCATAAGGAGATTGCCCTGTATTAGGTCTACTATTTATAACATATTCATTTGAATAATATTCTCCATCTTTAAAGTTAAGTGGAACAGATTTTCCTTTACAATTTGGGAAAGTAGTCTTAGCAAATTGTCCAGTATCTCCTCCTGGTCCAACAACAGAACTATATATTATTGTTTTAAAAGATTTCTTAGAAAAAGTCTTTCCTACTTCAGGAGCTAAGTATCTCTTAAAGCTACCATCTTCCTCTTTTTCTATTGTTCCACCTTGCATTATTTGAAGTATTTCTGGACAAAACACATTGTCTTTTAATGTTAAATCATATCCTAAGCTTGTATCTTCTGCTGCTCTATTTGCTATTATTTTTTTCTTTATTTTTAATGTTAATTCTTCACCTTCAGAAATGATTTCCTCTGTCCCTATCTCATCAGATGTATCAAATGTATATGTAACTGGATTTTGTTCAACTGTTTCAATTTGAACTAATACAACATCTGTAAGTGGGTATTGATTTAATATTTGTACTGCCATATTTATTACCTCCTAATTTGTTTGTTTTCATAATAACTTAATCTTGTAAAATAAGCTTGTTTCTCATCATCTATAAGAATAGGTAAAGCTTCATAAGCTTGTTTTATTCCTACTATTTCATCCATTACATTTTCAATATTTGTCTTGTATTCACTTACTTTAGAATACTGTCCAATTGGATAAAATACATATATCTCAAATAAATCTTTTATTATATTTTTTTCTGTTGTTTGTAGTGAACCTTTTTCAAATATAACTAAAAAAGGCTCTATGCATAATCCTTGATGTTGCCCAATTGAATACACATTAAAACCTTTATTTTTTAAATGTTTATATATTTTTTTAAACATGTTTCACCTACTTTAAAATCACATCAAGACCCCTTATAATACTTGGTCCACATTTCTCTATAGTTGGCATTATAATTGGATATGGTCTACTTCCTGGATGATTAACTTTTTTAACAGGATGTGATGCTCCATCCCAAAATAAGTAACTTCCTGGTCTTGCTTCTATAACATGTGGTCCTGTACCTTTTTCTAAGTATAATCCATAGTCAACTCCATGACTAAGTGCTATCCTTATAGTATCTCCTTGCCATTCCCAACTACCATGTAGCCTGTTTTTAGCCTCATGAGTATGGTCTTTCCATGGTCTATCATTTTTAGCATTACTTTCTAGTAACTGAGATGAAGTATCTGCATAAGCTCCTAGTGCAGCTTTGGTTTTCATTTCTCTACTTACTAAGGCATTAAGTAGTTTGTTAGCATCAAATTTAAATCCATTGCTCATACTATCTCACCTTTCCTAACTTTAAATCAAAATAAATATTCATTCTATTTTGATTTCCAAGGTCCTGTATAACAAACTTATTATTATCCAAATACATAAAATCACCTTGTTTTATTTTTATTGTATCTTCATCATAAACAACCATTAAATATTGCTCTTTATCTTTTATAACAACACCTTTATCCTTTGTTATTTGACTTATGGAGCTACTTCCTTCATGATATAAGCCTATTACATTGCAAATTATATTCTCTTCATCTGAAGGCTCTCCAAACTCATTTACTCCAACTCTTTTTACTATACCTTCTGTTGGCATCTTATTTATAGCCTTAATTATCTTTGGCTTTACTTTCTGAGCTATCATAGACATCTACTTCCATTTGTCTTATATTTTTTTGCTAAATTTAACCAGTATAATTTATTTTCTGGCATGCTTAATCCTCCAGGTAAAGTGATACTATCATTTTCAGCCTTTAATATACATAACTCATACATAGTACTTTTAAAATCTTGATTGTTTTTATTATAGTAATAAGTAATTTCATCATCAGAAAAAAAAGGTGATTGTTCTTCTCTAAGTTCTATTTTTATATTTTTTAAAACTTCTAAATCCATACTATCACCTACTAAATCTACATTTTATAATTTATGCTTAAATTCAACTATTCTTATTTGTTTAGGTTCATAAACTCTTGTCCAGTTTTCACCTTTTGCTAACTCTAATCTTGAAGGTCCTTCTGTTTTAGCTACACTTGCATTAGTAAATTTTATACCTCTTGGATGTAGTATATATGTTTTTCTATTGATTAAATAATCTACTCCAGAACCTTTTTTCTTATCTCTATCTATCTCAGTAGCTACAAATCCTACTGGATTACCATTTCCTAAAGCTATTGCTCCACTACCAAATAGATAAGAAGTATAAACACCTTCTTTTGTTACAGGACAACCATCATCAACTATAACTAATTTATCTTGATAAACGTCAAAGTCTGGACCTGCATCTGGTCTAATAGTTTCTATTAAATTTTGCTTTTTAAGTGCTGATTTTGTAGCTGAATGCATTGCTATAGCCTTTAATTGTTCTTGTGCATCACCTAATAACTGTTGTGCATCTATAAAAGCTGCTGGTGACCATTTTGCTGCATTTCCTGTTGCGGCTGATATATCTAATTTATTTGTTGTCATATTTGCAGATAAGAATATACCATTTAAAACTGCTATAAGTTCTTTTTGCATATCTCTAGCCCAGAAGCTTCCAACTAAGCTTGCTATTGCTGCCATTGGGTCTTTTCCTGCCATAGCTGCTGATAAATCAGTAGCTGCCCACATTTTCGCTCTTCTTAATATAGCTGCTGCATCTTGACTTGAAGTAATTTTATTTGGTGTTAAATCAGCATCTTCTATTATTTGTTCTGATTCTCCACTTAAATCTTCAAAGAAAGGCATATTTACAACTGGTGCAGCTTGAGAAGCTAAAGCATTCAAACTTGCATCATTTGTAATTATTCCACTTTGATATAGAGCTGATAACTCCATGCTCTTGTTTATTACATATGGGTTAAATAATTCTGGTACTATTACATCACTTAATTTTGTTACTGCCATTTAAATCACTCTCTTTCTTATAAATTTATTCCTGCTTGAGCTGCAAATTCTTTAGCTTTATCAGGGTTTTCTTTTAATAATTTTCCTTGTTCTGTTAAATTGAATGTTTCTTTTATAAAAGGATTATTGACTACATTTGATTTTCTCGGGAAATTACCTGGTGAACCAGTATTACTTGGAGTAGAACTTTCAAACCATTCTTTATATGTTTCTGATATGTTTTTAAATTGTTCATCTAAGCCTATAATTTCTCCAGTATCTTTTACTTCAATCTTATCAATATCAAATTCTTTGCATAAGAGCTTCTTATATTTTTCATTTACTCCAGATAATTTAGAATTTATGGCATAGTCTATAGTCATATTTTTTATTTTGGCTTTACTCGTGCTATCAAGTTCGTTATATTTATTTTCCCATTCTTTCACTTTTGCTTCTATATCTTCACTGTTTTTACTATTTTTCTTCAAATCTGATATAGTATCATTTGCACCTTTTATTTGCTCTTCTAAGGCTATTTTTTGTTCTTTCAACTTATTGTATCTTTCATCTATGTTTTCTTCCTTAGAAGTGTAAATTTTATCTTTTTTCATACCCTCAATTATGTTTTTTATGTCTGTATCTTGGTATCCTAATTTTTTTAATAATTCTTCCATTATTACCTCCTACACTACGCTTTTATACGAGTTTTGCTTCTCTAGTATAGTTTGCTATTTATTTCTTTTACGCCTACATATAGCTAAAAAAGGCAATAAAAAAACACCTACTAATTTTTAATTTCAGTAAGTGCCTTAATCTTCTTTTATTACTCCAATTTCTTTTAATTTCTTTCTAAATTTTGTTCTTATTTGTGCTTGTTCCTCTTCAGTTCGATCTACTTCCCTAATAGTCTCCCCCCACGGAATGTCTTTCCATCTTGGATGGCTGAAAGGTTCTAAGTACTTATCATCTTCAAATTTATTACACATTTTATAGCTCCTTTGACTATTATAAATATTTACTCTTCCATTACACCTATTTTCTTGAGATGCTCCCTAAACTTCTTTTTGTTCTTAATCCTATCTTCTTCTGAGATTTCTTCATGATCTATCACTTCAAATCCAATTGGTGAATATTGTGTTCTCCATAAAAACATATCATGAGGAGATAATTCTTTATAAGCATCTCCTTTTTCTTCATCAGATAGCTTTATAAATTCTTCTATTGTTAGCATTTAATTCACTTCCTCTAATAAAATATGAATTGTTCCCTTAATTCTTTCAATTTCAATAACTCTAAACCTTGAGCCTCGTTTATATAATACTTCTTGTTCTTTAGGGTTATATTTACTTACATCTTTTCCTTTTTGTGAATTTAATATATACATCTGTACTTGACCCTCAGGATTATAAGTACTTCCTTTTGTTGTTGAAGTATAGTCATAATTAGTAACTATCTCCCCCAACTTGTACATACTTACGAATCTTTAATTTAAGTAAGTGTCTTTAATCTTCTTTTAATACTCCAATATCTTTTAGATGTTCTCTAAGTATTTTTTTATATTTTTTTCTTTCTTCTTCTGGAATGTCTCTATATCCTATAGTTTCACCCCATGGTACATCTTTCCATCTTGGATGACTAAATGGTTCTGAATACTTATCATCTTCAAATTTATTATCCATTGCGTTCCTCCATTAATATATAATATTTTCCATTCATTTCTTCTAACTCAATTATTTCAAATTTAGAATTTCTTCTATACAAAACTTCTTCTTCTTTTTCATTGTACATACTTATATTTTTACCATTCTTAGAATTGAATATATATATTTCTACTTGACCCTCTGGATTGTAGGTTTTTCCTTTTGTGGTTGAAATAAATTCTGCGTATTGTATAGTTTTTCCAATTTCATGCTCAATTAAAAAAGCTTCTAAACTTTCTTTATTATAAAAATATAATGACCTTGTAATATCCCCTTCATAATTTGGCATTTTATCTAAAACTCTATCTAAGTTATTTATAAACCATTCATCTTCTTCTGTCAATTTAATATTTCTTCTTAACTTCTCATTAATTTTATAGGCATCTCCACCCATATATTTATATAAAGCTAACATTTCATCTTCAGTTGGTTCTTTATTCTTATTAACTTTTCCTTCTATTCCTGCAAACTCTAATCCATATTCATCAAACCATTCATCAAGTTTAGAATTTTCTTCTCCATCTATCCAGTTTCTTAACTCTTTACCTATATCCTCCATACTCATTGGAATATCATATTCAAATGTACACTTTCCTAGAGGATGTTCTAATGGTAACTCTTCTGGAATGTATGTTTTTCCATTTCTATCTGCACAAACTTTACACATTCTAGGATGATGTGACGACATCCATTTAATTCCTTTAACAAATGGATTCTTCTTACAGCTTTCTTTAGCTGTCTTTTGATATGCATGAGTTATATATGTGGATGCCAGTCTATAGGCATTAAAATCTATCTTTTTATTATTTTTAGGGTATACCTTTGACCAATCATAATCTTTCTTTACCTTTGGATTAACATACTTTTCTAAATCTTTTGCTATATCATAACTACCTCTTTTTTCTGCTAATCCTCTACTTACAATGTAGTCTAAATCCTTCTTAGTTTTATCTATATTACTCCAAATTCTATCACTTAATTTAATTTTATCTTTGTACATACTACCAGATATAACTTGTCTTAGTACATCTTCATGAACTTTACTAAACATATCAGTGAATTGTGGCTTTAAATTAACTGAATAGTTATCACATATGTTATTGAAAAAGCTTAATTGTTCATCTGTAGTAGTTTTTATTACTTTTGATATTTCACTTTCAATATCTTTTTTTAGCTTCTTTCCTAACCTATCATACTCTTTACTTAAATAAATTATACTTTCTCTTAAATATTGTTCAGTTAATGTGTTAGAGTTAACTTTATTTAATTTTTTTGCATACTCATTAGCTATATCTTTATATAATTGTCTTATCTTCTTAGTAGTTTTATTTGAAGATATATCTCTGACTCTTTCAGCATTCTTCATAGCCTTATTAAACTTATTTGTCATTAGTCATCAACTACTTCTTTTGGTTCTTTTTCAGCAGTTTCTTCCTCTGATTCTTCTATATCTGTAGCTTCTGATTCTTCTTCCAGATTGAAGCTTTCTTCTAATATTTGTCTTTCTATTGACATTTGTTGTAATTCTTCATCTGCTATATCATCATTAGTATCAGTCCACTTCTTAATGAAAGTTTTCCTAGACATTGCTTGAGCATTTACTTGTTGAATATCAAGTAATTTCTCAGAATCCTCATCCTCTTGTAATGGATACTGATTTTCAACTAGCACTTCATAGGAATCTGCATCTAATTTAGGTATTTGAGCTATGTTATATACTTCTATCATCTCTATCATAGCTCGTATTAACCATTCAAGAGCTGGACCCCATGATTTCATTTTTTCTTCACATCTAGTTATTAGTTGCCAATACAAAGCCTTCATTGATTTGCCTGATGTCATCATACCTTTAAGGTCTTGATTATTTATAAGTGGTATATTCAATACCTCATGCATATCTGACTTAATTCTATTAAGTGAATTTTCTATTCTGTTATCATATCCAAAGTCAGTAGGAATTGTATTAATTTGTGCCTGTTTTTGGTCAGCAGTTTGAGATGTTTCTACATCCCAATAAGCACCTGGCTTTATTTTGAAATGTTTACTTGACTCTTCTTCAACATCAACACCATATATAATACGATTCATTCCTTTTTTAAGAGTATCTATATCCTCAGAAGCAAGCTTATTATAAGCCATCTGATTATCAAATATCTCTTCTATATCACTCTCACCTTTTAAATCACCAAGTAAACCATCATTAAGAATTACATAACAAGGTATTCCACTAAGTTTTAAATCTGTATCACTTACTATTTCTTCTATACATAATCCATAACCATTATAGATACCTTCACTTAATATACATTTTCCATTAACCATTTCATATTTTTGTTTCCAAATTCTCTGTTTATCTTTTTCCACTTCTTGATTTGTTTGATGGAAAAATACGATTTTCTTAAGTTCATCAAATTGGTTATCAAAAGGCTCATATATAAACTCTAAACTGGGTACAAACATTATCTTTAAACTCTTGCTTTCTTTATCTGCATGTAGTTTTATAGCTATTCTTTTACCAATAAAACAATCTCTAGCTGCCTTAATTAATTTATCTGAAAATAAATTTCTCTTTAGAATTTTGTTAATACATTTGTTTATTTCTTCTGCTTTTTCTTTATCTAAGTCATTTTCTGGGCTAATTGTAAATATTGGTGTCTTTCCAAATAAAAACCTTGCTTCTTCTTTAATTAGCTTCTTAATGTAATTTGTTCTTTTTCTTGTTTGCTTATAATCTTGTTCCTCTTCTATCCAATGTTGTCCTGTACCTTCATACTTATCATACAGCCTTATAATTTCACCCATTTCTCGTATTACTTCTTGACCATATAAGCCTGTAAGTTCCATCTGAATTATATCTATCAAATCTAACATGTTACACCCCCTATCTACTGTTATATTGTCTTTCTCTTCCATGTGTTTTCATATCTAACTCTAGTGCATATCTTGTTGCATCAATTGAATGATTGTCTTTATCTTCTAATTTAGCTCTTACATTTCCATCTTTATCTGTTTGATAATCTATATTTTCAAATTCTCTAGCCACATTTGGAGTTCTGTTTGGGTCTATTACTATTGCTTGCAAATCATCTAACCAATTCTCTCCAAATTCGATTGAACCAGGTCCTTTTTTAGCTTTTAATGCTCTTATTCCATACTCTCTAAGTTCTGCAATACTTCTTGGTTCTGCACTATCACAAACAACATTAAAATCGTCATACCCTTTTGATTTAATCTTAGAAGCTAATTCTCTTATAGACATTTTCACTCCAAATATTTCATCTATAAAATATATAATTCTTTTCTTTTTATCATAATGAAGTCTTACGAATGCCATAGGGTCTGTTGCATATCCAAAGTCATTACCTTGCCTTATGTTATCAAAGTGAAGTATTTCTTCATTTGTTATTGTTTTAAACTCTAAATTAGAAAAAGGGACTACTCCAGAACCAATAGGCTCTCCTAAGTACTCCCATCTATATTTAAACTCATTTCTTATTTTAATTTCATTAGCTTCTTCAATAAAAGCTTTTGATATATGAGGATTATCTAAATAAATACTGTGATGAACATACGTATTTTTAGGTAATGTATGTGTTTCAAATTTCTTATTAACCCATGATTGCTTTCTTTTTGGAGGATTGTATGATAAAAATATTTTATAATTCAATTTATCTGGTAATTCTCCACGTAACACTGAATTAATTACCATAGATAGCTCATCTTCTGTTTTTATTTCTGCTACCTCTTCAAACCATGCAAAAGCAATTGGATATTTAGCTGACTTTATAGATTTTATCTTTTGTGGGTCATCAAGACCTCTAAATATAAATTTATTTCCTCTTGGAATAAAAATAATTTCCATTGGAGATTTTTTAAACTGAAATAAATGTGTTAAACCAAATATCTCTATAGTTTCTTTTAATTGCTCATAAACACTATCCATGATTGTATTACCAACCTTTCTAAAGCAAACAGTATTTACAGGATATTTAACCATAGCTAAAGTTAGCCAAAAGGCTATATGAGTTGACTTTGCTGAAGCTCTTCCACCTTTTAATACATGATATAAATATTTATTACTATTACTTACTTTCCAAAATTCATAGAAATTTTTATTTATTATTTCAGATAATTTTTTATTCATCTTCTACATTACCTATATCATCAATTATGGTTACTCCAACATTTCCATCTAGGTCAACTTTTTCAGTCCATAAAGCATATCTTTTCCCTAATAATTCAGCTGCTTTATTTCTGTCTTTTATACTTACATCTTTTTTTATTATTTCAGGACCATTTTCAGATACTACTATAACTTCTTCTTTCTCTTGATTTCTTAATATTTTTGTTAAGTACTCCATAACTTCTTTGGCATCTGCAATTCTCCTTGATTCAAAACTTTTCAGCCTTTCATCAATATAGTTTTTAACCTCATCATTACTCAACAGTCTACTTCCACTGCTTTCTGAGGTTCTTTGATTACTGTTTTTATATGCTTTTTTATATGCTTCTGTAGCATTACCAGTTTCAATATAATAGTCACAAAACCTTTTTTGTTTTTCAGTCAAATTTGCCATACCACCACCTCTTTATTTGCTTTATAAATAAAAAAAGAACTCTTTTCAGAGTTCTAACTTTCAATTGGATAGTTTAATTTTTTTTTGATGTTTTAGATTTAAACACAATTTCTTCATTATCTAAAAAAGTTTGTTCCATAATATGTTTTACTAAAAAAACCAAGAATTTACTCTCTCTTATAAAAATAAACAAATTGTTTAGTGTAATCCAAATGATAATACATCTTAATAAAATTATATTAAAGTCTAAGTTCACATAAATAATTCCTATTAATGCTAATGATATAATACCTGATAATAAAGCTCTTTTTATGCTCCTTAGCACTATATTTGTTTTTCCAAACCTTTTTATTATAACCATTATTCTTTTATCACACATAGACACTAATACAGTTGCTATAGTTGCTATAAATCCTATAAATACAGCTAATATGGTTGCTGAAATTGATAATAAATCCTTAAAGTTATATCCTGTTGTATTAAAACTTATATAGAGAATTATATTTTTTTCAAAAGAGAGATACTTTGACAAAATAATAAAAAAAATAATAAAAATGTTAAAAAGTATTATTTTTTTGTATTTCATAATTTAACATCCTCCTCTCTCTTCTGATATTCTTACTATTTAAACATATACTTCTTCCATAACTTTATTACAATCATCCAAAGTTTCTTCTACAGTAACATCAAAACACTCAGACATAGGCAAAAAAATCTTTTCAAATGTTTTTACTTTATTTTTTGTTACTGTTATAGAAAATTCATCATATAGTTTATTCTCAATTAAATCTATAACCCTTATTTCATCTTTATCATAGTCATAAGATTTTACTTTTATACCTCTAGTTAATTTAGGATGTCTCTTAAAAAAACTTACGATTTCTCTTAAGTTTATTTTTTCTAAAAATCTATTTTTACTCCATCCTACACTTAATTCAATTTTTCCACTAAGTGCCTCTAGATTATTTGACATTTTAGCAATTGATTCAACTGACTCAATTGATTCTTCTCGTGCTAACATTTTAATCTCTGATATATCTAAAAAGCTTAATGATATACTTTTATAATTGATTGTATCTAAGTCTGAAATGTTACTATACTCAGGTTTTAAGGTTATTGGATAAAGCTCTATATTCTCTCCATTATGATACTTTTCAATAAATTCATTCATAAAAGAACTTATGTTCTTAAATGATACACTTTTTCTATTATTTTGTAAAGATATAACACCTGTTTCTTTGTCATATATCATACAACACTCTTGACCTATAAATTCATCATCATCTAATGACTCTGCTTCTTTTACAACTTCTTCTAACTTAGACTTAAAAATACTATCTTTACTATTTTTTAAAAATCCAAGTTTCCACTTATTTTCATTCTCTTTTTCTATAAGCTTTAATTGAATGTTCTCTTCATCTGTTAACTTAAATACTCTATCCTCTACATTTAGATTTTTTAATTTTTCTAAAACTGAATTTAAATCATATAAAATAATCCTTTCCTTTCTGAAAGTATCTACAGTTTTAATAATAGGATAATAGTAAAAAACCTTTATTGTTTTGCTCCCCATGGTTAGTTCCTCCAAAATCTTTATTCTACAAATTTATATTCTACATATTTCAATTCATTCCTCTAACAATCTTTCGACAATTACATAATTCCTCATAATTTGATTAAATAAAGACATTGCTTTAATAAATATGTACCAATTTCATAAATTAAAATCAAAAGCTTTGGATACAAAATAATAAACATATAATTTATTAAATTGAAAAAGACTTAGAATTTAATCTAAGTCTTTTTTTGGGGATACATATTATATTTAAGGGAGCAAGTTTTAGGAATCGAACCTAAGATTACACACCAGTACTTGCAAATTGAGTGAGGTTACCAAACCTCACTCTTTTAGACATTTGAATTAAATTCGGATTTAATCCAACATATCTACATATAGTGTATTAATAAGTTTGAACATAGTAAGAATTGAACTTACAGCATCCTCATGCCCTGCCTAGTCTGTTCATATAAGCTAGGTGAATCCCTTAACCTAGCCCACATATATATTTAGTTTTGAGAGAGAAATATTCATTTCCACAATACTATTATCTCATATTTTAAATTGTAAAATCGGCAGAAAAACGGCAATAGAAAGACCTAGAATTTAATCTAGGTCTTTCTTTTTAATCCTAATTTCATTATTTTCAAAATAAACTTCAACTTCTCTTTCCTCTTGTGTTATATTCATTTCTTTAATCCATGTGGCTGGTAAACTTATTTTAGGGCTTAGTGAACCAGAGCCACTTTTTGATAAAAGTACTTTCAATATTCTTTTCTCCATTTCTTTCTCTCCCTCTAGGAAAATAAATATTTTATAGCAAATATTAATAATGCTATTGCACCAATTAATTTAACTATTCCAAAACTTAATTTCCCTAATTCTGTAATTAATTCCTTATATTTTCCCATTGTATTTTGAGTGGTCATGTATTATTATTTAATTAGAAGGGAAGGTGCTGACTTCCCTTCTAAAGTCTTATAGGCTATCTAATACCATTTTTATAACGGCTATTAGTGTACCTATTTCAAGAACAAGTTCGGTAAGGGCTTTGATAACTTTGCCGAACTCTTTTATTTTTTTGACCACTTCTTTCACCTCCTTTCTATATTTATAGTATATCATGTCGTACCGATATAATCAATACATTTTTCCTTTTTTTAGTAAAAAAAATAGACAGTTGTTAACTGCCTATAAATCTAACATTTTAAATAATGGTTCTTGCTCTATTAGTGCTTTTTTACCAAATAAAGCTATTGATATTGAACTAATCGCTTGATTAGCTCTTTCCCTCAATTGTCTTTCTTCTAAGTATACTTTATCAACTATTAAACTCCATTCTAAGCCTTCAATATACCTATACCTTATAATTTGTTTATGTATAGGTTTTAAATTGCTTATGGATACATCTATTGTATATTTTAGTGCTTCCATTTCATATAGTTCTATCTGTTTTTCTATTATCTTTTCTTCAAGGATAATTAACTCATTTTCAACTTGATTACTTATTGAATTAGTCTTACTTATAGGAATGCTGTCATAGCTTAAACCTTGTATAAAATCACCTAAATGGCACTCTTTAAGATTTTTTATTTGAAGTTTTAGACTTTCAATATTAATATGTAATTGTTTGTAGTTCTCAAGGTGCTTTTTAGTTGCCATAAAAAACTCCTTTTTAACTTTACTTGCCATAACATCACCCCTGTTTACTTAAGCTACCTTTTTCTTATTTTCTTTTCTCTTTTTCTTAAGTTCACTATATTCTATCCAACCATCTACTCCATATTTTTTACTCTTAGCAATCCATATCAATTTTTTATCTTGATATTTGTAATCAAAAAGCTTTTTTCTAAGTTCACCTTGCTGTGTGCTGTATCCTTTCACATCTATATAAACAACTTCACCATCCCATTTGTATATGGCAAAATCAACTGTATATGTAATAGCCCTATAGTTCTTTCCATCCTTCTTAAATTTAGGCTGTAATTCAAACTTTTGTTGAAGTCCAAAATCTTTTATTTCTCTATTTTCTTTCTTTTCTTTTAAATATAGATAATATTCTGATTCATCTTTGCTATCAAATTTAATTCCATCTATTATAATTTTCTTATTATTGTATTTACTCAATTAAATAATTCCTTTATCTCTTAAAAATTACTAATACTTATTAATATCATTTATAAAGTTATAAACCTCATGTACACTATATCCAAACCTTTTAAATCCTTTTACATATATTCTTATTGAACTTGGTATACTTCTACCTACCCTACAATTTTCGTATCCTTGCCATAAATTCTCTTTTTCCTCTTGCTTTACCATTTGAGAAACTGCTTTTTGAAACTTATTCATTGCTATTCCTCCATAGTTTTATTGATTTAAAATTAATTTTGATGCCCTCTATTGCTTTTATTAGCATTTTTCTCGCATTTTTTACAACAGTAAATTCTTTTAGACTCTTTTGGAATGTAAAATAACTTACCACACCAATTGCAAATTATCCTTTTATTCATAAAACCACTTCTTTCTTATTTTTCATGATACTTATTCTCACAGTTTTCGCACTCTTTTAGATTTAATCTATACTCATAAACTCTACCAACTATAAAGCTGCTTATTATGAGTACAATACTAGTTAAAATACTCATTTCTTAACATCTCCTCATATTCATCTCTAGCTTTGTCTATTGCAGTAAATATATCCTCTCCAGTGTCATATAATTCTTTTGCTCTTTTAATTGTGTATTCTGTCCTTGAAACTTCCATTATTCCTCCTCAATGTATTCAACTTTCCAGCCACTTCTAGTTTTACTTTTCTTTTTAATAGCTTGATAAACTGCTTGATATTTTAATCTTAAAAAACAGGCTGCACCATCTATAGACTCAAATTCCTTTACTTCTCCTGTATTAACATTTCTAATTCTTACTGGTAACTCTTTTTTTATTTTTCTATCCTTCTTCACTCCAAACTCAGCTAGCATTTTTTCTGGCTTAGGATATACTCTTTTTCCATTTTTTGTAATACCTAACAAGCAACAATATAATGCTAAGTAGTTTCTACATGTAAGGTCATCTTCAATAAGGTTGTCCACTACTGAGCCACTAAAATACCTTTCTACTTTAAACATTTATTTCACCTCATATTTAATTTTTCAGATTAAAATGGTAACTCATCATCATCTATAATTTCAAATCCTTGAGGGTCTAGTCCTATTGTTCCATCTTGTACACTCTCTTTATATGAATTACTTGATTTACTCTTACTTTCTAATGACTGTACTGATTTTGTACTTACTTTTGTAAATGTTCTTTTTTCACCTGATTGAGTTTGATAATTATCAACTCTTATATTTCCTTCTAATGCTACTAGCTTACCTTTTGTTATATAATTTGCACAGTATTCAGCTGATTTACCTATTACCTCTATTGGTATAAAGTCAGTATCCCTTTTCCCATCTTTATTTATATAATTTCTGTCTACAGCTATTGTAAATGATGCTACTGCTGTGCCTGTTCCTGGTATGTATTTTAGTTCTGGGTCTCTAGTTAATCTCCCAACTAATACAACTTGATTCATTTTAGTACCTCCACTATTATTATTTAAATTTAGCCTTTTGGCTTTTCTTTATAATTTCATCTAGTTCTTTGTTACTATATTGAGTAAATGTTTGTTCAAAATTAGCAAACTTATTTTTATTTGTTTGATTACTAGATTTTCTTGATTTTTTATTTTCATGTTGTAATTTATATAATTCTAATTGCTCATATGTAGTTATGTTTGCATCTTTCCACTTTTTAAGAATGCCTTTTAAATATGATAAATTCATATTCATTCTTTCAGCACATATCTCTATAGCTCTTTTAAATACTTTTACATCTACTTCATTAGATACTTCTAATAACCATTCTGCTGTAACTGGATATACTACTCCTATGTTTTCTTCATATAGCTTCTTAAATTCTTTTAAATTGTTATCCACAGGCTTATCTATATACATACTATTAAAACTATTAATATTAATACTATTAATATTAGTGTCCATATTTTCCGTGTCCGGCTGAGTCGTGTCCGGAAAAGTAGGACATGGTTCCATGTCTATATTTTTAGGACATGGCTTTTTTTTCTTTTTATCTTCTTTTGAACCTCTATTAAAAATACATTTTTCTATATGAGTTCTATCAAATACAATTTCATATATATTGTTTTGCATCTTACCTTGTTTAGATTTATTTTTATGAATTTTTATATAACCACTAGTTTCTAATTCTTTTTTATATTTTGTAAAAGTGTCTTTTGATATATTTAACTCATAACAGATTAAATCCCTAGTTGGAAAACAGGTTCCAGTAGTTCCTGCAAAGCTGGATAAATAGGAATATAACATTCTAGCACCAACAGTTAACCATCTATCTCTAGCTACTAATCTTGGCATGAGACCGTATCCATCACTTAGTATATTTCCCTTTTCTATAATAACTTTGTCCATATTATTCAAGAGATTCACCTACTTAATTAACCCTTTTTCTCTTTGTAATTTTTCATATCCAACACATATCTGGTCATATTCTTGCTTACTTAAATCCTTAACTTCTTTATTAAACTTATAATATACTTCACTTTTTACTCTATCTGCATCTTTTCCTATAGTATTTGCTATTGAAAAGAGCCTTTTTATTTGATTTTGATTTATTTTTATTTGACTATTTTCATTTCCTTTACTAGAAAAATTCCCTAAATCATTTCTCTTATAATCCTCTTTTCCACTCGTTGCATCAAAAGTATCATTCTCTGTAATGTTTAATAATTGTATGTATAAATATCTTGTTTGATAAGTTTCAATTCCTCCCAATGCTTGTAACTCATTAGAACCTTTTAGTTGTAACTCTCTCATTGGAGATGTGAATATTATCTCTTCTGTTGGATTTTCTCCATTAATCAATGTTAGTGTTGCATAGTCATTTGTAAAGGTCACTATAGGGCATAATTTGGCTTTTTCTAATAATTCTGTAGCTTGAGGGAGAAAGTCTGCCAACTCAAAATACTTAAAATTAGCAAACTTATTTTGACCACTCTTTTTTATATCTAATTTATTAAACTTAATTCTTACATCCATTAATTTAATATAAATATTATTTACTTCCAATAATCTCACTCTCCATTTCTCTAATATTTCTTTCTAAAACAGACATAAATCCATCTATGTAATCACCACAACCCCCTTGTAATTTGTATTCTTCCAAATGCTCTTCAAATTGTTTCAAAGTCCACCCTTTTTTATGTTTATCTATGCAAGATTCTAATGCTGATATTTGTCCAAACTTTACATCCCAATCTACTTCATCCACTGTCATAAACTTTAATAAAAATAATCTTTCTTCTAAATTTTTTATTTGCATAATATCTCCATTTTGATATATACTTAAAGTAACTTTATGTTTACTTTAAGTAGTTTTTGAATTGAGCCTCTGCAAAGGCTCTTTTCTTATATTTGAACATCTATTGGTCTATCTCTTTCAAGTTCTTCTTGATACATCATAGCTTCTCTAAAGTCAATAGAAGCTTCTAATTTAATATCAAATTCTAGTCCTTCTAAGATATTTTGACTGGCAAACTTTACAGCTTCCCACCAATCCAAACTACCAGTTTCAAATTCTCCTAATTCCTTTAATTTATTTATTTCCTTTTCTGCTTGTCTAATTTGACCTATTGCAATTAATCTGGCTGTTTCCATTTAAACCCCTCCCAATTTATTACTACCTATATAAACTACATTCTAAATTTCTATATTACACATTAAACCTTTTAGAATGTTACATTACCTATTCTAAATCCATTCTTTTTGTGCTATAATTTGTTTGTGTTATATTTTATTTTTTATTTTTTTGTGTGTTGGTTATTTGACCAGCACTTTTTTATTTAATATTCCAACTGATATTTTCTTACCAGTTTTAATATCTTTAAATACTATATCTGCTATAACTTTTCCATCTTTTTTAAGAGTTACTATATTATTCTTATTAGTATTAAGGCTTAACAATTTCATCCCCTCTCTCTACTGCTTTTAAAAGTTCATCCAAATTTTTACCTTGATTTCTTTCAATAAAATCATCAACTTCATATCTTGAAATTTTTCTACCATCACCTCTAGCCAGTGATTTTATCAAACCTGTGCTCACTAACCTACGCATAAAAACTGTATCTAATTTTAAAATTCCCCTTGCTTCTTCTACTGTTATCAAGTAATTTGGATAGCCTCTTTTTATTAAAACAACTATATCTTTAGGCTCTAGTACTTTTACCTTTTGTTCAACTGTTTGGCTCTTAACTCTATTTGTTTCTTGTTTATTTATCTCTATTTCTATTAAACTTTTTAAACTATCACTAAATTGTTTTGCTATACTTTCAGAAATATCCATGTGAAAATTCTCTCCCCCTCTTTTTAATGAAATATATAAAATTAATTTTATATCTACGCATTATTACCAAAATCCTATATATATTATTTTCAGCTCCATACCTCATGTTATAATTGACTCAAGAAGTATTCCCACATACTTCCAATACATAAGCAAAGGATGGTGAAAATATGAATAAGGACGAGTTAAATAAAATTTGCGACGAAGTGTACAACAGAATACTAAAAAGTGAATATTCAGATGAAACACTTCTTAGGAATAAAATTAGTGAATTTATTTCCCTAAAAGAAAAATCTGCTAGTGAAATAAGTAATACAGAGCTTTGTATGTTTTTTTATTTTGAGAATATTGCATTTACTAAAAACTATGTTAAAGAAGTCTTATCTGAAATTCTTTTAGATAAATAATCACTTATTTCATCTATTTTTATTGGCTTTGTTTTTTCTTCAAGCAAAGCCAATCTTTTCCCTATATCAGACTCTTTCAGAAGATAATCAGTAATATAGTGTAAATCTTTTTCTGTAATCTTTGTATCCTTTTCATTCATTAAAATACACCTCTCTTTTATATATTTTGAATCTAATTTTCTAAGTACTAACCCAACATTGAAGTTTGATAACTATACTCTTTTTCTATATCTGGCAATATATTATTTACTTTTAATAAATCATATAAAAACAATCTTCCTTTTTGAGTCCATTTAGTTGTCATTTTTACATCAGTCATTCCATCACTTCTAGTTATATCTATTGTTTCTGAATGAGTATATCCCTTGCCTTGATACTGTTTATATAAAAGCCATTGCCCACTTTGTTTGTATTGGATTCCTCTTTCATGAAGTATTTTATTCATTTCTTTTCCACTCATTCCATAGTCTTTTGCTATTTGAGTTATAGTGACAAGACCTTTGTTTTTTAATATCATATCTGTGTAATCTGCTTTTGGTTTTAACTCTTTTATTACTTGGTCTTTCATTTTACCTTCTAGTTGCTCTATAAGATGTTGTAATGCTTCTTTATATGTAGTTGGTAATTTAGGCTGCTGTTCATTTTTTAATACTTGCTCCATTTCTTCAAACTTAGCCACATAAACAGCAGTAAATATAATTCCTTTTTCTCCAGTCATTTTATTAGCAACCATATCACAACCTTTTTTAGTCAATAGATAGCAAGGTTGAGTTTTATTTTGAGCATTTACATAAGTACTTTCTATAAAGAAATCTTGACTCTTCAAATTTGATGAGTCCTCTATAATCCTTTTATATCCTCTTATATCTCTTAATAAGTTATCATGTTTCTTTTCTATTAACTCTGCTACATCTCTACTTTCGACTAAAAATTGATTATTTTTATTGATTATTTTTAACTCATTCATCTTAACCAACTCCCTTTTTTATTTATGTTTATATGCCTTTTCTTTATTTGCTTGAAATTCAAATTTAATAAAATATCTTAATATTTCATTTTAAAACACTCTTATAATTTTTATCTAATTCATTAACAACGATTAGATTATTTATTATTAGCATTGCATTTTCTTCTAATATTTCTGCTTCTACTAAATTATTCATAAAACCCTCCTTCATATATTATCTCTACTAAATCTGCATCTAAAGCTTTGACTAACTTACACAATGTATCTATCTTCGGAATATATTTATCTTTTTCCAAGTCACTTATTGTTGTTTGTGCTATTCCTGTAATCTTACTTAATTCCATTTGAGATAGCATATTATTTTTTCTATAATGTTTAAGCTTGTATCCTATTGACATTAAATCACCTACCTCTTGTTAACTATATATCGTTAATTAAATTATATATTTATTTTTTGCCACTGTCAACGTTTTATCGTTAATTTTTTTCATAAAAATATGTTATTATTTGTTTAAACGATTTAACGTTGAAATATAGGAGGTTTTAGAATGGACTTATTAACAGCAACATCAAAACGCATATTAGGTTTATGTAAAGAAAATGATATTACAGTAAATAAGCTTTGTACTTTAGCTGGAGTAACACAGTCTACAGTAGATAGTATTTTAAAAGGTAAAAGTAAAAATCCAGGTATATGCACTATAAAAAAACTTTGTGACACTTTAGAAATAACAATAATTGATTTTTTTAATAATCCTTTATTTGAAGATTTAGATATTGATTAATTATTAAAATTTATTACCTACCTGCTTCTTTAACTTACTATTAGTTTTACGTAGCAGGTATATTATTTCTTAAAGATTCCAACTATCTAATTCTTTCTTCGAGCATTAGAGCTATATCCCTACTGTCAGTTGTTAGTTTATTATTAACTTTTACTATTTTTAAATCTTTTATATTTACAAACTCCTCTCTATAAAATGCCCATCATTTTATTGCCATTTTAGCAACTAAATCTGAAAAAAAATAGTCTGTTGATACTCCATATAATTCAGACAACTTTTTTATTTCGTTTGCTTTGAACTCATTTTTACCATTAAGTTTAAGCCTAAAGCCAAATAAACTAAGACCTAACAAATCTGCAACAAATTTTTGCGTATGTTGATTTTCTTTCATTAACCCTTTCAATCTATTGACATACATTTCTTCACCCTCTAACTTTTTGCTATGTAAGCAAGTTCTTGTTTATATAATAGCAACAAAAATGTTAAAAGTCAATATTTTTGTTGCTTTTTTGGCAATTTTAATTGTAATAGCAAAAAAAGTTGCTATAATGTAAATAAAAGTTGCTATAATGAAAACTACAATAAAGGATGATTTTATATGTTTAGATTAAAAGAACTGAGAGAAGAAAAAGGAATATCTTTAGATAGATTAAGCATGGATTTAAATGTAAATAAATCCACTCTATCTAGGATTGAAAATGGGTTAAGAGAGCCAAAGCAATCTTTTATTGAAGACTGTTCAAATTATTTTGATGTATCAACGGATTACTTACTTGGTAAAACAGACATAAAAAATCCTAATCAAGTAGTAAAATCTTTAAATCCTATTTTCTCAAAAAGATTAAGAGAATTAATAAAGGAAAAAGGTGTCGCATTAAATATATTAGGCAAAAAATTAGAAATAAGTACTGATTTATTGTCTAAATATGAAAATAATATAATTTCACCTAAAAGTGATGATATTATAAAGCTTGCTCATTATTTTGATGTTACAACAGATTATCTTTTAGGCACAACACTTGTTAGAAATCATATAGATACTGTAGCTGCACACAAAGCAAATCCACATGAGGATTTACCTGAGGAAGCACAAGAACAGCTTAATGATTATATTGAATTTTTAATGACTAAATACAAGAAATAAAAGTTACTTGATAGCCAATATATCAATCTATATTCTTATCAATTAACTAAATGGTTAGAATATATATTAAATGTAATCCATTTTAAGAGGTGAATATATGAGTGTTTTATCAGATAGATTAAAGTTGCTTAGAGAAAAGAAAGGAGTAATGCAAAAAGAAATTGCCAACTATCTTAACATAACTACTAGTGCATATGAATTTTATGAACAGGGTAAAAGGACACCTACCCCAGAAATATTATCTAGTTTAGCTGAATATTTTGGCACTACTGTTGATTATTTAATAGGTAGGTATGATAATAAAGCAAGTAGTATTTCTAGTAAAACTTCTTGTAATAATACATTATTTCAAAAAAGATTAAAAGAACTTAGAGCTGAAAAAAATATGACTCAAGAAGATGTTGCAAATAAATTAAACTTAACCAAAAGTGCTTATGGTTATTATGAACAAGGAAAGACAGTTCCTGATGCTTATATGTTATCTAGCCTTGCTGAAATATTTAATGTGACTACTGATTATTTATTAGGTAGGTCTATTGTAAAAAATGATATAGATACTGTAGCTGCACATAAAGCTAATCCACATGAGGATTTACCAGAAGAAGCTCAAGAACAACTTAATGATTATATTGAGTTTTTAATTAATAAATACAAAAAATAAGTGTTTATACCTTAATAATTTTATAATACTAGATATTTTAAAAGAGGTAAGTTAAATGCAAACATTAAAAGAAATTATAAAAGAATATAGGAAACTAAACAAATTATCTCTTAGAGATTTTTCAGATTTATGTGACCTTAGCCACACTTATATTGATAAGATAGAAAAAGGTAAAGACCCTAGAAATGGGAATCCAATTGAACCTACACTGGATTCCCTAGAAAAAATAAGTTTTGGATTAAATTTAACACTAGAGGAACTATTAGTTAAATTAGGAAAAATAAAAGAAAATGAAAATCGAATAGAATCTGAAAAATCTAATTCTACAAATCACCTGTTAAATTTAGTTCTCTCTAAAAATCTTAAAGATTTAAGAATAAAAAAAGGTCTCACTCAAGAACAAGTTGCTAAAGATTTAATGACAACAAAAGTATCCATTAGTAGATATGAAAATGGAACTAGAGAACCTAAAATTGAAATGTTAGATTCTCTGTCAAATTACTATAATGTGTCAGTTGATTATCTACTTGGTAAAACCTCAATTGAAAATTACACAACTACTGATGAAATATCCAAAATAATTAAATCTTATGAAAGTTTACCTAAAGAAGCTCAAGAACATATTAATAGTTACATAGAGTTTTTAGTTGATAGATATAAAAAATAAATATTTAGAGCAGTTCACACCTGCTCTTTATATATAAAAAAATCAAAAATACATTCTTTTTATAGGGGGATTTCCATGAAAAAACTAGACGCACTTTTAGACTTAGCAAAAAATGAAGAAATAGAAATTTACTACACTGACAAAATAGCAGATGACATAAAAGGATTGTATATAAACAAGCAAGGGTTAAAAATTATATCATTGCTTAATTCATTAAAACAAAATAATACTAAGCTAATAGAGATACTAACAGAAGAATTAGGACATCATTTTACCAGTGTTGGAAATTATGTATCCTCAAAAAACAGTTACAAAAACAAAATATTGGTAGATAAAACTGAGGACAAAGCCCTAAGATGGGCAGGTGAATTTCTTATAACAGAAGAAGAAATAATACATGTTATTAATTCACATGCAACAAATGTATATGAAATAGCTGAAGAATTACAAGTTAGTGTTGAATTCTTATTAAAAAGATTAGAATTTCTATCAAGAAAGAAAAATATGTTAGACTTGGGAAACAATAGATTCTTAGTATTAACTAATTTACCAAATTTCTACATATATGAGGATATTTTTTAAACTATTTCATTCTACTTTTATAGATTTCCATTTAATAAATACATATTTCAATATCACTATAATAAATCAAATATAAAATCAAAAAAATTGTAAGAATATTAAGAAAATAGCTCATTGCAAACAAGATAAACAAAATTAAAATAATATTGTACACAACAAAAGTATATAAAGAGCAGACTAACTGCTCTTTTATATAAACATAAAACAAACATACATTCTAAAAAAAGGGGGTACTATTATGAAAGGTGGAGTAAGAAAAAGAAGTAACAAATGGTATTACTACTTTGACCTAGGCATAGTAGATGGAAAAAGAAAAAAAGTAGAAAGAGTTGGTGGCAATACAAAAAAGGAAGCAGAAAAAGCACTAAGAGAAGCACTAAATGAATATGAAAACTCTGGTATAGTATTTGAAGAAAGCAACATAAGTGTATCAGACTATTTAGATTTTTGGTACAAAGAATATGTCTTACTTAACTGTAAATACAACACACAAGAAAGCTATAGAATAAATATAGAAAAACATATAAAACCAAAACTAGGAGTTTACAAAGTAAAAGCTTTAACACCTGCGATACTACAAAGCTTCATAAATAAAAAATACAAAGAGAATTATTCTCAAAATACATTACAAGTATTAAAAAACATATTACATAGGTCATTAAAATCAGCAGTCTATCCTTACAAACATATACGAGAAAATCCTATGCAATATGTAAGTATACCAAAAACTAAGACTAAAACAGAATCTAACAAAGTTAAAACTATTACATTAGATGAATTTAATCAAATACTGAATATATTTCCTCAAGATTCATTTCAGCGTATAGTCCTACTAATTGGATTTTATACTGGCATGAGAAGAGGAGAAATTATTGCATTAACATGGGATGATATAGATCTTGATAACAAAACTATTACAGTAAAACATACACTGATTAAAAAGAAGAATGGAATATTTGAATTAAGCCAACCAAAAACAGAAAGTTCTTGTAGAACTATCTTTACAGGAGATACTTTAATAAGGATACTAAAAGAACATAAACTACATCAAAAGAAAATGAAATTAAAATATGGTGAATTTTACTTTGATAGCAACTGGGTATGTACTAAAGAAAATGGTCAACAAGTAAACACCCACACTTTAGACACTATAGTAAAACAAATTCGAGGAGCTTTAAACAATGACTTCCATTTTCATTGTTTAAGACATACACATGCTACCCTATTATTAGAAAATGGAGCTAACATTAAAGACATACAAAACCGTTTGGGTCATAGCCAACTATCAACTACAATGGATACCTATTCACATGTAACTGATAAAATGAAAAATGAAACTGTAGATATATTTGAAAAAATTACAAATTAGAGTTTGCCACCCAAAAGTATAATACGGTGGCAAATGGGTGGCAAAATCTAATTTATCTATTTTAAAAGACAATATAATCAATTTTATATAATCAGCTATATCTTTGCAATTTCAATACTTTAGAATTTATAATATATATCATTCATACAAGATATTAATTATAAATCTAACCAATAAAACTTATATCTTACATAATACTATCTAATCTCTATCGTCTAGCATATTTTTTCTATACTCATTTGGACTCATATTATTGAACTTCTTAAATATTTGTGAAAAATAACTACTATTATTAAAACCTACTTTCTTACAAACCTCTCTAATACTCATATTTATATTTAATAGGTATTTCTTAGATTCTTCTATCCTAAGAAGATTTATATACTCAGTTATTGATACTTGGTTTTTTTCATTAAAAATAGAGCTCAAATAATTTGGACTTATAAAAAATACCTTCGCTATACTATTTAAGTTTATATTATCTTTATAATATTTTTGTATATATTCATTCACATTTTCAATCAAATCTCTCTTATCTTGTTTCCAAAATTCTCTATTCTTATCAATACACTCTTCAGAAAATTGTAATAATATATCCCACAAATCTTCATCACTATTTGTAAGTGATATTTTTTTATTGTATTTATTTCTTAGATAAGATATAAACTTTAAATCTTCTAAATCTCTAAGCACTGTTCTAGATAATACAAATATCATTTCTTGAATAATATCTCTAACATCATTATACATTAATTTATTAGCATCTATCAGATTATAAATCCCTTCTAAATTCATGTCTTTTATTTCTTTCTCTATAGAAAGTTCTAATTCAAAAGGATATTCTCGTAAAACATTATTGAATAAATCGATTGGATTGATAATATACTTTTCTTCTAACAATTTAATATTTGCTTTTTTAAGTGCTTCTTCAAGCTTTATATTTTTCTTTCTATTCTTCAATATCTCCTCATCTTTTATACTAAGTTGATTTTCAAAAAAATTTCTCTTAGCTATTTCCTGAATAAATTCAGACATCATTAATAAATTTTCTTTTAACACATATAGTCTACTCTTTGGAATTAATGAAAGTTCATTGTAGATTTTACTTATGTATTTTACATCAATATCTGAACTACTTGACAATTTAGATAAATTTTTATCTGTATCACTAGATTTATATATTATAAAATTACCACACTCTATAAAGCCAACTATATTTTCTTCTAATACTATCGGTATTTCCAAACTAGAAATACCATACTCACATTCATACATTTTTTCAAAATTATCACCATTTATACTCTTATCAAGTTTTCTATTGCACACTTTTATACTTTTACAAATATCACAAAATCTAGTTTCTTTTTTAGTATCAAATATTTCTTTATGTTTTGAGTCATATACAGATATTCTAAGTTTCAATATATTAGATATTTGATTTGCAATATTTTCAATTATATTTACATTAATTAGCTCTTGTATAGTATTTTCAGAAAATACTATAGGTAGTTGTTTCAAGCTCGAAAATTTATGAGGGACATAAGTGATTAATATTACTAAATCAATTTTACCAGTATTTATAATTTCGTGTTCTGAATATGGTGGGCAATAAACTATTGATTTTTCCTTTATATTGACCTTTTTACCATCAATAATTTGTAATCCTTCCCCCTGAATTACATATAAAAGCTGTTCTTCACTTAAATGAAAATGTTTTTCTTGGCAGTTTTTTGGAAAAAATCTTACAATTCCAGCACTAAGCCTATTAAATTGTGTTTTTGATGGTTCATGTATCCATGTAACTTCTCCCCAATCAAATTTTTGTACTTCATTATTCGACTCACTAAAATACTCCATAAACTCACCTCTTAGTTTTTGTCTAAATATTTTTTTATCCCTTCAAATGTCTCTTTGCTTATAATATGTTCTATCCTACATGCATCTTTCTCAGCTATATCAAATGAAATTCCCAATATATTTGCTAAAAATTTAGTGATTAAAATATGTTTTTCATAAATTTCCTCTGCTTTTTTTCTACCTTCTTTAGTTAAAATAATGCCACCATCAACTTCCATTATAATAAGGCTATATTCTTTTAGGATTCCCATAGCTCTACTTACACTTGCTTTACTATAATTTAGCTTTTTAGCTATATCAACAGATTTTACAAGTCCATTCTTCTTTTCTAAAATAAGTATTGTCTCCAAATAATTTTCTCTTGATTCATACATTCCAATAGCCTCCAAATTTAACAACTCTATTATAATATTTTAATTATAATAATTAGAAAAATATAACTATATATTCAAAAACTTATAGTATTTAAAAATACTAATATTTATAAATTAGGATATTTTGCCACTTACATTAATATATATTATCATAATTTTCTTTTTTATTACATAGAGAAATAACTATATAGAACATAGTTCTATTATATGTAAAAATACGTCTTGAAAACAATAAACTTAAATAGTTCTAACTTATTCTTTATATTAAAGAAATTAAAAGTTTAATTATTTTATAAGAATTATTTTTTACACATCTTTTTTTCATTTAAATAACATATCTTCTCATCTATTTTATCCATACAATCTTCTAGTTCCTGTATTTTATTTTTAATGTTTTTCTTGTACTGTTGGAAAAATTGGATTCTTTTATCTATAGTATCGTCTCCCATATCACAAAAATGAAAACATTCATGGATATCTTTAATAGATAAACCAGCATTTTTTAAATCTTTTATAAATGTCAAACGCTCTATATCTTCTTCACAGAAATAACGAACACCACTTGGTTTTCTACTGATAGGAAGTAGTAAATCCTTTTCTTCATAAAATCGAATAGCCTATGAAGAAATGTTCGTTATTTTTGATACATCAGTCATGGAATATTTCATATTTTTTCCTCCATAAAATTTTATATGAATAAGAACATTATAAAAATCCATTATGCAATAGTCAATAAAAAAGTATTGACTTCAAGCTAGGTTGAAGTTGTATTCTTTGAAGTGTAAAAATAAATTACCGAAAGAAAGGAATAATATAAATGGAAAAATACACAACTATGATTAAAGAAAAATTAAATAAAGGAAAGGTATTGTGTGGAGTGGCAGTTTCACTATCTGATTCATCTGTAAGTGAATTAATTGGTCTATCAGGATATGATTTTGTTTGGATTGAAGGTGAACATGGTGCTTTGGACCGTAAAGATATTCAGCAACATATGATAGCTGCACATGCTGGTGGCGCTGCTTCTTTAATTAGATTAGCAAACAGTAATCCTGACATTGTTAAACCTATAATGGATATGGGAACAGATATTATAGGTTCTCCATTTATTAATACAGCACAGGATGCAGAAAAAGCAGTATCAGCTTGTACTTATCCTCCAGATGGTTATAAGAGGATGCAATCCTCAGAGAGCTTCCTATTATGGAAATATGAGTTATTTAGACTATGTTAAAAATGCAAATAACGAAACATTAAAAATAATGTTAATTGAACAGAAAGCAGGTTATGATAACATTGAAGAAATAGTACAAGTCAAAGGTGTCGATATTATAGCATTAGGCTCTGGTGATTTATCTTTAGACATGGGATTTTCTGGAGATATGAATAGAATTGAAATAAAAGATATGATTTCTCAAGCTGCTAAAGTATGTAAAAAATACAATATGCCCTTTATTACCTTTCCTTCAATAGAAAAGAAAAGTATTGAAACATGGATTAATACAGGAGCAAGTATGCTCTGTTTTGCACAAGACACAACATTTATAACTTATGTTATCAAACAATTATTGTCTTTCTATGATGAGATTGTACCAGATAAAAAACGACATTAATTTATAAATTTGATTTATACTAAAAGAGACTAATATTTTATCTATTTTTATTAAGGATATTTTCTTATGTATTGTAATATTAGTCTCTTTTAGTATTATATAATGTTGTTATTATTAGTTATATATAATTACTATAGTATATAAACTTATTCAGCTAACATTTTACCTAATTGTACACATTCATCTTTTGCTTCTTCATCGGGTTCTTCCATTGAAGTAATTCCTTCACCACCTATAATTGTCGCACCAGCATTTTGCATACGTTCTTCCCATTCTCTCATCCATTCACAATTTCCCCAACCATATGAACCAAATAATCCAATCTGCTTACCTGATACAATAGATTCTAATTCTGCCACAAATGGCTCCATATAACCCTCTTCTAATTGTTCTGCTCCCATAGATGGGCAACCTAATGCAAATTTATTTTCTTCTTTTAAGTCACTTGGTTTTAATAAGCTTACATCTATAACTTCTGGTGTTTTACCTTTTAACTTCACTCCTTCAGCTACAAATTTTGCCATTTTTTCAGTATTTCCTGTTCCACTCCAATAAACAATATATATTTTACTCATCCTTACCTCCTATAATATCTTTAATTAATAGTTACCTATAGCTAACTAGAATCTAAAAAATAAAAGATTTCTTTATTTGAAATCTCTTCATTTTCTTAAATATAGAATAGCATAATTGAGTTTGAAATTCAATAGTTATTGATAATATTTATCATTTAAATTTTGTATATTTTTTTATGTTTAAAATTACTCCTTATACCTAAATCTTTAATGAGGATATTTTTCATATCATTTTATTTATATTACAAATCATCTTATATATTCATATATATTAGCCTTAATTTAGCTTGTATTTCCTATATTTAAATTTTTGACTATACAGATATATAGAAAAACACACCTTTTCTAAGATGCGCTATCTATAATACTGTATATTTTTTATAATTATTAGTTCTCTGGCATATCTATAAATTTTATTACTCTATATTTTCGTCTATCTCTATGAAATTCTATACTTAAAAACTCGTCAACATTTACATTAACTACATAGAATATCTGTATTTTACTGTCAAATTATAAATTATCTTTTTCCAGTATTCTTGTATTTATAAAGATTTAAATATAGGTACCCATTCCCCTGTTCTGTTCTAGGTATTCCAAGTGCTCTTGTACATTTTATTAATTGTGCATATAACTCAGCTTCATCTAAATCTCTCTCAAATTCTTCTCTAGCCCATTCTTTAATTAGTGCTAGTGACCCTGATACATATGGTGCACTCATACTAGTGCCACTCATAATAGCAAGTTTATTATCCATATAAGTTGATATAATATTTCTTCCTGGAGCTACCAAATCTATTGTGGTATTTGAATTACTAAACTTTTCAACTAAATAGTTTTCATTTATTGCACCTACTTCTATTACCTCAGCATAACTGGCTGGATAACTATACTCACTTGTACTAGAATCTCCATCTCCATTATTTCCTGCTGCACACACTACAGAAATATTATTCTTTACTGCTTGTAAAACTACATTTCTTAAGTTTTTGTCATCTTTATTTCCTCCAAGAGACATAGATATAATATCAACTTTGTTATTTATAGCAAAATTAACAGCATTAATTATACTTTGATATGTCCCAACACCATCTTTATTTAACGCCTTTGCTATTAATAATTTACAGTCTGGAGCTACACCCATAACCTCATTATTATAATTAGATGCAGCTATAATTCCTGCTACATGAGTTCCATGTCCATTAAAATCCTCATATATATTTTTATTTCCATTACTATCATCACTAAAGTTTGCGCCACCAATTATTTTACCTTTTAAAAGCGGATGAGAGCTGTCACAGCCTGTATCGATTATCCCAATTAAAATATTTTTCCCAGTATATCCTTCATCCCACATTCCTCTGGCATTCATTTGTTTTATTCCATAGGGAAACTTATTCTTTGCTCCTCTTAGATTTTCATTTATTTCATAAGGAATTAGTTTCATTCTTTTATTCATTATATATCCTCCTAAAAATTTTATTACTTATAAATATTATAAATTTGCTTTCATGATAAGTTTATAAATCAAATTAACAACTTATATCTACTTATTTATATTTATGATGTATTTTTTATTTTTAGGAGTCATATTTTATTGTATATAAAATAATATTTAGACAATTATATTAAAAGTAAAAATTTACTTATACTTATATTCTAAAGCGTAAGAAATTCAATATATTTATAATGATTTAAATCTTTTATATATCAGATAAAAAGGATATCTTATTAGTACTGGAACATTTAGATATCCTTTTTATATTTTTACTTAACTCTCTTATACATAATCTACTACTTCAACACTGCCCCTGTATTTGCTGATGTTACCAGTTTAGCATATCTACTTAAGTACCCATGTTTTATTTTAGGCTCTAAAGGTATAAATTTTAATCTTCTATTTTCTATTTCTATTTCATTTACTTTTAACTCTAATTTTTTTTCTGGTATATTGATAGAAATTATATCACCTTCCTCAACTATTCCAATTAAACCTCCTTCCATAGCTTCTGGAGAAATATGACCTATGGATGCTCCTCTAGTTGCTCCTGAAAAACGACCATCAGTAAGAAGTGCAACATGTTTATCAAGTCCCATTCCTGCAACTGCTGAAGTAGGAGATAACATTTCTTTCATTCCTGGACCTCCTTTTGGTCCTTCATATCTTATAACTATAACATCGCCTTTATTTATTTTTTTATTAAATATAGCACTTACAGCTTCTTCTTCTGAATTAAAAACTCTTGCTGGCCCTTCATGAACTAACATTTCCTCTGCAACTGCTGATTTTTTTACAACAGCTCCGTTTGTAGCAAGATTTCCTCTCAAGATTGCAAGTCCACCTTGTTCACTATATGGTTTTTTTAATGTATGTATTACTTCCTCATTTTCTATTTTACAATTTCTTATATTTTCTCCTATAGTCTTCCCTGTCACAGTTTTACAATTTAAGTTTATTCCTTCTATCTTAGAAAGTTCATTCATTATAGCTGGAATTCCTCCTGCCATATGTAAATCTTCAATATGATGTTTCCCACTTGGACTCAATTTTGTTAGACAAGGAGTTTTCTCACTTATTTCATCAAAAAAGTCTAAGTTAAGTTCTATTCCTGCTTCATAAGCTATTGCAGGTAAGTGAAGTACTGTATTTGTAGAACCAGCCATTGCCATATCCACAGTTATTGCATTTTTAAATGCATCTACTGTTAAAATATCTCTAGGTTTTATATCATTTTTAAGTAGTTCCATAACATACATACCTGCATATTTTGCTATTCTTTTTCTTTCTCCAGAATGTGATGCGGCAGTACCATTATATGGAATACCCATACCTAATGCTTCTGTTAAACAATTCATGCTATTTGCTGTAAAAAGCCCAGAACATGAACCACATCCAGGACAAGAGTTCATAGCTAATTCTTCTAATTCTTCTTCACTCATTGCTCCATCTTTACATGCTCCAACACCTTCCATAGCAGAGTTAAAATCGTACACTTTTCCATTTTTTCTGCCTGAAAGCATAGGGCCTCCACTCACAACAACGCTTGGTATATTAAGTCTTGCAGCAGCCATTAACATTCCTGGAACTATCTTATCACAATTAGGTATAAGTACTAAAGCATCAAAACCATGTGCCATAGCCATAGCTTCTATTGAATCTGCTATTAATTCTCTTGAAGCAAGTGAATAATTCATTCCAACATGTCCCATGGCTATACCATCACATACTCCTATGGCTGGAAATTCTAATGGTAACCCACCACTCATTCTAACACCAGTTTTTGCTGCTTCTGCTATTTCATCAAGGTGGAGATGACCAGGAATCACCTCATTTTGTGCATTTACTATACCTATTAAAGGTCTTTCAATTTCTTCTATAGTAAGACCCATTCCATACATTAATGCTCTCTTTGGAGCTCCCTCTATTCCTTTTTTTATATCACTTCTCATAATATTACCTCTTTCCCACTTTTTTAAATTTTCATAATATTATTATAATACATTTTTCTATTAATTAATTACGAAAAATCTAAAAAATATTAGTATCTACTAATGCAAAATTATTACAATTTACTATAAATATATTACACAATTGGATTATATAATTATATTTTTAATAAATTTTGAAAATCATATAGTAAGATTATTTATTCTATGAAACAGAATAAATAATCTTAATAGATAAATATCAGTATTTTCTGTTTTATTAGAATCTAGTAAATTCAATTGTTTACAAGCTATGAATATATATACTTTCGCTTTTATGTGTTTTGATGACAATTTTTATTTTTCTAGTATAAGAAACTGACAATCATGTTATCCAATTAGATTTATACTTCTTTTATCATATAAAGAAAACAGCCAATCATTTTGATTGACTGAATTACTTTAAGTATATTAAATATATGCACTCTAAAAAATCTTTTTGTTTTGCATATTTAAACTCTTTAGTATTTGTATTTTTTAGATACTTTTTTATTAATCAAATCTAATATTTGAAACTTTATTCCAATTAATCTCTCTTGAATAATCTTCTGGATGTGACAATTTAACTATATGTGTTGAATCATTACAATTATAATAAATTGTAGTAGTACCATTGATTGGGTTCTGCTTATATCCTTGATATACTGCACTTTTTGGAACCTTTTTTTCAACAAAATTATATGCAGATGAAGTGTCAATCGATTTTACTTCACTAGGAAATATTAGCATCCAAAAAGCTACAAATATAAAAATACATATACATGTAATACTATACCATTTAATCCATTTCATAGAATCCCTCCTATTTTACCAAAATATACTATTATTATTTCCATATATTTATAATATTTATGCATATGATAAAATTTTTTAAACATCCATATATAAGTATAGGAACTTTGGTTTTCTATGCTTTATTAAGATTAATAAGATATTTTTATAAATTAATAAATTTGTAAGATTTTATTAAAAGATTTTTAAAACTTAAAGCTTAATATAAATATAGTAGTTATATAGCTAAAACATAAATTTTGAAAGGAGATAAAATACAATTATGTGGATACTTTATTCATTTCTTTGCGCTATACTACCATGCTTGATATATCAAATAATTGTTATCAAAAGAAAAAACTTGAAATGTGAAAAGAATGTAGTAATACATTTAGTATGGGTATATATCTTTTTACTATATATTTACTTAGCACTTAGTAAAGCTGGTATTGGTAGCATCTGGGATATAGGAAGGTATAGAGAAATTATTAGATTTAATGAAATAAATCTAATACCATTTAGCTCAGTTGGTGCTTTAACATATATTTTAAATATAATTATGTTTATGCCTTTAGGATTTTTACTTCCTTTAATTTGGAAGGAATTTAGAAATATTATTAATGTATCAATAACTGGATTAGGTTTCTCATTATCAATTGAATTTTGTCAATTATTTAATCTTAGAACTACAGATATTGACGATTTAATGATGAATACATTAGGAGCTATTTTAGGATATTTAATATGGATATGTGTAAATAAGTTATTTAATTTGATGAAGAAAAATACTATTTTAGCACCGATATGTAAAAATATCATTCAAGATGAAATTGCTATTACAATCGATGATGAAATAAATAAAAAAACTACCCCTCTTTATAAAAATGAAGCTATCATATATTTAATATTGACTGTTTTAGGAGAATTCTTGTTATTTAATTGGTCCTTAATATACTATTGAATAATCTAAATAAAAAAACAAAAATATTTCAATATTCATAAAGATGTAAAGCCTTCTTTTCTATATTCTATATAAGGAAAGAAGGCTTCCATTCTTAAACATAAAATACACATTCACTATTTAATTGGCATCTGAAATATTTTATTAATATTATATCTAACTTTGTTAGATGTTATATAATCATATTTTGTTCCATTCTCAATAAAACTTTGTATATTATCCAACACTTGTATAGCTCTTGCATTGCTTTCATAAGTTCCTATTTTTTTAGTATTAAGATTTTCAAATACTACATAAATTCGACTATCATTTATTTTAATTTGATTAACTTGCATTAAATCAGTTTTATCTTGACTTCTAATTATTATCACATTAATTCCTCCATCTACTCAACTTATTTTAATTTATAAGAAGCAATATCATATAATTTATTTCTAGTATATTTAAACATTTAAATTTATTGAAACATCAAACTATTTATACTATAGCATCGTTTTATACATTTGGTAATTTCATTGTTAAAATATTTATTTATATTTAAATAAAATGTATCTAGATAGTATATATTTATTACTTATTTATGTTCTATTTTCAGAATATCACCTCTTTATCAATTACCATTTGTATAATTCATATTATACATATACAAATGGTAATTTTCAATATATTTTATTATTTTAATCTTTTTTTTTTATATTTTTGGTAATTTTATTTTACTTTTTATAAAAATAACTTATAATTTCGGTAAGGAGTGATGTACATATGGAAAGTTTAGGAGATAGAATAGCAAATTTACGAAAAGAATTGGATATAAATCAAAAAGAACTTGCTACTAAAGTCGGTATAACTGAGGCGAGTTTATCACGTTATGAAAATAATTTACGAGAACCTAAAAGTGAAATTATAGTAAGATTGGCAAAAGAACTGAAAACATCCACTGATTATTTACTGGGTGTAAATGAAAGTACAAAGATGAGTAAAGAAGATAAATTAATCATAGAAAACTTATCAGTCAGTGAAAAAACAAAAAAACTATTAGAAAAAATATATTCACTTGAAAAAGAAGATAGAGAAGCTATAGAAAAAATGATTGATAATGCTTATCTAAAAAGATTTCTCAAAGAAGAGAATTAATTCTCTTCTTTTTCTTTATTCAAAACCTCAAGTAATAATTCATAAAAAGTAATATCTTCACTCAATAAATAATCTAATTTCATTCCTGTATCTTCAATTTTTTCTTTTCTTGTAACAGTAGTATTTGATTTTTCCACATACACCATCCCCCAGCAAACTTACGTTCTTAATGTTAGTCAGAAATTCCAACAATTTTTTAATAAAGTTTATGTATTTATATTTTATAAAATATGTTATAATCATCCAAAATTTTCCTAGATAATTATCTTAACTATATAATAATACTTTTATTCTACAGATGCAATAAAAAACTCGTAATAATAACAAAAAAATCTATTATTGTAGAATCTTGTATATTTTTTACATTTTTATATATTTTTTAAGATATTTTTTATTATAAAACTTTTTATAAATATATAAAATTTTTATATTCATTTAACTTATTGTAGTTTTTTAGATAGAATTTAACTTTTCTCTAATAATCATTGTCTTTAAACTTTTACTTTGCATGTATTATTTATTATCTTTTTCAAGTTTCAACAAATATTCCTTTACCTTTATTCCTCCTAGATAACCTCTTAAACTGCCATTAGAACCTATTAGTCTATGACAAGGTATAAAGATAGAAATAGGATTTTTGCTATTTGCCATCCCTACTGCTCTGTATGCTTTAGGATTATTAATTATGTTTGCTAGTTCTATATAAGTCATTGTTTCTCCATATGGAATTTTACAAAGTTCATTCCAAACTTTTCTCATAAACTCACTTCCAGACAACTCTAAAGGTAAATCAAACTCTTTTCTATTTCCATCTAAATATTCTTTTAGTTGTTTATTTGCTTCTATTATAATTTTGGTTTCTTTGACTAAATATTCTTTAGAATCTAAGCTAGATGTGTCAAAAAACAGATTTGTAATACAACTATTTTTTTCTGCTATTCCTATTTTACCAATTTTAGTTTCATAATAAAAAATATTTTTCATTAGGTACAATATCCTTTCATATTCATTTATAACTTTAATTTTATTAATAATTTTACTCTTTTATATCATATATTTTATCAATCTTTATAAAAACTCAAAAACTTGAAATACTATACTTTCTATAAAGTATATTTATAAGTTATTCGTTATTATTTTTTAAGAGAATACTGCAAGCATCTCTATGTTCATGTCTATATTTAGTTGGAGATATATCATAATTCTTTTTAAATAAACGACTAAAATAATTTATACTATCAAAACCACATCTCATAGCAATTTCTGTCATATTTAAATCTGTTTGTTTTAAATAATATATAGCCTTATCAAGTCTTACTCCATTTATATAATCAGTTGTAGTCTTACCAGTTATTTGTTTGAATGTTCTACAAAAATGGTGTGTGCTCAAATTCATATTGCCAGCAAGTTCTTTTAATGTGATTTTATCCATGTATTTTTCTTCTATCAAATCAAATACACCTTCAAATTTTTCTAAAGAATATTTTCTTTCTATAAATTCTTCTTCAGAAAAGATTTTGTCAACATGATTTCTTAACAAAAATACTATAAATTGATAAATATTAGCTTTTATAGATAACTCATATCCAATTTCTTTATTGTCATATTCGTCAAGTATATCTTTAATATATTTTAAAATAAAAAAATCGTTTTGAATTAAATTCTTAAATACAATACGATTTAGAGTTATTGGTGCTAAGTACTTAGTTTGTAACAAATCAACTTGATTACTAAAAAGAAAACTAGGTTCAATACGAATAGTATAAAATTTTAGATTATCTGATAGACTTTCTAAATAATGTAATTCATTACTATTTGCTATTGCAATATTTCCAGATACTACTTTAAAATTACTCAAGCCACATTCTAAGTATGCTATACCATCAACAAAATAATATATTTGTAGATGCTCATGCCAATGTCTTTTAAAATTTTCTCCCTTTTTAATATCCTCTTTTAAAAAAATATCTATGAAACTTTCTTGACTTTTTCTGTCAAAATATTTGTTTTTATCATTCATTATTTACCTCTTATCAAAATAGTGCTAATTATAAGCAATATCGTTGTTGTATTCATTATTTCATATCGATATTATATAAAATGTAATTATTATTGTAAACATTAAAATAATACTAGTAATTATAATAAGGAGGTAATAAAAATGACAAAATTTTTTAAAGAAAGTGAAAACAAAAAAAGTATAACAGTTTTATTTGTAGTTATTGCAATGACTTTTATGGCAACATTAGATTCTAGTATTATAAATGTAGCACTTCCTGTTCTTGCAAGTGAATTAAATGTCTCTCTATCATCCATTGAATGGATAATAGCAAGTTATTCAATTATTATTTGTTCAACACTATTATTTTTCGGAAGACTTGGAGATATCATTGGTAAACCTAGAATATTTCAAGCAGGCACTATTCTTTTTACAACAGCTTCATTATTGTGTGGATTAAGTAATTCTTTAACTTTACTTATAATTTGCCGTTTTATTCAAGGAATAGGTGCTTCTGCTTACATGGCAAACAATCATGGAATCATTACAGAGTTATTTCCAAAGGAAAGTAGAGGTAAAGCTCTAGGAATTTTGGTTACTGCTGTTGCTATTGGCAATATGGTCGGACCATCTATAGGAGGATTTATTTTATCAATGTTTAATTGGAACTTTATATTCTTTATAAACATTCCAATAGGTATTATTGTAATATTTTTAAATACAAAATTTCTCCCAGACAGTAAAATAACTTCAGAAAAAATGGATAAGGCTGGTGCTATACTTCAATTCTTAGGAACAACATTATTTTTTAGTGCTCTAATTATTGCTCAACAAACGGGATTACTAAATCCATATATATTAATTACACTATTACTATCAATTATTTTTATTATATTATTTTTGATATTAGAAAAAAATCATCCTCAACCACTTCTTGACCTTGAAATTTTTAGAAACTTAAAATTTTCATTGAATTTAGTTTGTGCTCTTACATCATTCATTTGTATTGCATCATCTAGTATTTTAATTCCATTTTATTTACAAAATACTATGAAACTTTCCCCAATTCAAGCAGGTTTATTTATGATATTATCCCCTTTGATTTTAGCCATTTTTTCACCGATATTTGGGAATATATCAGATAAAATTAAGTCAGAAAAAATTATTTTAATTGGTCTTATTTTTATGAGCTTTGGATTTTTCTTAATGTCAAGATTAAAAGAGAGTTCTATCCTTATTTTATTCGTGATTTCTGTATCAATAATATCAATAGGACAATCTGTGTTTCAACCTGCCAATAATGCTTTGATAATGTCAAATTGCCCCAAAAGTAAGTTGGGAGTTGTCGGAAGTATAAATTCTCTTGTAAGAAATTTAGGTCAAGTTATAGGTATTACCATTTCTACAACACTTTTATATAATTTTATGAGTATTAAGGCTGGGTATAGGGTTAACGACTATATAATTGATAATGATAAAATATTTGTATTTGGAATGAGAAATGTTTATATTATTATTACACTTCTTTGCCTAATAGGGGCACTATTAATTGGCTTTTATTTATTTAAGTATAATAAAAATGAATAATAGTTTTTTACAATTATCTTAAAGTTATAAGTATCTTAGAACTATGAATATATCATAGAGAACTTATTAAAATACTGACTTTGAATCAGATTAGTTTTAATATATTGATTTAAAAGTATTTTTATTAGTTTGACAAAACATATATTTTATTATAGTTTATAAATCAAAAAGAAACAGGGTAAAATCTTTAACATAATTATACCCTGCTTCTTTTTTAATTATTTAACTAAAACTTCAATATTTTCATCTTTTCCATCTATAACTATAGTACATCCATCATATACTTCTCCAGCAATAAGTTTCTTTGCAATTACAGTTTCTAATGTATTTCCTATATATCTCTTAAGTGGTCTTGCTCCATATACAGGGTCATAACCCTCTCTCACCATAACATCTTTAGCTGAATCTGTAACCTCAATAGTAATATCTTTTTCTTTTAATCTATTTTTTAAATCTGTCATAAATATATCTATAATTTTCTTGATATTTTCTTGGTCTAGAGGCTTGAACATTATAATGTCATCTACTCTATTTAAAAACTCAGGTTTAAATCTGTGTTTCATTTCATTCATTACTAAGCTGTTAGTAGTCTCTGTTATATTTCCTCCTGCTTCTAATAGATAATTGCTTCCTATATTAGAAGTCATTATTATAAGAGTATTTTTGAAGTCCACAGTTTTACCCTTATTATCAGTAAGTCTACCATCATCCAATATTTGTAAGAACATGTTAAATACATCCTCATGTGCTTTTTCTATCTCATCAAATAGTATTACAGAATAAGGAGCACGTCTAACTGCTTCTGTAAGTTGTCCTCCTTCCTCATATCCTACATATCCTGGAGGAGGTCCAACTAATCTCGATACAGCATGTTTTTCCATGTATTCAGACATATCAATTCTAATTATATTATCTTCACTATCAAATAAATTTCTAGCAAGAGTTTTTGCAAGCTCAGTTTTACCAACACCTGTAGGTCCTAAGAAAATAAATGAACCAATTGGCTTTCTTTCATCTTTTAGACCAGCTCTTGCACGTATTACTGCATTTGAAACCGCTGTAACTGCTTCATCTTGCCCTATAACCCTTTTGTGAAGCTCTTCTTCTAGTTTAAGTAATTTTTCTCTTTCACCTTCAACTAGTTTAGTTACCGGTATACCTGTCCATTTTGATACAATACTAGATATTTCTTCTTCAGTAACTTCTTCCTTTAAAAGTGAATTTTCAGAACCATCTTTCATACTTTCTTCATAGTTCTTTATTTGTTCTTCTAATTTAGGTATTTCACCATACTTAACCTCTGCTGCTTTATTGAAATCATATTCTCTCTCATATTTTTCAGCTTTACCTTTAGCTTCATCCAATTGAGATTTTAAGTTTTTAATATCTAATATTTGACTCTTTTCTTTTTCGTATTTAGCAGTCATTTCATCATTTTTAGATTTTAATTCCGCTATTTCCTTTTGAATATCATCCAATCTTGATTTACTCTTATCATCATTTTCTTTAAGTAATGCTTCTCTTTCAGTTTCTAGCATAAATAACTTTCTTCTTACAACATCCAATTCTGTTGGTAACGAATCTATTTCACTACGAATCATAGCTCCTGCTTCATCAATTAAATCAATTGCTTTGTCTGGTAAAAATCTATCTTGTATATATCTATGAGAAAGTTTTGCTGCTGCTACAATAGCATTATCATGTATTCTTACTCCATGGTGTATCTCAAATCTTTCTTTTAAACCTCTAAGTATAGATATTGTATCTTCAACAGTAGGTTCTTCTGCAATTACAGGCTGAAAACGTCTTTCAAGTGCCTTATCTTTTTCTATATATTTTCTATATTCATCAAAAGTAGTTGCACCAATACAATTTAATTCACCTCTTGCAAGCATAGGCTTAATAAGATTACCTGCATCCATTGAACCTTCTGTCTTACCAGCTCCAACTATAGTATGAATTTCATCTATAAATAATATAATCTTTCCATCAGAACTTTGAACTTCTTTTAAAACTGCCTTTAATCTTTCTTCAAATTCACCTCTATACTTTGCCCCAGCAATTAATGCTCCCATATCAAGGGAAAATACAATTTTGTCTTTTAATCCTTCTGGTACATCACCTCTTACAATTCTCTCTGCTAATCCTTCAACAATTGCAGTTTTACCTACACCTGGCTCACCAATTAATACAGGATTATTTTTAGTTCTTCTTGATAAAATTCTTATAATTCTTCTTATTTCTTCATCTCTTCCAATTACAGGGTCTAATTTATTTTTCTTAGCTAAATCTACTAGGTTTGTTCCATATCTAGCAAGTGCATCATATGTCCCTTCTGGGTCTTGTGTTTCTACTCTTTGGCTCCCTCTAACTTGTGATAAAACATTTAAAAAGTCATTTTTATTTATATTATATTGTTTTAATATTTTACCAACAATTGATTTTGATTCTGTTTCCATCATTGCAAGCATGACATGCTCTACACTTATATATGAATCTTTAAATTCTTTAGAAATACTCTCTGCCTTTATAAGTACTTCATTTATTTTTCTAGTAGCTGATACTCCTTGTGAGTCAGCGCCTTCTCCATATACTTTTGGAAGCTTATCCAGTTCAGAATTTACAGTATTTCTCAAAGAATCAATTGATATATTCATTTTTTCGATTATATTTGGTATTAATCCATCTTCTTGGTTAATAAGTGCTGAGAAAAGATGAATTACATCTACTTGTTGGTTGTGATTTTTTACTGCTTCATTATAAGCCTCATTTAAACTTTTTTGAACTCTTAAAGTCATTTTTTCTACGTCCATATAAATCCCTCCATTTTAATATTATATCCAAATAAATTAAATTCTCTCATTTATGATTATTGATTTCCTAAGCTCCAAAAGACTATCGAGTAAATTCTCATTTTTTTGCATGTCAAAACTTAACGTTAGATTAAAAGTTTCATCTGAATTAAAAAAATCAAATACTTCTTTTGATTTTGCCCTTAAGTATAAATCTTCATCTATAAGTCTTTTTTCACCAATTAATAAATATTGACATTTATCTATAAAACTCTTTCTAAAATCAATAGTATATAGATTTTCTAAAATATTATATTGATAAATAGCAATATTGTTAAACACTTTTAATATGTTTGAATTTACAAAATTGTAAATTTGATTATCGTTATACAGTGATATTTGTTCATATATATACTCCCTAAATAAAGGATGAATGTTTTGTTTAAGTTTTAAAGTGACTTCGGCTGGTATTTCAAAATAAAGCTTCCAGTACCTAGAATTATTTTTTTCTAATATAAAAGCTACTCTATTTAAACTAGCACGACTAATCTCTTTTAGTGTACAATCAAAATTGTAGTGTCTTAAACTAGTTTTTTCATTCTCAAATACATAATCAAACCACTGTAGAACATTTCTATCAAGTTTTAAACTCATATAAAAACCTTCTTCCTTATTTACTAACCTTACTAGGTCTTTTTATCTCATTATATTCTGCTAATAAACTTTCTTTATCAGCTCTACTACCTTTATAAGCTATATGTGGATTTATCATATACTCCCCATTTTTCACTCTCTGTAAAAAATCCATTTTTTTCAATTCTGTAAACAATGAAGATAAAGAAGTTTTTGGATATTCAAGTTCACAAGATAATTCATGTAGTGTTTTTCTAATCTTATTATTTTTATCCATAGAGTTTATTAATTTTAATGGAATTAAATCTCTTTTAGTATACATTCCTTCTACTACTTTAATATAATTTTTAAAGCAAATATTCATATATTTACTTTTATTCATAACTAAATCTTTACTCTCTGTATATTCCTGATTTAGGTCTTTTTTTAATGTCTTATCTAAATTAAATATCTCTTATCACTCTCCTTACCTCTAATTGATAATATAAATATATTACAAAAAAATATGTATGTCAAAAGTAAGAATGCAAGAAGTTTAGCTCTATACTAAACTTTTGTTTACCTATAAGCTAAACTTTATTACGTTTTTAAATTAGCATTTCCAATTTATTGGTAACATTTTAGAACAATATTTATAAATTTTTTTTAAAATTTTAATACATCAAAAAAAACTAGTATCTTATAAAATACTTTTTTCAAATATATATATTTCAAATTCCTTTTTTTCTAAAAACAGTTGACATATTATATATATATTTATATAATGTGTATATACTATATATACACTTTAAGGAGGTGTTTTGTTGAATATAGTTATTAGTAATTCAAGTGGAAAGCCAATATATGAACAAATTACTACACAAATTAAAAGTATGATTATAAGTGGAGAATTACCAGAAGGGTCAGCTCTTCCAAGTATGAGACTATTGGCAAAGGAACTTAGAATAAGCGTGATTACTACAAAACGAGCATATAGTGATTTAGAACGTGATGGATTTATTGAGACAGTTACTGGTAAAGGTAGCTTTGTATCTAGTAAAAACATGGATTTTGTGAAAGAAGAGCAATTTCGTTTAATTGAAGAGTATCTACAAAAAGCAGTTGATACAGCTAAAAGTAGTGGTATTACATATGACGAACTAAAAGATATTTTACTTTTATTATATAAGGGAGAATGATAATTATGGATGCAATAACTATAAAAAACTTAAATAAAACTTATAAAGATTTTAGTCTACAAAATGTATCTTTTTCAGTACCAAAAGGAAGCATAATGGGATTTGTAGGTGAAAATGGTGCAGGAAAAACTACTACATTAAAAGCAATTTTAAATTTAATTTCTTATGATAGTGGAAATATAGAAATATTTGGTCTTGATAACAAAAAAAATGAAAAAGAAATTAAGGAACAAATTGGTGTTGTATTTGAAGGAAGTAATTTTCATGAAAATTTAAATCTAGATAATGTATCAAAAATTATGAGTAAAATCTATAAAAATTGGAATCATGCATTATTCAAAGACTATTTAAAAAAGTTGAGAGTTCCAGAGAATAAGCTAATTAAGGAGTTTTCAAAGGGTAACAAAATGAAACTTAGTATTGCTGTAGCTTTATCACATAATCCAAAATTATTAATTCTAGATGAAGCAACTAGTTCACTTGACCCTATTGTTCGTGAAGAAATATTGGATATATTTTTAGATTTTATACAAGATGAAGAACACTCTATTATTTTATCTTCACATATTACAAGTGATTTAGATAAAATAGCAGACTATATTACATTTATACATAAAGGTAAAATAGTCTTTAGTGAAAATAAGGATGAATTAATTAATAATATGGGAATTTTAAAATGCAAACCTACTGATTTTGATAATATTTCAAAAGAAGATTACTCATATTATCGTAAAAGCCAATTTGGATATGAAGTACTTCTTAATGATAAATATAGATTTATAACAAAACATCCAAACTTTGTAGTTGATAATACGTCTATAGAAGAAATTATGTTATTTTATGTGAGAGGTGATAAATAATGAAAGGCTTAATTTTAAAAGATTTAATTAATTTAAAAGGCAATATAAAATTTCTACTTTTATTTGTAATTATGTTTGGGCTTATATCTTCTTTTGGAGGAGGAGATGCTAATAATCTTGTGGGTATTATTGTAGTCCTATGTACAACAATGATTGTTTCAACATTCTCATATGATGATTTAAATAAATGGGATAGTTATGTACTTACAATGCCTATTAAGCGTAATGATATTGTACTAAGTAAATATTTGACTATGTTAATATTTAGCTTTGTAGGTGTATTGGTTTCACTTATACTTAGTATCATTATTGGTTATTTTAAACATAATTTTATATTAAGTGAAACTCTACTTATTAATGCATTAGTCTTATCTATTTCAATATGTTTTGGTAGTCTTATCTTACCACTTGTTTATAAATTTGGTACAGAAAAAGCTCGTATATTAATGATTTTATGTTTTTTAGTTCCAACATTACTTTTATTAGTTTCTAAAAATATTCTAGAAACTATTAGTTCACCTCTTTCACTAGAAATTATATTTAATACACTATTATATTCTCTTCCATTTATTGCTATATTGCTATTTGTAATTTCATATTTTATATCATCAAAAATTTATAGCAAAAAAGAAATATAAAATATTTTATATGGGTTTTTATTTAAACTGTTTAAGTAAGATTTTATTAAAAATACTATCAATTTTGTTTTGATAGTATTTTATTTTTATGTCTTATATCTACTCGGTATTATATTTTGAATATTTATCTTTAATAATACTTTACTCTTTTATCAGTATATTCATTCAACATGATGTTCATATAAATTTAATTATTAATTACATTCTTGAATCTAAAAACAAGACTCTGTTTAAAAATAATTCTTATACACAGTAAATTAAATTATTTTAATACTTAATTCCCAAAATCACTAAATTTATTAATCATTATTAATAGAATTAAAGCTCTATTTTGTTTTTAAAAATTTTAATCTTGATAATATAAAGTTAAAAATAAATTTTCTTAATTTGACATCAGCATAAATGACTATTAGAATAATGTTAAACTAGAGTATTTCAATTGTTCTAGATAAAAAATGAAAATAAATAAAAGATTGTATAAGGAGACAGTTCAAACACGGAATTAGAAATTACAGAAAAAGTAGAAAAGCAAGATGAGGATGTTATTTTTCAAGGATTATTAGAATATAACCTTACTAATCTTGAAAATAAAAAAATACATATTTAGGAGGTACACATGCTAGGTCAAAAATGTATGAATTATCTGCAAACATTAGGAAAAATAAGTTCAACAACAAATGGTCTTACAAGACTTATATTAACTGATGAACATAAAAAATCTATTGATTTAATAAGTTCATGGATGAAAGATTTGAATCTTGATATTGAAATTGATGATATTGGAAATGTCATAGGTACATATAAATCTAATATTCCAAATGCCCCTACATTAGTAGTTGCATCTCATCAAGATAGTGTAAAATGTGGAGGTATATTTGATGGTATGCTAGGAATAATAGTCCCTTTAATTGGACTTGAAGAGTCAAGAAACAAGAATAAATCTTATCCTTTCAACATTAAGCTAGTTGCCTTCGCCGAAGAGGAAGGAACTAGATTTGAAACATCTTTAATGGGAAGTAAAGTTTTTGCTGGCACTTTTAAAGAGAATCTTCTTAAATCTGTTGATGAAAATGGAATTACACTTGAAGAAGCTGTAACAAAGTTTGGATTTAATACTAAAAACTTAATAAATTTACATCCTAGAAAAGATATAGATGCGTATTTAGAATTTCATATTGAACAAGGACCTGTCTTAGAAAATGAATCTCTTCCTGCTGGAATTGTATCAAGTATTACAGGATTTAAAAGTTTTAAGATATCAGTAAATGGTAAATCTGGACATGCTGGTACACTACCAATGGATATGAGATTTGATGCTGGATGTTGTGCTTGTGAATGTGTGTTAGCCATTGAAAATATAGCTAGAATGACTACTAATTTAGTTGCTACTGTTGGAAAGATGAATTTCTATCCATCTTCATCAAATGTAGTACCTGAAAGGGTTGAATTTACCCTTGATGTACGTTCTTGTTCTCAAGAAGTTCTTGATAGTTCAGTAGAAAAGATATTCAACGAAATATCTCATATATGTGAGGATAGAAAGCTTAATTATACAAGTGAACTTTCTTTTGAAAATGTTCCTGTACCATGTTCTGATAAAATAACTAAAACTATAGAAAAAAGTTTTATAGACTTAAATCTTAATCCTTTTTATATTTACAGTGGAGCTGGTCATGATGCTCAAGAAATGGACAATATAACTGATATTGGTATGGTATTTATAAGATGCGCTGGAGGAATAAGTCATAATCCTGACGAAAGTGTTTCTGTAGATGATTTAGATATTGCTGTAAAAATATTTTTAAAAATATTAGATAATCTCGATTTAAAATAATTTTATACCAGAAAAAATACACAATTAAAGCATATTATCATTACTTACCTTATGCTATATAATTGTATTATATTATCTATTATAAAAGCAGACTTTTATACTATTATATAACCAGTTTTGATATTTTATACCTAAGATAAATTTGTACATTAAGGAGATAATTTTTATGGATGAAAAATTAATTGGAATTTTAGCTGGAATGGGCCCAAGGTCAACTGCACCATTTGTGGATTTAGTTATTGATGAATGTCAATCACAATATGGAGCAAAATATGATGATGAGTTCCCAAAGATGATGATATATTCCTTACCTACTCCATTTTACATTGACCGTTCAATAAACCATGAACTTATGAAACAAACTATTATTGATGGTTTGCAAAAACTTGAATCAATTGGAGTAAATTTTATTGCTATGCCATGTAATTCAGCACATATATACTTTAAAGAATTAAAAGAATCAATTAATATACCACTGTTAAACATTGTAGAAGAAACCATTAAGAAACTTCCTACTGTCTCACAAAAAGTAACCCTTTTTTCAACTAAATCAACGTTTGAATCTACAATTTATCAAGAGGGCATACTACATAATGGGCATGAGTTTATATTTAAAGATGAATGGCAGAAAAAATTAAATACTCTTATTCAAAATATAAAAACAGATAAAGGAAACCCATATAATATTGATATTTGGAATGAACTTATTGAAGATGTGAAAAAAGAATCTATTAAAAATATAATAATTGCTTGTACTGATTTAAATGTAGTTTTAGAAAAATCTCATTCTTCAATTAATATTATCGATTCATCAAAATGTTTAGCTGAAGCAGTTATCAATAAATATCTAAAACTAGCTAAATAAATTTTTAGATACTATATTTTAGAAAAGATACAAGTTGTTTGTTTAGTTAAAAAAATATAAACCTATAGTTTTATATTTTAGTTCTTTGATGATATAAAATTTAACTATATATTATAGTATTTTAATAGAAAAGGATACCAAGATTGGTATCCTTTTTAAATATTTTTCTATTTATTACATTTAAGATTATACTATTGAATAGTACCCATAGAATTAGATAACTCTTGTCCTGCTGTAACAAGATTAGATAATAATACATCAGCTACTGCATCATTAACTGAACTTATTATCCATTTGTTATCTTTTTTAGAACACCCAAACTCTACAGTTTTTGTTACATAAGTCTCTTTAACACTTTTTTGTTTTTCTTTCATAATTGATACTAGCATTTCAGTTGTTTTTTCATCAGTTAAGTCTTGTCCTGAAAAACTCATACCAAGCATCTTTGTAAATGCTTCAGCTACTATCTCTTTAAGTAATGGTGTTGAATCTACAAACTTACACTCTACTTTTACTGTCGCCTTATTATCTTTAATCTCACTATCTTTTATTGTATATGTGATTTTAGATGCATTCTGTTTTAGATAATCTAAAGCATACTGTGCATTTGGGTCTTTTGTATCTAGTTCTTTTAATACATCTTTATATTTTTCGTCATTATTCTCCATTACCTTATTCATGCCTTCAAAGTCAAACTTCTTTGCACTGTTAAAAAAACTATCGATTGTATCTTCTGGTTTTGCACTTGAACATGCTGTTAAAGATATTGCTAATAAAAAAGTTGTTAAAACTAATATGATTTTTTTCATATCTCAAATCCTCCCTCTTAATTTGTTGATACATAAGTTATTTTAACATATAATAAGAGTTTTTGAATAATATATTTAGAATATTTATGCATTTTCCTTAAAATAAGGCTTAGGATAAAGGATATCTATACTAAACTGTTATTCATGTCTACATCAGTCATAGTAGAAACCATAACCGCTTTTATAGTATGCATTCTATTTTCAGCTTCTTCAAATACCTTTGAATATTTTGAATTAAATACCTCATCTGTAACCTCTAGCTCTGATAATCCAAATTTTTCATAAATTTCTTGAGCAACTTTAGTTTCTAAGTCATGGAATGCTGGAAGGCAGTGTAAAAATATAACATTTTCATTTTCAGTTTTCTTTATCATTTCCATATTTACTTGATAATCCTTAAGTTGATTTATTCTTGTTTCATATTGTTCTTCTTCTCCCATAGAAACCCATACATCTGTATATATAACATCTGCACCTTTTACATCATTAATATTCTCAGTCAATATTATATCTCCCTTAGATTTCTTAGCTATCTCCTTCATATCATTCACTAACTCTTCATTTGGCCAAAGTTCTTTAGGTGCAAGTGCTACAAAATGGATTCCCATTTTAGCACATCCTATCATTAATGAATTTCCCATATTATTTCTAGCATCACCAACATACACGAATTTGACTTTATTCAAATCCTTATCTACATTTTCAATCACTGTTAAAAAATCTGCAAGTATTTGCGTTGGATGGTATTCATCTGTAAGTCCATTCCAAACAGGTACACCAGAATATTTAGCCAAGCTTTCAACTGTTTCCTGTTTAAAGCCTCTAAACTCTATTCCATCATAAAATCTGCCTAAGACTTTTGCTGTATCAGATACAGACTCTTTTTTTCCCATATGGCAATCATTAGGGCCTAGATAAGTTACATGTGCTCCTTCATCATGGGCAGCTACTTCAAATGAACATCTAGTTCTTGTTGATGTTTTCTCAAATAATAAAGCTATATTTTTCCCTTGTAGTAAATCTCCTTTTATGCCGACCTTTTTCTTAGTTTTTAAATAACTAGATAAAGTTAATAAGTATCTGATTTCCTCTTTTGTAAAATCCTTTAATGTTAAAAAACTCTTTCCCTTTAAGCTTATATTATTCATATTCATTCTCCCCTTTTTGTAAACTTTTTAAATTCAGTTAAATTTGCGAGTTATTTATTTTATATATCTTAATTCTTTATTTTAATTATTTTTTTGAATATTTAGTTAATTTCTAGTAGTATGTCTTTTAAAATTTTAAGAGCCTCATCTATTTCTTTGTAACTGACTGTTAATGGTGGTAAAAATCTTAATACATTTTTACCAGCAGTCAAAATAAGCAACCCTTTTTTTCTAGCTTTCTCTTCTATAATGCTAGATTCAACACTAGTTTCAATTCCTATCATCAAACCAAGACCTTTTGTGTTTAGTACTACTTCACTATTAAAATCCTCAATAGATTTTCTTATATAAGCACCTTTTTCTGTTATATCATTATAAAAACCTTCTTTAGATATCTCATCTAATACAACTGTAGCTGCCACCATAGCCAATAAATTACCTCCAAAGGTTGTACCTTGGTCTCCTTTTCCTAGTACTTTTGAAAGCTTTTCATTTACTAGTACTCCACCTATTGGTATGCCTGCTCCTAATCCTTTTGCTACTGTAACTATGTCTGGTTTTACATCAAAGTATTCATATCCAAAAAGCTTACCAGTTCTTGCTATACCACATTGGACTTCATCAAAAATCAACACTATATCTTTTTCTTTGCATATTTTTGCTAGTTCTAAAACATAATCTTTTTCAAGTACATTAACTCCACCTTCACCTTGGATTGCTTCGAGTATTATTGCACAAACACTTGAATCTATGTTACTTTTTAAATCTTCAATATTATTTCTTTCTATATACTTAAAACCTTCAGGAAGTGGATAAAAGTACTTATGATATTTATCCATACCAGTTGCCATTAAAGACATCATTGTTCTACCATGAAAAGAGTCTTTTAAACTTATAATAGTTCCTCTACCTTCACCATATTTATCACTACTATACTTTCTTGCTATTTTAAATGCTGTCTCATTTGCCTCTGTTCCAGAATTACAAAAATATACTTTATCCATTCCACTTATATTAATTATTTTCTCTCCAGCATATAATACTGGTTCATTAAAATATAGATTTGAAGTATGAAGTAGTTTATCCACTTGTTCTTTTAAAGCATTTTTTAGACTGTTATTACTATATCCAAGAGAAGATACTCCATATCCACTTGTAAAATCTATATACTTATTACCATCAATATCAAAAAAGCAACTTCCTTTACCATAATCTATAACAAAATTAGGTTGATTATATGTATCTATAAAATATTCATTCCATTTTGAGATTGTACTGTTCTTATTCATTCTTATCATCCCCTCTTAAATTCATAATTTTCTTATATATTATTTTCGTTTCTATTCATTTTCTTTTCTTATTAATGTTCCTATACCACTATCAGTAAATAACTCTGTTATTATAGAATGAGGAACTCTTCCATCCAAAATATGCACTCTATTTACTCCATTATTTAAGGCATCTACACAACCACGTATTTTAGGTATCATACCTCCAGTAATTATTCCTTCTGCAAATAATTTATCAACATTCTCTAATATAACTTCTGTTATTAATGATTTTTCTTCATCTGGATCTCTTAATAAGCCAGGTACATCTGTAAGAAGTATCAATTTATCTGCATTTAATTCCTTGGCTATAGCAGAAGCTGCTGTATCTCCATTTATATTATAAGTTTCGCCATCCTCTCCAACACCTATAGTGGCAATTACTGAAATATAACCTGACTTTAAACAAGATTCTATAAGCTCCACATTTACTTTTTTGATTTCACCTACAAATCCTAGCTCATAATTTTTATACGGGTCGCATAAAAGCATATTATTGTCTATTCCACAAAGACCCACTGCTTTTCCACCTTTCGTATGTATTTTATTCACTAAGTCTTTATTTACTTTACCAGCAAGCACCATTTTTACAATTTCCATAGTCTCTTCATCTGTATATCTAAGTCCATTTACAAATTTACTTTCTATATCTACTTTTGCGAGCATCTTATTAATTTCTGCCCCTCCGCCATGTACTAGAACTATATTGATTCCAACATAACTCATTAGTACAAGGTCTTCCATAACAGATTCTTTTAGACCATCTTTTTTCATTGCACTTCCACCATACTTAACCACAATAGTCTTACCTTGATGTTTTTCTATATAAGGTAAAGCTTCTATAAGTGTATTTGCTTTTTCTATATTAATCATTAAAATATTTCCTCCTAATTTCTATAGCTTCCATTTATTCTTACATAATCATAGCTTAAGTCACATCCCCATGCATTTCCTCGAGCATTTCCCATATTTAAATTTACTAATATACTTATTTCATCATCTTCAAGAATTTTTTTTGCTTTTTCTTCATTAAAATCTAATCCATTTCCATTTTTACATACTTCAATATATCCCTTCATACTTTCAAAAATAATATCCACTTTTTCCATATCTATATCTTCACCTGCATATCCTAAAGCACACAGTATTCTTCCCCAATTTGCATCAGCTCCAAATACAGCTGTCTTTACTAGCGAAGAAGATATAACTGTTTTTGCTAATTTTACTGCATGTTCTTCACTTAATGCTCCATTTATATAACATTCAATTAATTTTGTACATCCTTCTCCATCTTTGGCAACCAATTTAGCAAGTTCTATACAAACATATGTAAGTGCACTCAAGAATACTTGATAATGTTCATCCTTTTTACTCATCTTCTCATTCTTTGCTTTTCCATTTGCTAGAATCATTACCATATCATTAGTACTTGTGTCTCCATCTACACTAACTCTATTGAAACTTTTATCAACAGCCACCTTTAAAGCTTCTTTTAACAAAACTCCATCAATATTTGCATCAGTAGTTATAAATCCTAAAGTTGTAGCCATATTAGGGTGTATCATACCTGAACCTTTTGCCATACCTCCAATAGTTATCTTTTTATCCCCATACATTATTGCTACTGCTATTTCTTTTTTTATAATGTCAGTCGTCATAATTGCTTCTCTTGCTCCAATATGACCTTGCTTGCTTAGATTATTCACTAATTCATCCATATTTTCTTCTATTAAGTCTATATTTAATGGCTTTCCTATAACACCTGTAGATGCAACTAAAACATCATTTTCCTTAATATTTAATTTATCACTAGTGAATTTAGCCATTTTATAAGCATTTATAAGTCCTTCTTTTCCATTAAATGTGTTAGCATTGGCACTGTTTACTATAATAGCCTGTGCTTTTCCATTTTTAATATGTTCCTGTGTTACATAAACAGGATTTCCTTTTACCTTATTTTGAGTAACTACCGCTGCTGCATCACATAAAACATCTGAATAAACCAAGGCTAAATCTCTTTTTTCTTTATTTTTTCTCAAGCCACAGTGAATTCCAGAAGCAAAGAATCCTTCTGAAACTGTAACTCCACCCTTTATAATTTCCATCTTTATCCTCCTACCTATATGAGTTTAGTATTTTTTATTCCTAAAATGATGGTGCTATATTTTTTAAACCTGTAGTTTCATCAATACCGAACATTATATTCATATTCTGTATAGCTTGCCCTGCTGCTCCCTTAATCATATTGTCTATAGCTGAGCAAATTATCAATGTATCTCCATTTTCATGTAATGATATTGCACATTTATTTGATAACTTAACATTCTTTAAAGAGGCTACTTTTCCCAATGGAAGAACTTCTATAAATTCTTTATATTCATAATAATCAGTCAATTTTTCATATATCTGATTTATAGAGATATTATCCTCTTTTGCACAATATATAGTTGATAATATCCCTCTATTTACTGGAATTAGATTCGGTGTAAAAACTACATTTATTTTTTCTTTATATGCTTCACTTAAATTTTGTTCTATCTCTGGAGTATGTCTATGTTTGCCTATTTTATATGCAGTTATATTTTCATTAACCTCAGTAAAGTGGCTACTAAATGACAATTCTCTACCAGCCCCTGTAAGACCTGATTTAGAGTCAATGATTATATTATTGCATTTTATTAACTTAGAACTCAATAATGGTATTAATGGTAAAGAAATACTAGTAGGATAACATCCTGGATTTGCAATTATATCTGCATCTTTTATATCACCCTCATATATTTCACTTAATCCATAAACAGCTTTTTTATGTAAAGTCTCATCTATAAATGATACTCCATACCACTTGTTATATATTTCTTCATCTTTTATTCTAAAATCAGCACCTAAATCTATAACTTTCTTTTTAGATTCAATTGCTTTTATTGCAAACTTTTCACTAACCCCATGTGGGAGAGCAGTGAACACAACATCACACATATCAATAACTTTTTCGTTTTCTATACATATCATGCTATTTTTATAGCCTATACTCGGGTATAGTTCAACTATATCTTTTCCTACATACGAATTTGAACCTATTGCTGTCACTTCAACTTTATCATGGTTTATTAATAATCTTAGTAATTCTACTCCAACATATCCAGTTGCGCCAATAATCCCAGCTTTTATTTTACTCATTTTATTCCCTCCATTTTATATTAAAGCAATATTAGAATTCTATTTTTATTTCTTATCATATAATAATCATTTGATAATACATAGATTAAAACCTTCTAACTAAAATAAAAGCCCCTTAGTATTATAAATACTAAGAGGCGAATTTCCGCGGTACCACTCTTATTGGTAAAATTATAACAATCTCTACAAATCAAATTAAAAAGTATCTGCAAATGAATTCTTAAAATTAAAAAAGCCTCTTGGTCAAAGACCAAGAGACGAATATACACCCGCGTTACCACTCTAATTGATAAGATAATCTTACCCACTCTAATCTCTTAAGGCGAGACTCACCAATTACCATACTATTAATTCTGGTAATCTTCTCCAAAGCTCTATTCACAATAAAATTCATTACTAGGCTTCCACCATCCCCAGCTCTCTATCAATTATTTTTATGCTACTCTCTTTTTCATAGAATTTCAATTTATTTTCTTATTGTTTTATATGATAGTTTATTTTTTTAACTTTGTCAATATAATTTATAAAATTTTGGAATTTTTTTCTATATGCTTAATTTCCACCATTTTGTATTCGAATTTCGATACAATTTAAATCCACATCGTAATAAAACATTTTGTGAAGCGATATTTTCAATATCAGTTTCAGCTATTACAAAAGATACATTTGGTTGATTTAATCCCCAGTCACATATTTTTTCAACTGCTTCTGTCATATATCCTTTTTTTCTGTAATTATCACCTAAACCATAACCAATCTCAATTTCACCATGAAAATTTGGTACATCTTTAAAATCAACTAGGCCTATAACTTTACGATTTTCATTTAACATAATAAACCAAAATGTATAAAATAATATATTTTTTTTATCTTTATTAGCAATATTTATTTGTCCTTTTACAATATCATAGAAAAATCCAGTTACTGGTTGTGCACAATAAGTACAATTTAATTCTCCTTCTAATTTTGAGTTATCGAAAATCCAAAGCTCAAGTTGACGAAGTGATAGTGGAATTAAAGTTAATCTTTTTGTTTTTAATATCATTTTTTCTCCTTTTTAAGAGAAAGATTATAATTGTTATCAAAAAAACACCTAAACAGATACAATAACAATCTTTCTATTATTATTTATATATATTTTAATCTGTTTAAAGAGTCTTTTCATATTCATCACCTCCTAATACTATTCTTTTATATTATCATATATCAATTTAAGAGACATCTAAAATATATTAAATTATAGAATACTGCAATTTCAGATTGCAATATTTATATCATTTTTTAGTTATATATTTTGAACCTTACTATCTAAAAATTTTTCAATCTTTTTCTCAGAAAGTATCTCATTAGTCATAAATTCACCATTTAAAAAAAGACTGTATGTAGTAAATGGTGCAGGAGCATTTTGAGCTTCTTTTGCTGTTTCAAATTTTATGAGATTTACATCTATACTTCTAGAATCTGCAATTTTCTTCAAAATAGAAGCATATTTTTCTGTGTGTGGACACTGGTTACTATAATATAAAACGATGCTATTTCCATTTAATTTTCTTTGCTTCACACAATCCTTAAAACATGGAATAGGAGCATTATCAGTAAATGGAAGATATAATAACTCATAATTTGGTTCTGATGTATCTGCTAAACAAAATCCCTTATATTTTAGATATTTAGCATCAGATAAAAACGGCATTTTTTTACTGGATGAAAGCACAACTAATCCATATTTTCCTTTTGATTTTGCATCATCAATACATTCCTGTAGCAATAAATTAGAATATCCTTGACCTTTGAATTTTCCAGATAACCAAAAACAGTTAATAAACATATAATTATCTGCAATAATAGGAGACCATGCATTTTCTGCTGGAATATATTCTATAAAAGCTTTACCTCTTACATCAAGTCGTTTAAAAACAAGACCTTTATCAAAATGATTTTTCATCCAAAGTTTTTTAGAAAGAGCACAATTTTCTCCTTTTTTTTCAGAAATTGAACAGCATATATGTTCATTGTCAATATTATTTATATTTATATCAATAATTTTCATACTTTTCTCCTTTTCTAATTATATAATAGTTTATAAATATCATTTATATATTTTTATTTTAACATTTTAAATACGACAATATTATGTCATATTTATATTTTTTAAATAATGTCATTTTAGACTTATTTAAACTACTAAATTGTATATATTTAAGTAAATTTTATAGTATATCTCTATTGTATATAAATTACATATTATCATAATATTCTAAATTTATAAAATAAATCGTATTGACTTAAATATATTTAAGATATATACTTATAATAAAATTTTTTAATAATAGAGGTGTTGCTTGTGATAAGTAAAGAATATTTAATAAGAGAATTAAAAGAACAGGACATTATGAATGCATTAGATTTAATATGGAATGTATTTGAAGAATTTGAGTCTCCAGATTATTGTGATGATGGAATCAAATCATTTCATGAATTTATAGAATATAACTCTATTATTGAAAAAGTCCAAGAAAAAACACTCTTCTTTTGGGGTTGTTTTGATTGTAAAAAATTAATAGGAGTCTTATCTATTAGAGATTTAAATCATATATGTATGCTATTTGTAGATAAAAATTATCATAAACGTGGTATTGCAAGAAAATTAATGAATACAGGTATAGAATATTGTACTAATAACAAAACCAATCTAACAGAAATCACTGTAAATTCATCACCTTATGCAGTTGAAGTTTACCACAAATTAGGATTTAAAGATGTTGATATTGAGCAAACTGTTGATGGTATACGTTTTACACCTATGAAATTGACAATATAATAACTTAAATAAAAAGCAAAGTCTCTTAAATATTTTATAGTAGCTTTGCTTTTTATTAATGCTTAAAAGTAATTATACCTTTTTTATTTTTGATAACACACTTTAAAAATCTTACTAATATGGAGCTTTGATTTATTTTTTATATCTTTTTTGTTAATGTATCAATCAAATTAATTATTAAACTATTAACTTTATATAAACAAGAGATATTTTTTATTATTGTATTTTTACAATTTACCCACTAGATATATAATATCAAGCATCTATTGTATTAACATACAGCCCTAATAGTTTCCTACTAATCATACTTTTTATGAATACCTAATAGAACAGTATCAATGGAATCAGCTAGACCTTTTATAGCTTCTTCTTGACTTACAAGTGCTTTTCCAAGTTGTAAAGTCGAATAACCATGCAGTACACTCATTATCAAATTTAACACTTCATCTGTGTTTTTTATTTCTAAATTACAAGAAACAATAAGTTTTTCTAATAAGGTTTTATATTCACCAAATACCTCTAATGTTTCATTATTTCCATGCCAAGTAGCCCATTGTATTGTTTCATAGACACCAGGATGAGAAATTACAAAATTAAAATATTCTATACTTATACATTTTATAGCTGTGTCTCCAGACTTACCAATAGCAACCTTTTCCATCTGATTATTCATTTTTCGCATTCCATTATGTGCCACTTCAAGTAGCAGGTCATCTAAACTTTCTATATGATTGTATAAAGATGGTGTACGTATACCTAGCTTTGCTGCAACAACTTTTAAAGAAACCTTATTAAGACCATCTTTATCAGCTATATCTGATGCAGTTTGTATAACTATTTCTCTACTAACACGCATAATTCTCCTTCTTTCATTTTAAATTAATTACCTTATTAGTTTAACTAATCTAATTAGTTACGTCAATAATTGAAACTTAGAAAATATTTTATACTGTTATAAAGTATTGACAATTTGATTTCAATTCAATATAATACTAATTGCATTAGTTTTTAAGCTAATATAATTAGTATTATACTAATTTGTTTCATTGCAATATTATTTTATAATTTGCTTAATTATAGAAATAACTACTATGTCAAACTGAGAGGAGACTTTTATGCAAAAAAAATATTTTAAAATTCATGGGATTCCTTCAATTCTTTGGGGAAATCCTTCAAATCAATTGTATATTTACATACATGGACAATCAGGTTATAAAGAGGAGGCTGAAGCTTTTGCCAATATCGCTGTTTATCATGGATATCAGGTTTTAAGTATAGATTTACCTGAACATGGAGAGCGTGAAAAAGAAAATAATTCATTTGACCCCTGGCATGTTGTCCCAGAGTTATCAACCATTATGGAATATGTAAAATGTCATTGGAATCAAATTTCTTTATATGCAAATAGTATTGGAGCATGGTATAGTATGTTGAGCTTTGAAAGAGATACATTAAAAGAATGTATTTTTGTTTCTCCAATTCTTGATATGCAACAGCTCATTTCAAATATGATGCTTTGGGCAAATGTATCAGAAGAACAACTTAAACATGAACTAGTTATTCCAACTTCATTTGGGCATACTCTTTCTTGGGAATATCTATTATATGCAAAAAAACATCCTATTACTAAATGGAATGTACCAACAAAAATATTATATGGCAGATATGATGAACTTACTGAAATCAGTGTGGTAGAAAAATTCGTACAAAAATTTGGTTGTAGTCTAACTATTCTTGAAAATAGCAAACATTGGTTTAACACGCCAGAAGAACTAAACGCATTAGATGAATGGATAAATGCCTCATTTAAATAAAAAATAACAATATTATTTTCATGATTACATTGTCTATAAGCCTTTAATTAATTTTGATGTTATTTAAGGTAATTAAATAGACAATAAATTAATTGTTATTTAAAAACTTTAAAAGTATACAAAATCTTAAACAAGCACTAATAATTAATTGACATAGAGAGAAGAAAGATAAATATTATCTTTCCCTCTCTCTTCTATACAGTATACAGTTTTTACTTGTTGTTATCAATAAACTGTATTTATGTACAAAACTCAATCTTTTATCTCTTACTAATATATGCATATTTATTGTGACATTAAGGTTATGATATTAAATAAATCTAATAAAATTAATTATAAAAAAATAATAATAAAATATTATCACTCAAATTTTAAGTCTACTATATAGTTTTATCATTTTCTTCTTTTATTTCAATAATCTTCTTAAATAAAATTGATAAAACTAAAGTCAAAAACCCTATAGATAATGAAACAAATGACACTATAACTGAAGGTATTATAGTAATTGCATATAAATATACATCATAAAAATAATATAATATTATCACTACAAAATTAAATATAAAAATCTCACTAAATGCACATACAGATATTTTTCTTAAGTCTTTAGGTATTTCTTTTGAAAATGGTTTATTGATTGCTAATAATTTGCATAATTTTTTTAATATAAACAATGACACAATATATGGGATAGCACATATATATATAGCTACTGATATCACAGTTGGCATGTTCGTATCTGTAATACCCACACCACTTTTAAAATATGCAGTCAATACTAATGGCACTAAAATAAGTGATAATAAGGTCAAAATTATTCCGACCAATACAATATTATTTAATATTTTAGAACTTAAATTCTTTTTCATATAAACTTACCACCTTATACATTCTTATTTTTAATATATATTATAATAGTTTTATATGTTATGTCAATAATTTATTATTGAAAAACAATAAATTATATATTATAATCAATAATATAGTCTATGTTAAGGAGAGAATATTTTTTATGATTACAAAATTTTTTAGTAACATTTTATCAATCTTTCTATATTTTATATTATTAATTTTGGGAGTTGCTGGTATAACATTTTTGTGTATGATACCTATGTTTTTGTATGATTTTAGTTCTGATAAATTAATTACTTTAATTGCAAGAATACTATATTTTTCTGACTACTTTATAGTCATTTTATTCTTAATATTTATAATTAATAGCACTAAATACTCACCTTTTATACTTGAAAATGTAAAGAGATTTAAAATAATGGGATATTGCTTGTTAGTCAATACCATGATTGAATGTATCAATGGTTACAGTTTGAATACAAACAATCTAATAATTTTTGGAAGCGACAATGGTGGTATTTCACCACTTATGATTATTTCTTTTATATTCGCACTAATGTGTTTTGTAATTGCTGAAACATTTGATAAAGCTATAAAAATAAAAGAAGATAATGACTTGACAATATAGAGGTGATGTTATGGCAATTATAGTTAATCTAGATGTAATGATGGCAAAAAGAAAAATATCACTTAAAGATTTGGCTGAAAAAATAGATATTACAAATGCTAATTTATCAATATTAAAAACTGGAAAAGCAAAAGCCATTAGATTCACTACTTTAAATGAAATTTGTAAAGCTTTAGAATGTCAGCCAGGAGATATACTTGAGTATGTAGAAGATGAAGATGATTAAAAAAGAGTGTTTAAAACACTCTTTTTTGATTATAATCTAAAATTTTTATTACTTTGCTGGGATATTTAAGCATGTTGCCAAGTCCTTTTCAGGAGTACTAATAGGTATTAAATTAAATGTATCAACTAAATACTGTAGTACATTTGGACTTATAAATGCTGGTAAACTTGGTCCTAAATATATATTTTTTATATCTAATGATAATAATGCCAACAAATCTGCTACTGCTTTTTGTTCATACCATGACAATATTATTGAAAGAGGAAGGCTATTCACATCTGTGTCAAATGCATCAGCTAAAGCTAAGGCTATTCTTACTGCTGAGTAAGCATCATTACATTGACCAACATCTAACAGTCTAGGTAATCCTGCTACTTCCCCAAAATTCAACTTATTAAATCTATATTTCCCACATGCAAGAGTTAGAATTATACAATCTTCTGGTACTTGTTTAGCAAATTCTGTATAATAGTTTCTACCAGGTCTTGCACCATCACATCCTCCAATCAGGAAAAAATGTCTTATCTTTCCAGATTTAACTGAATCTATTATTGCAGGTGCATTACTTAATGTAGCTTTATGCCCAAAACCAACTAATATTTCGTGCGGCTCTTCACTTTCCTTAAATCCACCTAATTCTAGTGCTTTATTTATTATTTCACTAAAATCTTTTTCTCCATTTTCATTTTTACCTATATACTTTACTCCATCCCATCCAACAACACTAGTCGTAAAAATTCTATCTTTATAAGAATCTCTAGGTTTCATCAAACAATTTGTTGTCATTAATATACATCCTGGTATAGAATCAAACTCTTTTTGCTGGTCTTGCCACGCTCCACCAAAATTACCTACTAAATGAGAGTATTTATTTAATTCTGGATATCCATGACAAGGAATCATTTCTCCATGAGTATATATATTTATTCCTTTTCCTTCTGTCTGTTTGAGTAACATTTCTAAATCTTTTAAATCATGCCCCGATACTATTATAAAAGGTCCTTTTTTTATTTTGACATTTACCTTATGAGGCTCTGGATTTTTATAAACAGTAGTATTAGCTTCATCTAGTTTTTGCATTACAGCGACACTCATATCTCCAGTCTTAAGAGTCAATGTTATTAAATTTTCTAAAGAAATATCATCATCTGTAATTGCTGATAGTGCTCTAAAATAAAATTCATCTACTTGATTATTATAATATCCAAGTTCTCTAGCTTGATGTCCATAGGCACTTATACCTTTTAACCCATAAAGTATTGTCATTCTAAGTGAACGTATGTCAGGATTTAAACTTTCATCAAACATTATTCCAGCTCTCTTAGCATCTTCTAACATTTGACTTCTTGTATCACTCAAATTATATTCAGTATATTCATTACTTTTAATAGATTCTTTAATTCTTTCTCTTAATCTCTGCTTTATTTCTTGTGATTTTCTAAGCATTTCTTCATGAGCATCACCATCAAAATTAACATTAGTTAGAGTCGTAAACAGACTATTTTCTACAAAAGAAACTATTTCTTTATCTATTTCTTCTCCATTATCTATAAGAACTTTAGCATAACAACTTATACCTTTTAATTGATAAATTAATAAATCTTGAAGTGCTGCTATTTCTGGTGTCTTACCACAAACCCCTATCTTTGTACATCCTTTTCCACCTACTGTCTGTTCACATTGGTAGCAAAACATAGAATTTTCCATTTGCTTATACCTCCTTTTATCTCATTACATAGTTTATCCAAATATGTTATAGAGTATAAAATTATATTAAAGTTTTTAAACAATATAGGTATTCTTTTACAAAACATGCAGTACCAAAGAAGTATATAGTAATTTGAGCAATATAAAAAATAACTGATTTTCAATATATGACAATCAGTTATTTTATATCCAGAATATCCATCAAGTATATTATGTTTATTGTATGTCATATTTACAACTAATTTTTTTGAAATGTATTATATCATTATTAATTTTCACTGTATATATTTGTAATATTTTAGACTCTTTTTATCTATATACTACTGCTATACTTTAATTAAGAAAAACAAATCTTATACAAGCTGGTGATTATATGAAAAGAAAACTTTTAATTTTTTTCCTATACTACATATTAGGCATACTTATTTCATATTTTATACTTATTTCTATATTTAAAAAGAAAATAGAAATTCACACTATAGTTGGAATGCTAACAGGTGCTTGTATATTTTATTTTTTGGCACATTTATTTACTAAAAAAAATAAAATTTAACTCAGCTCTATTTTATTAAATTTTAAAGGAGGTACCTACTATGAGTTTTAATAATATCAATCTTATACTTATTGGAATAGGTATTATAATAGGGACTACAATAAGGTATTTAATTAAACGGAAAACTAATTTTTGTAGTGAAAGATATTTCAATAAATTAGAATTAAAATATGGGAATATAGATAGAAAAAAAACTGTTAAACTAGATATATTTTATAGCTATTTAATAAGCTTTGAATATATAACAATGGGTTTATTCATAAAAAAATCAGAGAGTACAATAATAGTAATAATAGTAGTAGCAATTATAACAGCCGTATTGTATTATTTAATTAGAAAAAGATATATCGTTCTATAAACTTTGAATTTATTAAAAAAGAAGGTAACAACTAACTCTAGCTGATACCTTCTAATCATATATATTAAATAAAAACTTCTAATTTAATTTTCAAAATTTCTCCCATATAACTATTTCATGCAAGCGACTCCTAAACAATCTAAATATCTTTTGCTATATTCTGGTTTAAATTTATGCACTGAATAAGAACCTTGAAGTACAAATATTTGCTTACCTAACTCTGGCTCTAAAGTAAAACTTTCATATTTTTTTAATGTTAATTTTTTTCCCGTTGTTATAGTGTTCCCTTTTCTAGTTAAAAATGTAATCTTACCTATTATTCTTGCTGGTATTGTCAAACCAGTAAATCACTCGATAGACCAACTACTAAATTATTCTCTTTTGTCATTTTTATAATATAAATCCTAATATGTATACTTATAATCACCACTGTACATTATAGTGCCTTTAAGCATATTTTTTACTTATACATTATCATTTATATTTTTATTTAATGCTCCTTCTGCTATTAATTTTGTAAATATGTCTTTATGCTTTACTACATAGTAATTATTTTATATATTACCATAATATATAAAATAGACCATCGATTAAAGTGACCCTTTGAATTAATCTATATTTCATTATAAAGTTTTTACAGCTGTTCCATACGCAAATATTTCAACAACTTGTTTTTTGCTTGCAAATCCATCTGCCACAGCAATACGATATTCAAATTGGCAATTAATTACAGCATTTCCACCTAATTGTTCACATTTTTTCTTTAATTGTTCTTTTACTCCTTTAAATGCTGAGTTTGGGTCTGCACCTCTAAAAATTCCTTCCTTATGAGAGTCTATTGCAAATATAGCATCTATAACCCCATATTCTTCTTTAATATCTCCAGTACTTATAATCATATCTATATCCTCCAATACCTTTTCTTTAATAGTAGTCTAAATTATGTAGTATTTCAACAAAAACAATTATACTTTTATAATACTTTCAAAACTACATTAGTTGGTATAAGTTCATAAATAACAACCATCAATTTATAAAATATCTCTAAATTTAAATCCATATACTTATTTTCTGAATATATCAATCGCATGACTTGTAACCCCCAATAAATCTTCACGTTCACAAGTAGCAAAATGATATTTCAGATATAATTCAAATGTGTCATTGTCCATTGTATCTACTGCTTCACGCATAAATAATGCACATCCATCTGATGCTACATAATGCAATCGGGTTACAGGAAATATGGACATTAAATTATCAATATCTTCTTTACGTACAAGTTCAAATAAATCCTTTGACTCGGATTTGGTGTCAAATGTCAGAGAATCGATTAATCCTTTTTCAACATATTCAGCAACATTAATATTACTGCGTTTAAACCCTTCATCAAGAAGACATCCATCAGATATGACATATGCAGCGAAAATCACTCCTCCTTGTTTTGTTACACGAATTGCTTCACGAAGAGCTTGTTGTTTATCTTCTATGCTATAAAGATGGTATAGTGGACCTAATAGCAAAGTCATATCATATTTATTGTCAGGAAAAATAGATAAGTCCTTGGCATTACCTTGAGTGATGGTTATATCTTCATCAGATTGTGTATTTTGATTGAAAATCTCTATATTATGCTCTACTAACTCCACTGCATCAACTGTATATCCTTGACGTGCCAACGTATGAGAATATCGTCCAGTTCCAGCCCCAACTTCAAGAACATGGTCGTTAGGTTTTATATATTTCTCAATATAACGCATAGTTGTAAAAAACTCAACTAATCCATGCTTTAATCTCAGTCTACTATCTTCATCATAATTATTATAAAAATCAATTAAATATTTGTTTGTTTTCATATTATACTCCTTCTATATTAATTATTAAACATCAAATAGATAAATTCCAATCTGGTTTTTCTTGTATTATAAAAGCTGACAATATCTTTCTTACCATTTTTTCAGCACTATTTCTATCTAATGTTAATTTTTTCGTTGCCACTAAGACTGCTATACCATGTGTATAAAGGAATAAATCCAAGAATATTACTTTTGCACGTTCTAATTCTATTCCAATGATTTCTGAAAAATCTCTTGCCCTTTTTTCATTGTCAATCTCATTGTAAAAATCCTTTGCCTCTGTCATATTCAAATCCATATCATTTATAAATAATAACTTAAATAAATGTATTTCTTCTTGAGCAAATTCAATATATGAAAGAGGAAGAATTAAGTAAGGGCTAACATTTACAGAATTACTGTAATTAGTGACATACTGCTTGTAGTATTCATATGCAAAAGCAAGAAATTCGTTTTTTAATTCATCCATATTTTCATAGCAAGTAAAAATCGGTCTAGTAGAACATTGTAGTTTGTTTGCTATACTCCTTGCATTTACAGTCTCAAATCCTGTTTCCCTTGTAATTTCCAATACAATATTCAAAATCATTTTTTTTGTTATTTTTGCTTTAGGTGGCATTAAATTTCACTTCCTTATTAGATTTTCAGATTACTAACGTTGTATAACTATTGTTTCATATCAAATTAACTATGTCAAGGGAGAGTTTTTAATTTTTTACACTCTTACTTTTTCTGTAACTTAAAATGTTCCACTTATTATAGTCTAGACTAATTTCTATGAAATTTCTAATAGCTTGACTTTAAGTTTTATTGCTTTTTCCTATCTTTAAGAAGTTATAAGATTATTATTCGTATACACAATAAGTACAGTTTTAACCTTTATTAATATTAATTACACCTATAATATAATCACTAAGAATATTTTTTACTCTTTTAAGCAAATTATTTCCTACTCCCCAATCAATTTGAAGAAGTCCTATCGAACTTCCAGTTGAAGCAATTTTAACAAGAGTTTTTCCAGTTGTATTTTCACAAATCACCACTAACCCTGAATTACTATTACTTCTTGCATAATATTTGTCGAAAGTTGTAATTAGTATAAGTTTACCATTCCCTAAGCTATACATATCAGAAAAAACTATATCTGCATCCAAATTCTTTTCTACCATTCTCTGTGCTTCTACTGGTGTAATTTTTACAGTAAACACTTCTCTTGACATATCATTCATCACATCCTTAATAAAGATTAATTTTTATCTTAATAAAAACGTACTTTTTTAGTATTTTCTAACACTTTTATCACACAGTATTCCTATTCCTCCTAATAAAGCCAATATAGAACCAAAATTTCTATACTGTGAAATAGATTGTTCTAAATATATATTGTATTGGTTGGTATCCATTGCTCCACCATTTTGTCGCATAATACATTCTATATTAAATTGCCCTAAACCTATACAGCAAAATAACACTATTATTCCAATTACAAAAGCAAATATACATATTGTAAGTTTAATATCCTTATTTTCCATAAATACACCTCTAATAATTTAGATTTCTTTGTTATTTTTTACTTAGTGATATATTATCTACATTATACTATACAACATATATATCCATCTATTTCCAAGATTGTAACATTTTCATATATTAGTAATGTGACTATGCCAATTTAATCTCTAGTTTTAAGTTCTACATTCTTCTCCATCTCGAATTAGTTTTTGCTTTTCCTATGTTATCTTTAAATGAAGTGTCAAATCCATTAACCTCATTCACTTTTACTGTGTAATTTATATATTCTCCTGTTGTAAGCATTATTTTAATAGCTGAAATTCTCACATTCCTCCATAACTATTTTGTAAATCATCATTCTTTAAATCAAGAAATACTGTTGATGCTACACATAATTCAGCTACATAGCTATTGTAGTCAATTTCACTTGTATATTGCCTACAACTTTTAACCCTTTTAGGACACTTTCTTCTTAAGGTTTCGTATTCCTCAGAAGATAAAAATCTTAATTTCCATTCAACTGATTTTCCTTCTTCATCTAAGAATCTATCATCTGCTACATATTTTACATTGTCAATCTTTGTCGTATTTCAGACTAAAAAGCACTTGAATTACTCATATTATTTTAATCTCTTCTTATTGTATATTTTATATTGTACCTGATATTAAATTGAACTTTTTAACTAATTTCCAATACTCACATGTAAAGCTCATATCTTCATCCAAATACTCACCATTCCGTTATCCAATATTCATATTTAGCCATATAACCATCTCATTTTTGTTTGTTTTGAGAATAAAAAAAGAGCCCTTTTTAGGACTCATACCTTTCATATATAGATGTTATTTAATCATAAAGCTATTTTCTTCTTCTATTCCTTTGCTTAAATTCTTAAGCTCTTTTCCATTTTTTCATAACAAATACATCATAAGAATCAAAACTATTATTGTTATGAGTATGGAAAATGAAGCTTTGTTTAAAACTTGTATGGATAAACTATCTATTTCAATAAACAAAGTCAATTCTGTATAAAACCATATCAACATATTATTTCTAGCATTTAAATCTACTACAGTTATATTGTCCTATATATTTATTTTTTCTATTATTATTAAATTATAGTTTCTTCTTTACTCTTCTTACCTTTTAATTTCTCATAATAAAATAAATATTCTTTTAAATACTCTTCATCCATATTAATTTCTTCCAAAGTATAAAATTCAACTTCAAAGGTCAATATCCTTCAAAAACTATTCGACAATTACAAAATACTCAAATTTTCGCTTTTAAGAATTATTTTTTATAGAGTTTATTCCATCCAATAGTACTTTAGAATCTATTTTTAAATATCTAGAATACATCCAAACAACTGGACTACGAATCCTACCTTTAGAACAAGCAATTATTATCTTTTTACTATTGTTATCACTAATAGATAGGAGTTTATCTTTTATATTTTTGCGATTTTTTATTAAACCATATAAAACAATAATTCCTGCAATAGGTTTATTCCTGTGCAGAAAGTCATATTCTTTTTCATCAATAACAGAGATATTATGTTGTAATTTAGTTATACTACCATATTCTGTTGGTGTACGTACATCAACAGTTACTTCATCAACGATTTCACTATGTTTTATTAGATACTGTGGACATAATTTTTTCATGTATACATCTAAGGTTTGCATAAGTATCTCTCCTTAATTTTCTGAATAATATATTAATTTATTATACTATAAAACAAGTGTACTCTTACAGTCATTTATTAATATAAATTTATAATTATTCTAAAAATATTTTAAATATATAATAAGATTTATACAAAGATTTTACTTGAGTTTAATTGAATCTTTAAAGCATTATTTTCATAAGGTCTTATATATTCTAAATTTAAATACACAACTTCTCCTTTATTCATTTACTGCCTCCAATTCATTAAATAAAAAAAGAACACTTACTAGTGTTCTTTAATATACTTTTATTGGTATTCTAAATTCCTTTGTCTCCATATTATCAGCTGATAATACTACCTCTATATAAACGTCTTTTTTAAGCATAACACAGTTTCTAAAATTAAATTGCTCTATTCTAAAATTTATTCCTTTATGGATTGTAGTATTATCTTTTGGATGCCATCTAAGCTCACTATTTATTTGTTCAAAGTTATTATTTTCTTCAATCTCTACTTCCATATTAATAAATTTCAAACTTAATATAGGGCTTTTTGCAACAATTTTACTTTTGTTTTCTATTACAAAATCAACTAAGTTATTACTACGAATCTTAGTATAGATACCAGGTTTATCATCTATCTTATTAGAATCAAGTCTAATATATCCATTACCATTTTCATAATAATCACCAGCTATATTGTTCTCATTATTTCTTCTATATTTTAGTATCAATTTGGCTTGTTTATTAGATTCCATAAAAGCTATAATTGATATAATCAAGGCTGCTATTGATGCAAATGATGCAATTACAGAAATTATATTTATATAGTTACCAAGAAATTCATTAAACTGATTAAACATATCTTTTTCTCCTTAAAAACATTACTTTATCTTATTATAGTTGTATAATATTTTTTACATTTATTTTTAATTTATTACACAAACTTCTTACATAAAAAAAGACCATCTATAAAGATGATTCTCTAGACTAAGTATCTATGTTTTTGTTTATACTCTGTAACAGCATCATTTCATGCTTCTTGCTCTCTTATTCCTTTTTCTCTAGCAATTCTTTGTGCTATCTTTCTAACTAATTCAGCACTTTTTAATATTCCTATACTAACCACTTCCTTATCTCTATTTTATATTATATCATATAATAAAGAATAAAGCTAATTATTAGCCAACAGGTACTAATATTAGTTTAGATAATTTCTATTAATTCCTTAATCTTTTTATATACTTCTTTAAATTTAATAACTTCATTGTCCTCTTAATTTATTGTATAAAAAAAGAGCATCTATAAAGATAGTCTAAATCCTATATATTTTTATTTCTCATCTTTACACCAATTCCTGTCAGTCTTACCATTTATATAAGTTCTCACTATTTCACCACAATCTAAGCATAAGTCAAAATATGTTTTAGATACCTTAGAGGAAAATTTTGTATTGTATTCCAAACATCTTTTCCTAGAGTATTAAATTCCTATTCTAAATATGAAAGTGGTTTCTGAAAGGTTGGGTCATACATATATAAAAATAACTATGAATAGATATTCTATTGTTTTAGAGGAAATGGCCAAAGAAGTCTCTAACAATTTAAGCAAAACATTATTCAGATAAACAAAAAACTGACTGTCAGTTAAATGTCAGTTAGACCTAAAAAAGGAATTTGTCAGTTAAGTGTCAGTCAGTTTTTTTATAATATCTTTGTTTAAATAGGGCTAGATTTGAACGTTTTAACCCTTGAAACTATTTATTAATATACAAAATTTACTCATATACAGAATATCTTTTCCAAATTTGTTCTAAATCATCAAAGTGTTGTTTAATATCTTCTTTCTCTTTCATTCCAACAGATATAGCAAGAGCATTTGAAATACTAAGTGCTGGAACTAAAGAATCTACAAATGAAGCCATATTACTTTTAACTAAAAGAGTATTATCTGCAAGTGATGCTACTGGTGCAAACAAACTATCTGTTAATGATATTACATGTGCTCCCTTTTCCTTAGCATAATCGACAATTTGATAAGATTTTTTTGAATAACGAGGGAAACTAATTGCAACTATAACATCTTCTTCATTTATTCTTACAATTTGCTCAAAAGCATCTCCCATATCCATTCTAATTATATGAACATTGTCAAGTATTATATCTAAGTAAAAACCTAAATATTGAGCTACTACAAAAGAACTTCTCATACCAAGTATATATATCTTTCTGGCTCTTAAAAGTTTATTAGAAGCTTCTTTAAATGCTCTTTCATCAATTTCTTCTAATGTGGACCTTATATTATCTATATCACTCTTTAAAACTTTGTTTAATATTGCAAAATCATCAGAATAATCATGTGCCATTTCAACTCTTTGTACTGTAGTTAGCTTATTTTTTATGAGTTCTTGAAGTGCTGCTTGTAATTTAGGATATCCACTATAACCTAAGGCATTTGCAAATCTTACAACAGTAGACTCACTTACACCTACAGTTTCACCTAATTTACATGCAGTCATAAATGCAACTTTATCATAATTATTTAAAATATATTGTGCTATAAGTTTTTGACCTTTACTCAATCTCGTATACTGAGATTGTATATTTGATATCAAATGTTTACTGTCCTTCATTTCATTTGTTTCTTCCATTTTTTTCTCCTTTTAGTTATACAAACTATTTTGTTTTTGTTAATATTGTCTTTTTCTGTAAAAATTCTATTATTTTGTTTTTATCTCAACTTCATATTAATTTTTATTATAACTTCTTAAACTCATAAAATTCTAACTTTTCTGTACCTTATACATCACATAGTATTTTCGATTAAATTTATTATACCATCTTTCCTTGCATTTTTTAATATTTATCCAATATTTCTTTTAAATTTTTCAATTTTTACTCATTTAAAAGTTTCCTATCTTATTTTGCATATTTAAGTATATATTTTATTTTAAAAGCAAACTATCGTATGCTTATTATTTAAAGTATTTTTAAGAGGTCACAATATATATATTAACTCTTAATAGAATCTTGTCAAGTTTTTTTTAGTATTTATTGTGATTTTTTCTTTTCAATTAAAATCAATTGTGGTGGGTTATTGACTTGATTTAAAAATCTAGATTCTAAAACATTAAATTCATCCTGACTTAAATTATTGATAAGATTATATATACAATCTCTTTCCTCTTGACCTCCATCATGCCCTGTATATATAGCAATACTTATTACTCCATTTTCTTTTAACATTTTTAAACTCAACTTTATAGCTTTTAAAGTTGTATCTGGTTTGGTTATAATTGAATGTTTTGCTCTTGGAAGATATCCTAAATTAAATAAAACACATGAAACTTCTTCTTTTATATATTTATTCATATTTTCATGACCATCTAATATTAGTTTTACTCTGTCTACATAGCCTTCTTTTTCTATTTTTTTACTTGTAGACTTTATTGCTTCTTCTTGTACATCAAAGGCATATACAAACCCTTTTTCTCCAACCTTTTCAGCCAGATACATTGTATCATATCCATTTCCCATAGTAGCATCAATTACTATATCACCTTTACTTATAACCTTTTCTAAATAAAATTTATTTATATCTGTAATTTTAGTTAAATATTTTGCATATGCCATAATACTATCTCTCCCTACTGTTAACCTTATTTCATTGTTATCTTATTTTATTGACTTTAAATATTTTATTTCATCTTCTGTTAAGTATCTATATTCTCCGACTTTTATATCTTTTAATTCTATCTTACCTACAGAAATTCTTCTTAAATTTAAAACTGGATGATTTATAGCCTTACACATTTTTCTCACTTGTCTATTTCTTCCCTCATGTATAGTTATTTCACATACAGAATAATTCTTTTCTTTATTTTCTTTAGTTACTCTTATTTTAGCAGGTGCTGTTGTGTAATCTTCTATGTTTAATCCTCTTTCAAACTTTCTTATTTCATCATTACTTATAATTCCCTTCACACTTGCTACATATGTTTTGTTAACCTCATGTTTTGGGTGAGTAAGTTTATATGTTAAGTCTCCATCATTAGTAAGTATCAATAATCCACTAGTTTCATAATCTAGTCTACCTATTGGATACACTCTTTCTTTCACATCTTTAAGTATATCTATTACACTTGGTCTATTAAACTGGTCTTTCACTGTAGTTATATATCCTTCTGGCTTATTTAACACTATATATACATGCTTTTCACTTGGCTTTACTTTTTTATTATCAAATTCCACTATATCCTTATCTTCCTCAATATTAAATGATAACTCTTTTACTACATTTCCATTTACCTTTATTCTTCCTTCAAGAATAATTTCTTCTGCTTTTCTTCTAGATGCAATCCCACAAGAAGCTATATACTTATTAATTCTCATACATAATCCTTTCTTATCTTAAATTATATGTTATTTGATATTTTTATCAATGTTAATTTTGTTACATTATTATACTATACTAGACCTTGATTAAAAACAAGCTAAAAAATTATTTAATTTTCCTAAATAATTGTAATTTCTTTTCACATACTATTAATATGTAATAGCTGACTAAACACTATTTTAAGGAAGTGATTATTATTTCAAAAGAAAATGTAAAATACTATTTAATAGTCGTGTTTATTGGAATTTTATTTTTTAAATTTGTTAATACTCCATCAGATTTTATATCTAGTATTGAAGGATTCTTAAAGTTTTTTGGCCCATTTTTTCTAGCTATTTTGCTTGCTTTACTTTTAAATCCATTAGTAATGCTTTTTGAAATAAGATTTAAAGCACATAGGCTTTTAGCTATTTTTATAGCTTATATATTTATAGGTCTTATTTTAGCTTTTGGAATTAGATTGTTAATTCCATCAATCGCCAATACATTAAACAGGTTAATAAGTGAAATGCCTATGTACACTGATTATATAAACAATTTTATAGAAAAAAATATGTCAAACATAGATTTTTTAAAGACTTTAGTTCCTCACATACAACATAGCTTAGATAATGTGTTAAAAGAGGCAAATGATTCCATTAGTAGAATTCCTAAAAACTTATTAGTCTATGCACTTAGTATATCTTCTATGTTATTTAATATGACAATGGGATTTATACTGTCTATATATATTATATATGACAAAGAAAAAATTGCATTGGGGTTTAAAAAATTACTATACTCTTCTACTGATAGAAACAAAGCAGATGATATTATAGAATTCTTTAGAACTACTCATGACATTTTCTATGATTATTTGATTGGTAGAATATTAGACTCTCTTATTATTGGTATAATTGCATTCTTAGGATTTCAATTTGTTATCAGAATAGAAAATGCTTTATTTTTAGCTTCAATAATATTCTTAGGTAATATAATACCGTATTTTGGTCCTTTTATTGGTGCAATACCTCCAATAGCCATGACAATCTTATATAGCCCACAAAAAACTATCTGGGTTGTTATATTCATATTTATATTACAACAACTAGATGGAAACTTTATAGAACCAAAAGTTATGGGTAATCAAGTTGGTATAGGAGCTATATGGGTAATTTCTGCAATTTTAATAGGTCAATCTCTATTTGGTTTTATAGGTGTTTTCCTTTCAGTGCCAATAGCAGCTGTTGTAAAAACTTATGTTGATAAATATATAGATAATCGGCTACAATAACTTATATTTATTGTATATACTTTTAAATTTTTAATTTCAAATTTAGTTGCTTTTTATTGAACTATTTTATAAAAAATTAGCCCTTAGCAAAAACAATTTGCTAAGAGCTAATTTTTTATAATGCATATTTTATTTATTAAAAATATATGCACATTTTATATTTATTGATTATTTGAACTTTGAGAATTTTCTCCACTCTCTGCTCCACCACTAGTATCTGGAGAAGGTGGTGTTGGTGCTGGATTATTATTTGGTTTTTCTTGATTCTGAGAAGAGCTACTATTATTATCAGATTTATCATCATCTGATTTTTTACTGTTATTTTTAGAACTAGATTTATTAGTTTTACTATTTCTACTATAAGAAGTTTTTCTTGCGTCTGATTCTACTCTGTACCTATCTTCTCCTGCTGTATCTTTTGCCTTTTTCTTTCTTTGCTCTTCTGCTTCATTTTGTTCTTTTTCTAATTTAGTTAATTCTTCTTTCTTTTTAGTTGCTTCTTCTTTAATAACAGATGAACCATTTTTTATTTTCTCTATAAGCTTAAGTTCCTTAATTGCATCCTCATAATTTTTCGCTTCTTCAAACTCAGTCATATTTGACATTCTCATAGCTTGCATATACATAGCCCTTGCATTCTCATTAGTATTGTCTTCTTCTAATGCAGAGGACAATGATTCCATAGCTTTTTTATAGTCATGTTTTTCTAAGTATGTTTTTCCTTGCTCAGTTAAATTTATTTCATCTTTATTATTAAATGAACATCCTACAAGAAATATAGATAATATCGATATTAATAAAATTACTCTTCCTCTCATTAAACCCCTCCTTGTTATATACTTTAAATTTTATCATAATTAGGAAGTTTTTAAAATATTTTATATTTATTACAAGAAATTTGTTAGTAAAAGAAAAAAATAAGTAGATATGCTATGTATAACTACAACAAACTAAAAATTAATTTAGAGCCATATATACCTTAGTAAATCTACTTATAATAAACTTAATATTTAATTTTCATTCTATACTTCTAAAGCTAATAAATCTTCATAACTTTGTCTCTTACATATTACCTTATCATTTCCATCAAATACTGATACTACTGCTGCTCTTGGTATTTTATTATAATTTGAAGACATTGAATACCCATATGCACCTGTTGATGTCGTTATAAGTATGTCTCCACTTTTAATATCCATTATATCTATATCCCCAATCAATATATCTCCACTTTCACAACATTTTCCAGCTATTGTTACATGATTCATAGTCTCATGGTTAATTTTATTTACAATACTACACTCATAACTAGCTTGATACAGAGAAGGTCTTACATTATCTGTCATACCTCCATCTACACTTACATAAACTCTAACATCTTTTATATCTTTTATTGAACCTACTGTATACAATGTGCTTCCTGCATTTGCAACTATTGATCTTCCTGGTTCTATTACCAATATAGGTACTTCTATCCCAAGCTCTTTACATGAACTTTCCGCTTTAGCAATTATAGTCTCACAGAATTCTTTTATAGTCTTAGGCTTATCTTCTTTACTGTAATAAACCCCTACACCTCCACCTAAGTCAATTTCTGTTAACTGTATATTGAATTTTTCTTTTATCTCTTTTACTAAGTTCATCATTATGTCCACTGTATCTATGTATGGCTCTACATCAAATATTTGTGAGCCTATATGAGCATGAAGACCCACAAGTCTTATATTCTTGTATTCACTCAATTTCTCTATTGCTCTAAATAAATCTCCATTCACTAAGGCAAATCCAAATTTAGAATCTATCTGTCCAGTTTTTATATAATCGTGTGTATGAGCCTCTATTCCAGGTGTTATTCTAAAATATATTTCTTGAACTTTACCTTTTTCTTCACATAACTTTTCAATCAAATCCAATTCATAAAAATTGTCTACTACAAACTTACCTACACCTAAATCTAATCCCATATTTATTTCTTCTTTAGTCTTATTATTTCCATGGAAGAAAACTTTTTCCATAGGGAAATTTGATTTGTAGGCTGTATATAATTCGCCTCCTGAAACTACATCTAGGCACATTTGTTCTTCATTTATAAGATTACACATATAAATAGGTAAAAAAGCTTTACCTGCATAAGCAACCTTGTTTTTTCCATCTTTGGCTTTAAAATATTCTACATATTCTCTACAGTTTTGTCTTACCAAAGCTTCATCAAATACATAAAGTGGAGTTTGATATTTTTCACTAAGCTCTAAACAACTCACTCCTCCAATATATAATTCATTATCATTTACAGTCATAGTTCCATGAAGTTTCATAATATCCTCCCCAAATTTTATATATTAAATACTTCTGCTATTTTTTCTATAGCTATTTGCTTATCATCAGAATTTATAGCACATGTTATACGAATTTCTGATGTAGTTATAAGTTTTATCATTATACCATTTTCATTGAATATCTTAAATACCTTAGCAGCAACTCCAGAAGTATTTTTCATGCCAAGACCTACCAAAGAGAATTTAGTGATATTATTATCAACCACTACATGTTCTTCATCTGTGTACTTAGATACTATCTTCTTACATTCTCCTAATTCTTCTTTTGGAACTGTAAATGATACACTTATTTTATCTAAGATAGGTGCAGTCTGACTTATCATATCTACACTTATCCCTATAGTTGCTATATCTTCAAATAAACTAGATATATTTTCTGCTTTAAAATCTTTGATTGTTATAGAGCTATCGTCATCACTAGTAGCTAATCCTGTTATTACTTTATCCTCTAATTTCATATCTTTTCCCCCTCTTATATATGTTCCTTTTACTGTACCACATGTACGTCCAACATAAATTTCAACACCATATTTTTGTGCAAGTTCTATACTTCTTGAATGCATTACTTGTGCTCCTAAACTTGCTAACTCAAGCATTTCTTCATATTCAATCTCATCAAGTTTACTAGCCTTTGAATATTTTCTTGGGTCTGTAAAATAGATTCCATCAACATCTGTATATATCTCACATTTCCCATTTAATTTAACTGCAAGAGCCACAGCAGATGTGTCTGAACCACCTCTCCCAAGAGTAGTTACATCACCATCTTCATTGATTCCTTGAAATCCAGTTACTATTACGACATTTCCTTCATCTAAACTATTTTTAATTCTATTTACATTTATATCATCAATTTGAGACTTCCCATGAAGACCACTTGTTTTTATATTTAGCTGATAAGCATTATAACTTACAGCCTTACATCCAAGTGCATTTAATGCTATTGATAATAAAGAAGCTGAAATCATTTCTCCAGTAGACATCAAAGCATCCAATTCTCTTTTACTAGGTTCATTACTCAATTCTTTAGCCAACTTTATATATTCATCAGTGGATTTACCCATGGCAGACACAACTATTACCATTTGTGGATTTTCTTTTCTTCGTTCTATTATGTTTTCTGCAATTGATTTTATTTTATCAGTATCTGCCACCGAACTTCCACCATATTTTTGAACAATTATACTCATGCTTTTTCCCCCTCAAGTTAAATTTTGATAAATAAAAACGCCCAAAGGTATACTTTGGACGTGTAAATCTCATAGACCAAGTAACCTTGTAGCTCATCACTTTAAAAGTGACAGCCTTATACATATTCTGCATAAGTCCAGAAAATCCATCCGTCAACAAATTTTCTTCGGCTATAGACCCTTTCATCAATCATCAACACTTACCAGCTCCTATTGAATACTATTGAATATAGCTACCTCTACCCTAGGCTCATTATTTTTAATTAATTTATTAATATAGTTTTATCACATTCTATATAATATTGCAACAATTATTTTACAAAATGTGGCAAATCTATAATTCTCTTTTTTAAAATTAGGTTATATACAATTAAATAGTTTATTTAATCCTAAATCTATAAAATTTATACTATACTCACTATCATATCTCTCTAAATCATTTAATTCAGATAGATTATCTGGTGTAACTACCAAAACGTTTGGCACTTTAAAAAATGGAATTGTAGATTTATCTATCTTTCTAGAAAGATTTTCATATTTAGAAATATCTATTTCATTATTTAAATCAACATCTACTAGAACCTGTTTTATATTACCAAATTGGTCTGTATATTCAATAAATAAATCATATTTCATATCATCCACACTAACATTTCGGTAGAATCTTTTTACATCACAACCTGCAGTATTGATTCTAACAACTAATTCTGACCCTACTAGAGCCTTTATTAAATCATCTCCCTTAAAAAGTTTACTACCATTCAAATAGTATACGTATGAGAGGTCTTTGTAATTATAATAATCTACATCACAAGGATATTTTTTAAGTGTATACTCACTACACATTTTTCTCAAGGTTTTTTTAAAGTTTTTTTTATTATATCTCTTTTGGTCTCCATAAATTTTTCTAAATTGAGCTTCTGTAACACATCTAACCCTGCTAATTAAAAGCAATATCTCTTTTTCCATATTAGTCATAGTACATTCTCCTTGAAGTATTATTTGCAAAGTTGTACTAATATTATATTAATTTTATGACATTAAATTTACAAAGAATTAAAATAAAATAGCTAGTTTTTATAAAAATAAATTTTATAAAAACTAGCTATTAATATATTAAATACTATTTTCGATTTTTTTAAGTTAAACTATACATTATCTTGATTCTCAGAACCTTGAGAGTTTGTATTTTCGTCAGTTCCTGTTCCCTCTTTTGCTTTTTTATCTTCAAAGTTTGCAATATTTAGGTTATCAAATTCTGACATTTCAATTACACCAGATAATTCTTTTGAATATGATATTTTGACTTTATCTCCAACTTGAGTCAATGGCAATTCACTAGATACTTTTGAAGTAGCTTTGAATATTATCTCTTTATTTGAATCTAAAGTCACATAATAATTAGTATTTCCACCTCGTACATCTGGACTTATTCTTGTCACTGTACCTTCTATGACTTCATCTTTTAAATCATTATCCAGTTTTAAATCATTACCCTTAGATTCTAATGAATCTTTATAGTTTCTCAATGCTTCGTTTTTATCTTCACCTAAACCAAGCACATTATAATCTTCAACAGATACAAATGCAACTCTCTTTACAAGACCAGCCTTATCTTTTAACGATGATACATATGTTGGTTGACCTAATATATTATACATTACAGGGAATGTTGCTTCATAATTCTTTTCTTGAACATTACCTTCAGCTGATTTCATTGCAGCTGTCTCAGTAGCTCCTGGTTGCTTATATAATTTAGCTTCTTTTGTTCTAGAGTCAACTAACATAAATCCAATTGTAGATTCATCTCCTCCTGAAGATGTTATACCTGTATACCAATAAGACCTATTATCATTTCCATAAACTAATGATGTTCCTTCTGTTGGCACTAGTACTCCTTTTTCTGATATAACAGAATTTAAAAATCCATTAACATAAACTCCCCAGTCTTTAATCTGGTCTGTTATAAATTCTTGTGGCTGGATTCTATCCACCCATTTAGGTGTATTTTTAACATTGTAAACATTTATTTTTCCAGTTTCTGCATCAACAGTAGCTATTCCTGTAGCATTTGCTCCTCCATAACCAATTTTATGCTCATATAAACTTACAACCCAATAAGGTTTCCCTTCATCATTTATTTCAAGGGTAAAATCTGTCATACCAACATTTACCACACCATGTATGTATAAATGTCTCTGTAAATCTTGATGCAAGTAAGCTTCTGGTTGATATACTATCTTTATTGGTTTTCCATCTATTTCTTGAACTAATTGAACATCTTGAGGGTTACTTGCAGATACTTTTACATAACCACTTGAACCACTTAAAGATGTTACCCACTTAATTATGTCTCTATGAACAAGAGGTGCAACCCAGTACAATTCTCCATCCACATTTTGTATATGGAATTTTCCTAATTTTGACACACTACCTATAGCTGGAACTTCTCCAAGCTTTTTATCTCCCAATTTCATGGCCATATCTTCATCTACAAGACGAATGTCATTTACACTGACAGGACTAATGTCGTCAGTAAATTTACTTTCAGTTACTTTTCCTAATAATTCTTTATATGCCTTTGCATGAAATACAGGTGTAGAAGTTATAAAAGGTACAACTACAATATACACAAGTAAAGCTATTGCTATTGAAAAATTATATTTAGCAAGTTTAGATGTTCTTTCATTTCTATCTAACATCATATCTAGTATTCCTGCCACAACAAAGAAAATTATTCCTACTGAAAATAAAGATGTGAAATCTAATCTAAGTACAGGTAATTTAATAAATGCATAAATTGCTACAATTATTATTGCAACTCCATATGTTTTAAGATATCGTTTCATTTAATACTCCTCTCTACAAAATGTTATTATTACTATTATATCCATATATTTACAAAAAATAAATATTTATCATATTTATTTATGTGTTAAGATATCTTTATACATTTATATAGATATTTTATTCAATTATATCTTATCTATATACCCCAAAAATACTGTAAAAATACAGATAATCACTAAAATTTAAAAACTGAAGAAAGTATTCTAACTAAGATTTACGAATTCTTAATCCTCTCGAAGTTAAACTACTATCTTCAGCCTAATTATCTAGCAATAGTTTTTATATGATAAACTCTAAAATAAATTTTTAGATGTTTGCGATTTTTGATACATAAGAATGTTGTCTAGAATTATATTCTGATAATAAACCTTCATATTCTAAGGTTAAACCAGGTAAATTATAAAAATCATTTGGTGTTACTTCAAATGATTGTTTATTTAAAATGTCTATTTCACTTTTTTCTAACATATCAGCAACAAAGTTTGAACATACATATTTATATTCAGATTGTCTATGAATATTCATTGGCAAATATATTAATGCCATTGTATCATAATAGTAATCTTCTCTATAATCACTAATTAATTTTATATTTTTAAATAGATTTTCATATTGTAAATTATCTACTTCTAATGAATATACTCTACACACAGTATTTTTTCTTATAGCATATAATCCTTGATTTATATTTTCTTCAACAAATCCCCCAATAAACGGATTTCTCGGATTTAATCTCCCAAAAGAATACATTGGCTTTAAATTTTCATTTAGTGATATTGACACATGTGTATACAGTTTTTTACTTATATTCCTTATTAAGTAAGATAATACAGTTCCTGTATATGTTGTTACAATATAGACTTTATTCATCATTTCCCCCCAATCTAGTAACTAAATAATATTACGTATTTACAACTTAATATCATAGAACATTCTAACACAATAAATGTTATTTTACAAATTTTGATTTTAAAGTACTCCAATGTTATATGAAATATAATAAAAATATAAATATAAGTTTTCTATATTTTTAACCAACAGCTGTTTTCTTTAAATTAATCAAATGATTTAGTATATCCTGAGCCTTTCCAGAATCCTTCAAATATCCTAATGCCCCATTTATTTGTGACTTCAAATCTATTTCTACTTCCATATCCAAATCAATATTTCCTTTTTTTATAGATATATTTTTAAGAGTTACTGGATAAAGATAACTTTTCTCTAAAGTAACCTTATTTCCATTAACTTCAAATGGAACTTTTTTATTATAGTTACTTAGTATTTTCTCTAACATCTTATCACTTATCTTGAATTTACCAAGTTTTACATTTTCAAGGCTTACAATTAGATTCTCTCCTTTTAAAGTAGGTCTCAATTCAAGTTCATATTGGCTATTTATTAATCCAAATACCTTATATGGCCCTGCCACTTTTATTTTTCCATCTTTCATTTCAACAAAATTATTTTCAAGCTCTTTAATCCCATGCTTATGCATTAATGTATATATTAAATTTCTAAACTCATCCTCTGAAACAGACACTTTCCCAACCATTCTAAGTGGATTTTTTACTACTTCCATGGAATTTATATATGAACCTTTTGATAAGTATTCTTCATCTATAATTTCATTATTTTGTGAACTGACATCATATCTTTCTTTTGGTGTCAAAGTGTATACAATAATCCCTGTAAACACTAGAACAATAACAATTAAACTCAATAAAATTTTTGCAACCTTTCCCATAATCGTCTCCTTTACAAATCTGTCAACAGATTTAAAATAAATTTAGATAACTAACTTCACATAATATTCTTAACAATATACATATTATAATACAGCCTTTTAAGGATTAATTCAACAAATCTCATTTTTTGTAAATAAACTGTAAAAAACATGTTTTTAGTATAAAAGTTAATATTTTGCATAATACTCTTAATTACACCTTTATTTTTTTCTAATCTTGGATTAAAATTAATATTATGCAATACAGTGTAGTGTCCTGTATTATAAGCAAATTAAATAGGAGGTATAAAATATGTCAAATGAAACGAACTCATCTAACTTTATAAAAAATATTATTATAAATGACCTAGAAACAGGAAAACACGACAGTATAATAACTCGTTTTCCACCTGAGCCAAACGGATATTTACATATTGGTCATGCAAAAAGTATATGTCTTAACTTTGGACTAGCTAAGGAGTTTAACGGAAAAGCTAATTTAAGATTTGATGATACAAATCCATTAAAAGAAGATGTTGAATATGTAGAATCTATAAAAGAAGATGTTAAGTGGTTAGGGTTTGATTGGAACGAGTTAAATTTTGCATCTAACTACTTTGATGAAATGTACAAGAGAGCTTTAATATTAATAAAAAAAGGTAAGGCTTATGTATGTGACTTGACACAAGAAGAAATGAGAGAATATCGTGGTACTTTAACTGAGCCTGGAAAAGAAAGTCCTTATAGAAATAGGTCTATTGAAGAAAACCTTGATTTATTTGAAAGAATGAAAAATGGTGAATTTAAAGATGGTGAAAAGACATTAAGAGCTAAAATAGATATGTGTTCTCCAAATATAAACCTTAGAGACCCAATTATATATAGAATATCTCATTCAACACATCACAACACAGGAGATAAATGGTGCATATATCCTATGTATGCTTTTGCTCATCCAATTGAAGATGCAATTGAAGGGATAACTCACTCTATATGTACTCTAGAATTTGAAGACCAAAGACCGCTTTATGATTGGTTTGTCAAAGAGTGTGAAATGGAAAATGTACCTAGACAAATAGAATTTGCTAGACTTAATATAAACAATACTGTTATGAGTAAAAGAAAATTAAAACAACTTGTAGATGAAGGTGTTGTTGATGGTTGGGATGACCCTCGTGTTCCTACAATATCTGGTATCAGACGTAAAGGATATACTGCAGAAGCATTACGCAATTTCTGTAGTGAAATAGGGGTATCAAAAGTTAACTCTACAGTAGATAGCCAAATGCTTGATTATTTCCTAAGAGAAAATCTACAACCAAAAGCACCTCTTGCTATGGGAATTTTAAGACCTTTAAAACTAGTTATAACTAATTACCCAGAAGATAAAATTGAAATGCTTGAAATAGAAAATAATGCTAAAGATGAATCTCAAGGAAAGAGATTAGTTCCTTTTTCTAGAGAGCTATATATAGAGCAGGATGATTTTATGGAAGAACCTGTTAAGAAATATTTCAGATTTTTCCCAGGAAATGAAGTTCGTTTAAAAGGTGCTTATTTCGTAAAATGTACTGATGTAATTAAGGATGAAAATGGAAATGTTATTGAAATACATGGAACTTATGACCCTGAAACTAAGAGTGGTTCTGGCTTTACAGGTCGTAAGGTAAAATCTACAATACATTGGGTGGATGCTAAATCTGCTATACCATGTGAATTTAGATTATTTGAGCCATTAATTCTTGATGATGTTCCTGAAAATGAAGGCAAACATTTCCTAGAACAAATAAACCCTAATTCATTAGAAATATTACAAGGTTTTGTTGAACCTACACAAGTAAAAAATGCTAAACCTTTTGATAAATTCCAATTTGTTAGAAATGGATTCTTTAGTATAGATAACAAGTATACAACTGATGAAAAACTTGTATTTAATAGAATAGTTCCTCTAAAAAGTTCTTTTAAACCAGCTAAATAATCCTACAATAAAAAAATGAAGACTTAAAATATAAATTACTTCTACTATATATAACTTTAGTTAGAAGTAATTTTTTATTTGAGTCTTCACAATTTACTCTAGATTATTAACTTTTTTCACTACTAATTCCCATCACCTCTATCCCATCTTTTATACATTCTATGCTAAGAGGAAAATCTGGACCCTTTTCTCCATCAATATCCGTTATAAGGGAATCTTCACATTCTATATATACTTTTTTGGTTTTAAAGTACAGTATTTCATTTCCATTATACTGATCTAAGTAATCACCTCTAAGCACACTTATCAAAACTGGTATTGATTTTGGAATTGGCATTCCTTTAAAAATAATTACATCCAAATAACCATCATCTATTTCAGCTTTGTATGCTAGATTTATATTTCCTGCTGTTTTGCCATTAAAAATCAACATAAGATACATATCTCCATCATAATACATTTCTTTAGAAGATACTTTTATCTTAAACTTCCTCATATACAATGCTTCTTCTATTCCCTTTATATAATAAGAAATTCTTCCAAATGAATTTTTTAAGTCTGTGTTTATCCTTTGTGATACATCTGTAAACATACCAGCACTTGCCACATTTATAAAGTACTTATTATTAACTTTCCCTATGTCTATTTTTCTCGGCTTTAAATTTATGATTTTCTTTATAGCTTCTTTTATATCGAATGAAATTTGAAGAGCATTTGAAAAATCATTTGCAGTTCCTGTAGGTAAAATTCCAACTGGGATTCTTATGTCTAATTCTTTCATTGCATTTACCACTAAATCTATGGTACCATCACCGCCTGCTATTAGTATATGGTCATAGGAACTATCCACTTCCTTAAATGCATTCTTTACAGGTTCTTTAATATTCAATCTATAGGGTATCAATAAATAATTTCTCTCCTGATATAATTCTATAATTGTGTCCAAATTTGATAATATCTTTTTTTCACCTGAATTAGGATTGTATATAAGTTTTACTTTTTTCATTATTTCTCCCTACTTATTTTATTCTTTTAATATCCAAAATCTTCGTTTAAGAAAATTACATGTATTCTTTCTGGTGCTAATTGTCTCTTTATAAGTGTATAATTACAACATATTCTTCCTGGGCTTGAACAATCTATACATATGCCAGTAGTCTTACATCCAGTATTTGTATTTAATCTTTTGCAATTAGCTGGAGCAGCTATCGTTTTTGTTCTTTTTATAGCTTCATCTACATCCTTAACTATTTTATTTACTCCTGCTATAACTATTACTTTGTCAGGTCCATATATCATAGCAGCTACTCTATTTCCATTTCCATCTACATTGTAAAGCTCTCCATTCTCTGTTATTGCATTAGTACTTGTAAAATAAGCATCTGCAGAAAAAGATTTTCTATATATTTCCTTCATTTCTTCTGGTTTAATGTCTTTTGCATATCTATCAAGAAAATCATACTTTTCTCTTATAAAATCAATTACCCCTGTTTCAAATAAGGTCATAGATCCTCCACATCCTACTAGAGAACCTGCTTTAACTATTTCTTCAATTTTTTTTAGAAGTTCTTCTTTATTATTTACTAAATGCCCTCTCATATTATTATTTTCTAGAGATTTTATCGTTTTTTCTATTCTTTTTTCATTAAGCCAATTTAGATTTTGATCCATTTTAACTTCCCCCTTGTTTGTAATAGTATCAATTAGTTATAAATTTTATTTTCTTTATAAGTTTATTTTAGTACATCTAAAAAAAAATACAATATAAACTTGAATAAGTTTTACATAAATTTATTCAAATTTATAATCAAAAAAGGAAAGCAGATACATTTCTTCCACTTTCCCTATATTGTATGTAGTATTATATATTTATTAAAATCTATATATTAATTATATGTTTCATATCATCAAATATCACAATTAGTTTAAAAGTAATATTATATTCTTTTTTAAACATATAAATTGTATTATTAAATTTACAATCTTCAACTCCAACAATATTTTATTAATTTGATGAAGAAGATGCTATAGCTGCACTTGTTGCTGCCATTACACATGCAATTTGTATAGCAACAACAATATTTAAAAATATATTATTAGTTATAGAGTCTATGTTGTTCTCAGTTTGTATAGAATCTGCATAAATAGAAGCTACAATAGCAGAACTAATCATCACTCTATTACTTTTTCCTAAAGACCAATTTCCAAAACCTTTTTCTTCTTTAAGTTTATTTGATACATTTTTTATCTTTTCTATTATTTCATCTTCTCTATAATCTAATAATGAAATTGCTCCTATTATTGGATATCCATAATAATTCATTTTACAATCATTTTCTTTAAATGCTTTTTTAAGTTCAATAGTTTTTTTACATTTAACCATACTTCTATCATCACTAAATAAAAGAATTTGAGATAATGCTTGTAAATCATTTCCTTTATAAAAACCATTTTTATTTAGAAATTCGTAACATTGTTCTATATACTCTAAATCTTCTTCTAAATTTTTTGAATGAATTGCAATAAGTGCTATATTACAATAGTCATCACTAGATGTTAAAAATGGATGTTTTTTTCTCATATATTCATATATTGTTTTCATCTTTGATATACATGTAACATAATCCATTTTTTCTCTATTCTCGTAGACTATTGATGCTGTAAGTGGTAAATATGTATCGCCCCAAAACTTTTCATTTTTAAGTTCCTTATATATTTCCAAAATCATCTTAAAACTACTTTCTGGATTTGATTCAAACGAAAGTAGTGTTGCCATATAAAATATATTATATCCTCTAAAATTAGAGAATAATCCAGTATTCTTTTTAATAAGCTCTATTCTCTCTTCTACTAATCTAGGGCTTATTCTTTTATTCTTAAGGGTAAATGCAAGTGCACAACTATGTTGGATTAACCCCATTTGCCAAGAACCTTTAACCTCATTTAATGCCTTATAATTTTCTACTAATAAGTTTGCTTTTCCATTTATAAAAGATTCTTCCATATTGTCCTCCCAGTAATATATTTCATTGTATTAATAGTTTTATATTCATTATATATTTATTAAGCGATACAATCAACACATATTACTTTAAGAAGCATCATTCTTCAACAATAATGTAGCCTTTTTTATAATGTCTTCCCATATTATTAACTCTATCATAGTACTCTGATTCACTTTCATTACTCCATTTGGGCACAAATACATCTATTGCATTAGAATTACTAAAATACTTACTAGACCCCCTATCCATAACAGTTTTTAATTTCCCATCTACAATAATCTTAGTTCCAAAACTCAAGTGATTATTTGCCACAAAACCATCTTCTAAATCATCTCCTGTAGCTGTTATAGCTCCATATCCATTTTCTTGGTTAAGACTTGTATAATAACTTACTTCAAAAGTTATGGGTACTAACTTTTTTATTTTAATTCCTAACTGATTCTGTAGCTTCTCTTTTTGTACTTTTAACTTATACTCATCACTATTTTTATAGTCTTTCATACCTTGATTATATTTGGAATTAAAGCTTTTACCAGACTTTACTATAGTATCAATATTTACTATAGATTCTTTACAATGATCTGCATCTATTTTCGTTTCTCCATTTACCAATAATGGACTTAAACATACACTACATACAACACATGTAATCAATGCTTCTTTAAGCTTCATAAATTCCCCCCTTATTATTTTGATATATTAGCATATTTAATATTATATGTCTACATTTAGATTTAAATACCACACCCATTTGCTTTAAGAAGTTGTCTTCTATTTAATTCACCTTAACTCCTTATAAATCCTCTATCTTAGGTTTATATAGAATAGAGCTTTTATGCTTAAATATATTTTATTAATCTTTTAATACCTAAAATCAGTTTTATTTAATGATTCTATTTTTTAGAATTTAAGAATTAAAATTCTATAATTTTAAAACATATTGATTTTATTTTTTTGAGATGATATAATTTTTTTAAGAGGTGAATAATATGATAAAAAATACAAAACAAATTACAGTAGAAGTTAATGAAATTCTAGTACAAGAAATATCTAAGATAACTAATGATGAAAATAAGATTTTGACAGATTTGATAAATGAATCAATTGTAAACTATATTCTTGAAAATAAGAAAGATAACATTGAAAATAAAGATTTAGAGGAAGTGATTAACTTTTATAAAAAAGAAAATACTGAAAAACAAAAGAGTACAGCAAGAGCTATTGCTGAAGCAAAAACTCACACTTTATATTAAGTAAATAAAAAAGTTCCTAAAACTAGGAACTTTTTATTTTAACAATTTCTAATATGTATCTAAATATTTATCTCAAATTTATAAATATAAATATATTTAATATAACCCAATATATACTTTAAGCTCTACAAGTAATTAAAATAAAAATAAAATTATACCTTTTATATATCTAAAACAATTAATTTACACAATTAATGAACAAAACTTCTGACTTATAAATTAATACTTAGTATCAGGTTATGCTAATATTAACTATAAGTCTAGTATAAAATTAAGTTCTAATAGGTTTGATTTTACACCAAACTTATCAAATTAACATTGTAATAACAAAATAAAAATACTTCTAAAAAATTATACTTTTCACATAACACTTTACATTATATTCATTTAACTGATTATTATAAAAACTATTTATTTTATGACAATTAAATTCATATCAAAAGCAGACAAAACATATAAATTCTGTCATGACATTATCAACCCATTTATTTTTATATATTCAAATATATAAAATATGTAATTTACTTAAAATTATGTAATCTTATTCTTAATAAAAATATATACCCAAAATTATTATAATTGACTACATTAAATTATTCATCTTTTTTAATATTTTTAACCCATTCTTCAACAGAATTTAATTCATCCTCATTTACCCCCTTTTTGAACAATGATTTCATAAAGCTCTCAATAGAACTACCATGCATATTATCTAGAAAAGTTTTTGTTTCAAAATGCAAATACTCTTCTTCACCAATAAGAACTGTATAGTGTGTATGTCTATCAATTTTTCTTGCACTTAAGAATTTCTTATTTACTAATCTTGATAAAAGTGTTAATGTTGTAGTTTGTTTCCAATCATATAGTTTTTCCATAGCTTCAATGACATCTTTTGATGTTACTGTAAAATCTGAACTCCAAATAAATTTCATGACTTTTAATTCTGCTGGTGGTATCTTAGTAATAGTCATATGATTTTACACTCCTCTCAAACTTATATATAATTAAATACTATATTAATAGACTTTTAGAGTCAAAGGTTTTATTTAAAATATTCAATCCAATTTTATTAATATAAAAAATTTATATTTTCAGTATAAATCAAACATATAATCTATTAATATAAAAATTAAATATCTTTTCTCTATAAGTATAACAGATTATTAAATTAAAATTCTAATATTTGACATAATATATACATTTTATAATAAATATACATGATATTTTATAATAAATGTAACTTTATTTCAGAAACTATTTTTGAGTATATATATGTTATAATAAATGTATAAAATTTTGATTGGTGGGTTATATATGAATGCATTTATTAGAAAAAGAAATAAGAACTATATTGTTTATCTTGAATTTGCAGATGAAGATACTGGCAAAAGGAAGCAAAAAAATATGGGTACCTTTGATAAAAAAAGAGAAGCAAGTAAAAGACTAAATGAGGTAAAGGAAAGCTTATATAAAGATGGTTTCTTAGTTCCAAATGAGATTACCGTTTCAGAATTTATGTTAGATTTTCTAAATAAATACAACGAAAATATTTCATTAGCTACATACAATAATTACGTTGGTATTTGTAAAAATTACATTAATCCATCTATTGGTAAATATAAAATACAAGACTTACATCCTATTCACATACAAAATTACATAGATAATCTATCTTATAAATTAAATCCTCAATCAATTAAGATTCATATAAATATATTGAAACTTGCAATAAGGAGAGCTTATAGACTCAAATTGATAAAAGAAAATATTATGGATAATATAGAGACTCCAAGATATAAAAAATTTAAAAGTGAAATTTATGATAGAGAGCAAATGATAAAATTATTAGATTTAGCAAAAGATACAGATATGGAGTTACCTATTAATTTGGCAATTGGATTGGGTCTGAGAATTTCAGAGGTTTTAGGTCTGACTTGGGACAATATTGATTTTGAAGAAAATACAATAACAGTAAACAAGATAACATCTCGAATTAATGGTTCTGTAATTCTTAAAGAACCAAAGACAGAAAACTCTGTTAGAAAAATATCAGCTCCAAAAGAATTAATATCTTTGTTAAGAGAGCATAAAATAAAGCAAAATAAAAATTTATTAAAATCTTCTACTAGAAATAGTAGTAATTTGTTATTTTTTAATAAGAAGTGTGAACCTATTGCTGAAGATGTTATGAGTAAAAGATTTAAAAGATTTTTAGAAAAAAATGATTTACCTCATATTAGATTCCATGATTTAAGACATTCACATGTTACTTTACTTATAAATTCTAAGGTACCTATAAAAGTTATATCTGAAAGAGTTGGACATTCAAACATAAATACTACCTTAAGTGTTTATTCTCACGTCCTTAAAGAAATGGATAAAGAAGCTTCTGATAAAATTTCTGAAAGTTTATTTAATGCTAATTAAGATTAAATTAGCTTAGTCTATTGAGATAGATTCATTAAAATATCAATTGATGAACTAATACAAGTTTTATTATCTTCATTTTTATAATATTAAATGTATCTATCTCTAATTGACAACATCTAAATAATTTTTTTGTTTCACTTTATTAAAATTATCAATAATACTTTTTCTATAAAAGTTTATATTTTTGTAATAAAAAATATACTTTCTTATAAAAGATGTCTTTTAAAATACTATTTTATTATATGCTAGTTAACATTGGAATATCTAGCATCTTCTTCATTACATCATCTACCTTTTTCGCTTTGTATTCATTATGTCCAGTTAAATATCCTTTTTCATAAGCATTTTTTAAAATTTCTTTTTCATATGTATTATCAGGTTTGAATCCTGCAAGACCTAAATTATAATTTCCCTTGCACCCATCTTTATAACCTTTATTATACCCTTTTTCTGCAACATAATTTTTATGATTTTTTCCATTATGTACTGAAGATGTTGTTGCTTCATAATTTCCTTCTATACTAGCATAAGGACATGCTCCATTATTATGTAGGTGTGCTGAATGTCCTCCGCAATAATAATGTCTTAATTCAGCTTTATTTTTGTTATGATGATTTCCTGATGAACTATGTCCTCCTGAATGAGCATATGAAAAATTACCTACACTAATCATAGCTAAACTCATTACTATAGTTACTAATTTTTTCTTAAACATAATATATCCCCCCTAAAACATTTTTTATTTTTATTATAGCATCTACTATAGTATATTTAAACTCTTAAGATACAAAGAAATACATTATTCTAATAACAAACACAATTTATAATCCATTTATATATATTTAATTGAGTTCATACTTCTCTTTCTGACACTATACTTTTATTGTTTCATATATTTTAATAACATAAAAAACCTCCTAATATTTGATTAAAAACTTACACACTTGTACATAGCATGTTCTCAAATATTAAAAGGTTTTATACTAACAATTAAATTTGTAAAATGATAATATTTACATTAATAATTTATTTACTTTTTCCATACATTTTAGCTAATTGGTCTTGTATTTCTTTACTTTCTAAATACTCATCAAAGTCCATCTTTCTATCCATTATTCCGTTTGGAGTTATCTCTATAATTCTATTTGCTATAGTAGATATAAACTCATGGTCATGAGAAGTAAATAAAAGCACTCCAGGGAACTTCTCAAGTCCTTTATTAACAGAAGTTATACTTTCTAGGTCTAAGTGGTTAGTAGGGTCATCTAGAACAAGTACGTTTGCATTTGAAAGCATTAGCTTACTAAGCATGCATCTAACTTTTTCTCCTCCAGATATAACTTGAGCTTCTTTTAAAGCTTCTTCTCCAGAGAATAACATTCTACCTAAAAATCCTCTTATAAAGCTCTCACTTTTTTCTTCAGAGAATTGTCTAAGCCAGTCAACTAAGGAATATTCTACTCCATCAAAAAACTTATTATGATTCTTTGGAAGATAATCTTGAGAAGTAGTTACTCCCCACTTATACTCTCCACTATCTGGTTCAAGTTCTCCCATAACTATATTTAAAAGAGCAGTAGTAGCTATTTCATCACCCATAAATACTACTTTGTCATCTCTATCCAATCTAAATGATACATCATCAAGAACTTTTACTCCATCTATAGTTTTAGTCAAATTGTGTACTTCTAAAACTTCATTACCAATTTCTCTAGCAGGTGTAAACCCTACATATGGATATCTTCTTCTTGATGGTTGTATATCTTCAACTTCTAATTTATCCAATTGTTTCTTTCTTGATGTAGCTTGCTTAGCCTTTGAAGCATTAGAGCTAAATCTAGCTATGAATTCCTTTAATTGAGCTATCTTTTCTTCAGTCTTTTTATTTTGGTCCTTAGCAAGTTGTAAAGCTAATTGACTTGATTCATACCAGAAGTCATAGTTTCCAACATACATTTGTATTTTACCAAAATCTACATCAACTATATTAGTACATATTTGATTTAAGAAATGTCTATCATGCGATACTATTATAACTATAGACTCTTCTAAATCCATAATAAAATTATTTAACCAGTTTATTGATTTAAAATCTAAGTGGTTAGTAGGCTCGTCCATTAATAGTATTTCAGGCTTACCAAAAAGTGATTGTGCTAACAATACCTTAACCTTTTCCCCACCAACTAATTCTTTCATTTGCTTGTAATGCATATCTTTAGTTATACCAAGACCCATAAGTATTTTCTCAGCATTAGTTTCTGCATCCCATCCATCAAGTTCCGCAAACTCTCCCTCAAGTTCAGCAGCTTTGATTCCATCTTCTTCATTGAAATCTTCCTTCATATATAAGGTATCTTTTTCTTTCATTATGTTCCAAAGTCTCTCATGCCCTCTTATGACAACATTTAACACAGTTTCTTCTTCATATTCGAAGTGGTCCTGTTTTAAAACTGACATTCTTTCTTTATCAGTTATAGATATACTACCTGTATTTGGCTCTATCTCTCCTGATAATATTTTTAAAAAAGTAGATTTTCCCGCACCATTAGCTCCTATTATTCCGTAGCAATTCCCTTTAGTGAATTTTAAGTTAACATCTTTAAATAATTCCTTATCACCAAATCTAAGTCCAACACCTGTAACTTGTAACATTAATATATTTTCCTTTCTTTTTGCTCATAATTTATTTTATCATAAAATTTTGATAACACTTTTATTATCTATTATCACTTAAACAGTATATTTTTTATACTAAGTTAGTGAAATATTTATTTAAGGTATACTACAAGTTGTAAATTTATAAAAATTAACAATCTATTATATTATACTTATAAAGAAATTAAATTGCAACTTTATTCATTCTTTTACATACTGTAATTACTTTATTATAGCTTATAAACCAATTATACTTTTTATAAAGTATTTTAGTTTGTTTTGTTTCATATTTAAAAAGAGTACTTAATTTGTAAATACTCTTTTCTAATATCTTTATATTTTAGCAAAATTACATGCAGGGTAAGTACATACATCACAGTTCATACAAAGTCCTCCATGACCATATCTAGCTATATCATACTTATCAAGTTTTTCATCAATCAAGACTCTAGATAGAACTATGTCAAATACTGTAGTTTTATGATACATTGCGCACCCTGGTATACCCATAATTGGAACTTCTCCATAGTAAGCAAGTAAAAACATTGCTCCTGGCAATATTGGTGACCCATATGTTACCAAATCAGCTCCAGTTTCTTTTATTGCTGTTGGTGTGACATCATCTGGGTCTACACTCATACCACCAGTACAGCAGATAAGTTCTGCCCCCTGACTTATAAATTCTTTTATTGCATTTTTTATAATTTCTTTATCATCTGGACATATAGTTTGTCCTATAACCTCACATCCAAAGCCCTTTACTTTTTCTTCTATCACTGGTCCAAATTTGTCAACAATTCGACTATAGAATACTTCATTTCCAGTAGTAACAATCCCTACTTTCTTAGGTTTAAAGGGCACTACATTTACTATTTTTCTATTTCCAACTACTTTTCTTGCCTCTTCTAATTTTTTCTCATCTATGACTAGAGGTATAACTCTTGTTCCAGCTACTTTCAGACCTTTATTTACTATAAAATTATTATGAAGAGTAGCCATCATTATTTCACCGACACAATTCAAATCAAAAAGTGCATCAACATCTATCTTTAAAAGCCCATCACAGGCAGCTATAAAATCTATCTTTCCTTCTTTTATTTCACTAAAATTTAAATTTTCTCCAGCAGTTAATTCTTTTAAAAATAGTGCACCTTCATTTTCATGAATCATGCCTTCTGATTTTTCCCATACATACAAATTATCTTTACCAAGAGATAATAAAACTGGAATGTCTTCTTCTTTTACTACATGACCTTTTTTAAACTTTCTTCCTTTAAATTCTCCAGGTATTATTTGAGTTATGTCATGACATAAAACTTGTCCAATAGCATCTATAGTTTTTATTAACTTCATAATTTACCCCCAATTCTTTCATAGTCCGTTTTTGTATCAATATCTAATAATATTTCTCTAGGAACTTCTACATACTTTATTTTTGATGCATTTTTTAAAACGGTTTTACCTTTTTCATCTTCTTTAAGTGCCAATAATTCTTCTTTTTTGCTGTATGGGAATATAACTGGATTTCCACATACATCTTTACATCGTGGAATTACTATAAAATCTCTATCTAATTTAAAAGTATTTATAATTTTATCTATATATAAACTATCAATAAATGGCTGGTCTCCTACAAAAAACATGTAGCCATCACATTTTGAACTGTTTAAAATACCTAATTTTATGGATTCGCTCTGACCTATATTTGCATTTTTATTATCCACATATTTAAAACCATATTTATTACACAACAATGAAACTTCTTTGTATTGACTTACAACTACAACTTGATGAAAATTAATTTTACTAACTGCTTTTAATACATGTTCTATTATAGAACATCCTTTATAATCTAATAAAAGTTTATTCGTTCCCATTCTTCTGGCAAAGCCCGATGCCATTATTACTGCATTTATCATATATATCATCCTTGGTATTTATAATGTATTGATAGTTCTATGATTTTATAATATCACTATTGATATTATCTATATATATAATATCATATAAACTATTTTAATACTTCAATATCTTGTACAAAACTTTTGTTTTATACTTCCATAAAATATCTCCATTTTACTTTCATCTTCTTTAATACTTTTTATTAATTCTATAGCTAATTTTTTATATTTTTCATCTTCAACTTTATTGATGAATAATATTTTTTCTCCACAATAGTTTTTAAATAAACCATTTGGATTTAATACTATATTTTTTAAATTTTCGAGATTTACTGTAGAATCATTGTTAGTATTATATGTATCTAAATTTACTATTTTTTTAAATAGGTCTAATCTGTGTATGTTTTCTTCATTAATATTCATTCCAAATGAGGTTATATCTAATATTCCTACAGTTTTTGTAGTTTTGTGATATACTACTGGTTCATTATCATTCCAACCTTTAAGTCTTTTTTTCTTTGAACCATCTCCCTCTATTAAGACTATATCAAATTTATCTACAATTTCATCCAAAATAGATGAATCAATACCTACTATTTTATTTTCATTATTTATATAGCTTCCACATACTGTTACTCCATGACAAATAGATGGAATAACAGTTCCATCTATTGTCATAATTATATTTTCATAATTATCTGGTACATATATTTTAGTTGTTGTTGTAAGAAGAACTCTTAATTTACATCTATAAAAATCTGCAAAATAGTTTATAAATGAAGTTTTACCTCCTGCTCCAACTACAGTTATTATTTCGTTCTTTCCTATTATATTTGATAATTCCACACTTTCACCTCTTGTAACTAATTTTTTAATCTCTTAATTTTTTATAATTAAACTTTTTTAGTAAAAGTGATTTTTGAAATTCCATAAACTCGAAAGTAAATAGATTCTGTTGTAAACAACAAGGCGGATCCAATTCGCCGCTAAGCTGTAAGCCTACGCTATCAGTTTATCTTTTAAATATAATTAAGATATTCTTATTCTTTGTGGTTGTTTTAATATTTGAGGATTATCCTTCAACTTGGATAAGTCAACTATTTGTGATTTTTTTAATATATTAAGACTAGCATTTACATCTGCATTTATAATCATACCAACACTGGATTTATATTGACCTCGAGTTATTCTTTCTCCCTTAAAATCATATTTTTGTGCATTATCCAAATTGATATCAGGCAGAAAATCATCAGCAAAAAAGTCAGATTTACTAGTATAACTTTCTTCTTGTCTAATAAAATTAATATTTTTTATTTTGCATAGATATTCTAACTTTCCTTTTATCTCTCCAAAAGGAATTCTTATAAAATTTCTATATATTTTCCTCTCCACATTATCACTTTTCTCTAATTTAGCATTATATCCTACTATTAAGTTTCCAATATTATTTTTTATACAGTAATCAATTATGTAAAAACAAGTTTTATTTACATAATCCTTAACTTGATTATTCCTTTTATTCCAGACTTTAAATTGCTTTCTTGTAATTGCTGTTACATTCTTTTTTAATTTTAAAGCTTCTATTTTATCATTCTGTTTATTTGCCCATTGATTCACAGATTTAAGCCTTTTTCCATCTATGATAAAACTATCACCTAAATTTGTAACACATGTACATAAGTTTTCTAAACCTAAATCTATAGCTAGTGCATTTTTTTGATTTGAAACTTCCTCTGATTTCGGTATCTCATAACAATACTGAATTTCAAAGAACCTAGCCTTATGTTTAGGTATTATTCTTATTTCTTTAATCTTTTTTTCTAATATATTTTGAGGAACTTTTATACTTACTTTCCCATATAATTTTTTAAATGCTGGAGACATGGGTATATTTAGAATGCCATCTTCTTTAATTCTTATTTGACCTATTATTATACTAAAGAATCCTTCCTTATCAAGGTATTTAGGTGATTTTATTCCTCTAAAATCATACTTACCTTCTTTAGCTAATTTGATTAATCCAAAAAAAGACCTAAACGAACTATCAACTTCTTTTAATATCTGTTGAGCTATATTACTATTGAGAAGCTTATAATTTTCATTTTCTTTACATACATGATAGTTGGCTTCATAGTTAAGATGTTCTCCTTGATTAAAATAGTGTTGTCTAACATTGTATGTCCCAACATTATATAAGTTTTTTGCTAAGAAGCACATCTCTCGTAGAGCTTGATATTCTTTTTTAGTTAAGTTTTTTAATTGTTGTCTTTGAGTTCCATAGTGTATATTTTTTATTCTACTTGGCATAAACTCACCTCCTTTAGAATATACTCTACTAGACATTATATATGGTATTTTTACAAAACGCCATATATAATGTCTATTTAGTTACTTTATTTTACAAAATAATTTAAATTTACATATTTTTATATATTATATTACATATTATAATGGTTTGTTATTGTTTTTCATTCCCATATAAACTTTTTCAAATGTCATAGGAAGCTCTCTCATACGAACTCCAGTAGCATTGAATATTGCATTTGCTATTGCAGGAGCTGGTGTATGTATTACTATCTCTCCTAATGATTTAGCACCATAAGGGCCTCCTGGGTCGAAATTGTCAGCAAAATCTACCAATATATTTCCTACTTCTTTTTTTGTAGGAACTTTGTATTGTAAAAAACTATCTGTTAATAATCTTCCATCTTTATCAAATCTAGGGTCTTCATACATTGCAAACCCTATACCCATCATTACTCCACCTTCTACTTGTATTCTAGCTAAAGTTGGATTTATAACAGTTCCACAATCAGGTACACATGCAAAATTTATTACCTTATATTCACCTGTATTTTTATCTAATTCTATCTCTGCAAATCCTGCTATAAATGGTTTTATTCTTTTTAACATACCAAAAGACTCTGTCGCTTCCAAGACTACTGGCACATCATCACTAGCAAAGCCTATGCCTCCTACTGATTCCCTACCTAATTCTTCCAATAACACAAATTTACTATTATCATTTTTAACAAAAACTCTATCTTTTCCCAACTCTAAATCTTCTTTTTTAAATCCTAGCTTTAATTCTGCCACTGAAAGTAATATTTCTTTTAATTTATTTGCTGTCTTTATAGTTGCATTTCCTGTAACTGTTGTTGTACAAGAAGCAAATGCTCCTGTATCATATGGACATAAATCTGAGTCCCCCGTATAAACAGATATTCTATCTACAGTAGTATTCAAAGTTTCAGCAGCAATTTGTGCTTGAATTGTATCAGCTCCTTGACCTAAATCAGCAAGACCAGATAACAACTTGTATGTTCCATCTTCATCCATGCGTATAGTCACTGTTGCCATATCTACACGTGGTATACCAGAACCATGATTTGCAACTGCCATACCTACTGCTCTTACCTTGTTATTTCCTATATCTTTACATGGATACTTAGCATCCCAATTTATTAATTTTTTACCTTTTTCTATACATTGTTTTAACTCACAACTTAATATTTCTTCTTCAGCTGCTTTTCCAGTAGTGTATCTATCTATTATATTTTTAACTCTAAATTCAAGCGGGTCCATTCCAATCTTATTGGCTAATTCATCAATAGCACTATCTATTGCAAATATTCCTTGTGTAGCACCATATCCTCTAAGAGCTCCTGCTGGTAACCTATTAGTATAAACTGTTCTAGCATCAAATCTAACAGCATCAATATCATTGTATATTGGTAATGTATTATGTCCAGATTCGGAAGAAACAGAAACACCATTACCACCATAAGCACCCGTATTATTTAATGATTTTAATTCTATTGCCTTTAAATTTCCTTCTTTATCTGCACCCACTCTAACATCAAAAAACATTTCATGTCTACTATTAGAGCCTACAAAAGTTTCACCTCTTGTAAAAACGAATTTTGCCGGTCTACCAGTTTTCATAGTAACGAATGCAGTGAATATATCTGTAGCTGCTATATTCTTTCCTCCAAAGCCGCCACCTATTCTAGGCTTTATCACCCTTATTTTTGAAGATGGTATGCCAAGTACTTTTCTAAGTATTCTCTTTACATTATGTGGTGATTGTAATGATGAAACTACAACAATCCTATCATTTATATCCTTGTATGAATAAGACCTATGAGTTTCCATCATACAATGCGATTGACTTTGAGTTTTATATGAAGCTTCAACCACAAAGTCACTTTCTTCAAGTTTTGCTTCAACATCTCCAAATTCAAAAAACTCTTTAGATACTATATTATTTTTTGCATCCAATCCAAAAGGGTATGGCTCTACTATATCGTCTTCTGGATGTATAACAACCTCATTTCCTTCTGCTTCCTTTGCATTAAACACAGGTTTTAAAATTTCATAATCTACCTTTATCATCTTCAACGCTTTAAGTGCTGTTTTTTCATCTTCTGCTGCCACTAATGCCACTTCATCACCAACAAATCTAACTGTATCTTCAAGCAAAACTCTGTCATAAGGAGATGCTTCTGGCTCTGTTTGACCTGGAACACAATATCTAACTTGTGGTACATCTTTATAAGTATAAATGCCCACAACACCTGGAATTTTTTCAGCTTTTGATGTATCTATATTCTTTATTTTTGCATGTGCATGTGGACTTCTAAGTAATTTTAATGTCAAAACATCTTTATGCATGATGAGGTCTTCAGTATATAGAGGCTTCCCTGTAACAATGGCTGTACTATCTATCTTTCTTATCCCCTTAGTAATCATTATTAGTTTCCTCCCTCAATAACATTATACATCCTTTTAACTAGTGCACTTGCCATGTCTATTCTATAATCTTTACTAGCTCTCATATTACTTCCATAAGTTAATTCCTCACTTGCAATAATAGATGCCTTATCTATATCTTTTTCTTCACTTAATATAGTACTTGCTCCAAGAGCTATTTTTGCCCTTTGAGGTCTCGCTCCAATTGCTATTTTGTAAGTATTATTTTCTTTCAACATGGCTGAGTTTAATATAGGAAAATCTCCTGTACATTTTCTTATTGAATCAAAAACAGCTATTGCATCTCTTTTTGGAAGTATTACCTCAACTAATATGTCTTTACTTAACTTATTATCTAAAAACTCATTTAATTCTAAGACTCCTTCTTTGTATAATCTTACCTTTGCTCCAACAACTAAAAGTGCTGGTATTAAATCAGAAAAACCGTACTTTGAAAATACACTAGCACCAATTCTAACACCTTGTCTAAATTGAACTCCTACTATATTAGAAACAGCACTTGAAACTATTCCACTACAGTAATTTTTAATAGTTTTATCAATTTCTAAACTTCTAAGAGATGTATCTGCACCTATAAGAATATTTTTCTCATCTTCCCTTATATAATTTAGATTTATCGCCTTTAAATCTATGGCTGTTCCTATATTCTTATTACTTAATTTTATAAATCCGCACCCACCTAGAATAACATTATTCTTTTTAGAAGTTAAAATTTTATATGCTTCTTCTAAGCTTTCTGGAACTGTATATTCTTTTATAGTAACCATCTTATCCCCCTGTCATCATACTTATTAAAAATTGAAACTTTTAAATCTATCTTTTAATTTATATCAATAAATGTGATATGTCTGATTCACATTTATTAACTCTTTACATTATAAATTTTCCTTTTTATCTTCAACTTTGTTATTCCTACTTTTCGGAAATTTTACCATATACAAAGCTTGAACTATTATGGCTACCATTGCTCCTGAAACTACACTTGAATCTGCAAATAAGGTTTCTATAAACTTTGGAAACTTTTCAAGAACTTGAGGAGCCACCATAAATCCTATGCCAGAAGCCATAGAAAGACCTAATATCATGCTATTTTCTTGATTGAACCCATCCATACTAACAAGTCTTAAACCAGATGTTGTAAGGGTTGAAAATATAACAAGTGTTGCTCCCCCAACCACACAAGGAGGAATGGTTCTTATCAAATTAGCTAGCAAAGGTGATATTCCTGCCAAAAATAGCCCAATTCCCCCAATAGCCAATACAAATTTACTTACAATTTTCGTATTGGAAACGATTGCAGAATTTTGACCAAACATCCCCATTGGAGTTGCAGAAAATAATGCACCTATCGTAGATAGTACTCCATTTCCTAAAACAGCAGAAGAAAGTTCTTCATCTGTTACTTGTCTATTGAGTCCCCCTACTGCAGAAAGCGTACATGCACCCATAATATCTGCTATTTCAACCAAATATATTATTGAAAACATCACTACAACTTCGATTCTTATATCTAGACCAAAAATAAGTGGTTTTGGAAGCGCTACCAAAGTAAACTCTTGAATTGAAGAAAAATTTACAATACCCAAAATTAGTGATAAAATGTATCCAAAAATTATACTAACTAATATTGATGCATCTTTAAACAATCCTCTTCCATACTTGTTTAATCCTAATATCATAAGAGATACAGAGATTCCAACTATAAAATTAATTGGCTGTCCAAAAGTTTCATTTCCCATACCTCCAGCTAAGTTTTTTATAGCTATTGGAAAAAGTCCAAGACCCATACATGCGACTATTGTTCCAGATACAACTGGAGTAAATATAAATCGTATTTTTTTAAGACCAAAACCAATTATAATTATTACTATTCCAGCTATTATTTGAGAACCAAATAAGACTGGCAACCCATACTTTCCTGCAACAGAGACTCCAGCTCCTATAAACATAGCTGTAGCTCCCATTATAACTGGTATCCCTCCCCCTAATTTAAATCCTTTAAATAGAGGTATTGGATATAATTGTAATAAAGTTGATATTCCTGCAAAAACTAGTGCTGCTTGAATCAAGAGTGTTGACATTTTATGATCAAGCCCAGCTGCATTTGCAACCAATATAGCTGGTAAACAACTTCCTATTACCATCGCCATTAAGTGTTGTAACCCTAAAGGTACGGCTTCCTTTAGTGGTGGTATTCCGTCTAATTCAAATTTTGATGTACTTTTTGCTTTCATAATAAAAACTCCCGTTACATAAAACTTATTGAATTATATAAATACTTAAAAATCTAATATATTAAATTAAATGACGTTTATAAATTTTGATTACACTTCCTTATACATTTAAGTCTTTACTCTTAAAGAATACGTACAATAAATTTAATTATTAACAAATAAACTTATTCTATCATTTTGTATATGTTATTATACAGTAGCTTACAAACATAAGAATATTATAGCTATGAATTTTTAATTTTTTACAATAAATTTAATCCAAGTTAAATCTTTCAATCTTAATAATTATAAGTTATAAGTTTTCATAAGTATTTATATTTTGTAAGTTTTAAACATTTACCTATAAACGCTACTTTATAGATGCCACTTTAAATCCAGTGACCTCATACTTTCATATGAGCGTAGACTATTTCTTCATCTTCAGCATTACCTGTTAAGAGCAACCCGTTTCCACTATCAATAGCTTATAGTGTACTCTCTCTCGAGATAGTCGTTTGACCTTCCTATTTCTAGGCTTGGCGACCAAATGTCCATTATTAAGTACTTAGGCTCTCACCATATACCATCCTTACTATTGTTTCTGGTTTTCACCACATTCATAAAAGTTTCTTTCTATCTTTTATTGTAGTTGCAAGGCTTTAGGATTTACTGGTTTTAAAGTTGTGTCCTACATAGATTTCTCCATGTACGGGGCCAAAAGTACAACTCATTTAATATACTTTGCTTTACCCCCTGTAAATAATATTATTTACTCTTTCACTGTTTTTGTTATTAAATTAATTAAATGATAATTAATCTAAGCATAAAATAATTTTTTAATTTAAACTCAAAATATTTATGAATATTTTATAATATAATTCTCATAAGACAGAAAAACTTAATAAGCTATGTATCTCAGTTGTATCAATGTACTCTCCTTTACTATATTTGTACCTGCAACATAAAACATACAAGTTTCTATCTATTTTATAGATATATATTAATATCTATAATTAAAATAGTAATATTGTTTGTGTAATAAGAGCTTTATTTACATTACTATTTATAGTTTTTATAGAGCAATTTTAATGCCAATATTTACGTATATTTATTTGTTATAAAATTTTTGTAATTTTATTGATAAAATTTTACTTATTTCAACCGTTCTATCAAATTTTCGCATTTAAATTTTAAGTTTTATTTTTATAATTTCATTATATCTACATAAAAAAAGACCTTAAAATAAAATTTTAACGGTCTTTTCTCAAATTTTTATTTTCATTTCTAAAATTTATAATAAATAACAGTAACATTATAAGCCTTTTTTATATAATATTTTTTATTTTGTGGATGATAAATTAGTGAATTAAGATATTATCTGACTGATTTTAGTTTAACAATATCACTCCAATTTTTACTAGTAGCTAACTCTACTAAATTTAAATCTCTTCTTATTTCAGAAACATCTTCTTTTATAGCATTTGTATCACCTTTTATATATGCTATATTATGCTCCATACTATCATGAGTAGCTTTATTTATTTCAGAATTATGTAATAAGCTTCCTAAAATATTGCTCTGCTCTTCCTGTATCTCTTTCATTGATTTTTCTTCACGTTCTAGAACATCAATCTTTACTTCAATTCCATATAATTTCTCATTTGCTGTAGATATTTCGTCCTTAATTCCACTCATATCTTCACTAATATTATTTATTTTGCTTTGCATAGAGTTCATCTCTGATTTAACTCCAGATATATCTTCTTTCATCGCAATCATATCTTGTTTTACATCAGACATATCTTCTTTTACCATACTTGTCTCCTGTTTTAATCCAGTTATTTCTTTTTTCATTAAATTTACTTCTTGCTTCACTTCAGACATATCTTCTTTTAGAACAGTTATCTCTTGTTTTACTTCAGATATATCGCTCTTTAATACAGTTATCTCTTGTTTCATTTCAGACATATCGTCCTTTAACATTGTTATCTCTTGTTTCATTTCAGACATATCGTCTTTTACCACAGTTATTTCTTGTTTTACTTCAGACATATCGCTCTTTAATGCAGTTATTTCTTGTTTTACTTCAGACATATCTTCTTTTATACTAACTACATCTTTATTTATAATATGTAATAATTCTAAAATCTTATCTTGCACTTACATCACCATCCCTATTAATTATTATAACATTTTATACAAATGCTATACAATGTTAACATATCTATAAAACAATTATTAATAATTAATCAAAATATAAAATAATTTCAAATAAACCTATTTTTCATTGTTGAAATGATGAAAATATACTTAATTTCATACAAAAAGGGTGCCTCATGAACTAAAAAGTTCATCTTGAGACACACCCTTTTATTTCTATATAAAGTTTTATTTTTTAATTATTCTTTACAAAATAACCTATGCATTCAATTCTGAACATGAAATTTTTCTTCCAAGTGCTTTTGGTTTACAAACTGATATGCAAAGACCACAGTATCTACACTCTTCTTCATTTAACTCCATCTTATCATTTAATTTTCTTGCTTGATATGCACATACTCTCTCACACATCTTACATTTAGTACATTTTTCTTCATCATAAGTAAATTCAAAGCTAAGTCTTTCATTTACGTCGCCCATATGCTTATGTACTATACCACAAGCATTTTCTATAGTATTATACCCTAGTCTATTAAGATTAGATTTTAAGTCATCATGTATTTTAGATATTACTTGTGCACCTTTTAAAATTACCACTGAACATATACCAACAAAGTCAGCACCTGCCATAATCATTTCTAATGCATCATCTCCACTAACACATCCACCTAAACCAATTATTGGTATATTGACTTCTTTTTTTATTTCATAGATTCTTTGTAAAGTTATTGGCTTAATAGTTTCTCCACTTAGATATCCTATTCCGTTTCCACCTAATAAAGGTTGACCAGTTTCTATGTCTATTCTAAATGCTGGTCCTACAGAATCACAAGCAGTTATTGCATCTGCTCCTGCTTCTTCTAATTTTTTAGCAAAAGCTCCTATTTCATCTATCATAGGAGGAAGTTTAACTATTACTGGTATATTTACTTTTTCTTTAGCATCTTTAAGCATTGGTATCAAATCTCTATAGTCATAAGATACTAATTCAATAAAGTCAGCTCCTGCATTTGCAACTTTCTCTACTAATTCACTGCTTTCTTCGATTGTATGACCTATTGAAGCTATACAGACAGTCCCATCTTTTTTCATTTGTGGTATTTCAAAATCTATCCATTGTTCTGGTTCAAAATCTGTCCATTTCTCATTATTTAAAAGAGCATTAGTTGTATTTCTAACCATATGTGGTGCTGGATTTATAGCTCTTTCTTTTCTTATAGTCTTAGTAACAACTGCCCCTGCTCCTGCATCACTTAATATTTTACATCCAGCTGCACTATATGTTAATGGTCCTGAACCTATTATAAGTGGTGATTTTAATTCTTTACCTAAAAAATTGTACATTATCTGCTTCCCCTTTTCATTTATATTTACATTCATTAAAATTTCCAAAATTCACAAGCAACTTCTTTCATCTCTTTAACAATAGCTTTTTTATCTAAATCAACTAATTGTTTTTCTTTTAAAATATGTCTACCATCTATGTATACATTTGATATAAATTCTTTTTTACCTTGTACTACTATCTGGTCAAATATGTTATCAAGAGTTACAGGAGTTTTGAATTCATCTTCCATAACTATTATATCAGCCTTATTGCCAGCTACTATTTTACCAGATTTTTGAAGACCTAGTGCATGAGCACCATACTCTGTTGCCATTTTAAAGACCATATTTGCTGGCATTACAGATGCATCTTCTTCGACTGATTTGTGCATTAAGAATGCACCTCTCATAACTTCAAAAAAATCATTTATATATCCATCTGTACCAAGTGCTACTTTTATACCTTTTTTAATCATTTTTGGTACTGGAGAAAAACCTCCACCTACTTCGCAGTTGCTAAGAGGCATATGAACCACTTTTACGCCTTTTTCTTTTAATATCTCTATCTCTTCATCATTTACTTTTACACACTGAGAAGCTAATACAGTTTCATCCAATATCTCTAAATCATTATAGTATTCAACAGCTTTTTTACCAAAATGTTTTTCAGCATAGTTTGGTTCATATATACTCTCACATAAATGGAATTGCATTGGCGCATCTAATTTTTTTGCATCTTCTTTAGCTTGCTTAATAAATTTATCTGAACATGTAAAACTTGTATGAGTACACATTATTCCATTTATTAATTTACTATTTTCTCTACTCCACTTTATCAAATTAGAATTTTCATCTAAACATCTAAGCGCATTTTCATAACTTATTCTCTCGCAACTTTCTAGGGATAAAACCGCTTTCATCCCTATCTCTTCTAATATTTTACCTTGCTCAATTAAAGTTCCTACCTCTGTATTTGGAGCCTCTAGAGTATCACAAAAAGCTACTACACCAGATTCTATAAGCTCTATTGCTGATGCTTTAGTTGTTGCCTTTACTTCTTTTAATCCTATTCTGTTTTCTATAAATGGCCACCAATAATCATTTAAAAAACCTTCAAAATCAGTAAAATGTACGTTTGCAGGTATTCCTCTAGAAAGCACTCCATATTGGTGCATGTGACCATTAATGAATCCTGGCATTACTATAGCATCCGATTTATCTATTATTCGTTCAATATTTTTGTACTTTATTTCAACTTCTTCATTTGGTAATATATCTTTTATAATGTCATTTTCTACTACAACAGCATAATTTGTATATATTTCATCAGCAGAAGATATTAAGTATTTACTTTTTATAGCAATCATTTATTTTCCCCCCTGATTTAATTTTTTCATAGCCATATAAACTTTCTCAGAAGTTATAGGAAGTTCTCTTACACGAACTCCAGTAGCATTATATATTGCATTTGCTATTGCTGGTGCTGGTGTATGAATAACTATTTCCCCTAAAGATTTAGCTCCATATGGACCTGTTGGATCATAACTATCTACAAAATCAACAAATATATTTCCTATATCTTTTTTTGTTGGAACTTTGTATTGTAATAAATTAGAAGTCTGAAGCTTTCCATCAGAACCATGTCTAGGGTCTTCATACATTGCAAGCCCTATACCTTGAGTTACACCACCTTCAACTTGTATTCTAGCAAGTGCAGGATTCATAACTGTACCACAATCAGTAGAACAGGCATAATTTATTACTTTAAACTCACCTGTCGTTTTGTCTAACTCAATTTCAGCAAATCCTGCTAAGAATGGTTTCGCACTCTCTTGTATTCCATATGATTCAGATGAATATAAAACCTCTTGATTTCCACCACCAACAGATTCTCTTCCTAATTCACTTAACAATACAAACTTATCTACATCTTCACTATAGCAAACTCTGTCCTCATATAGTATTAAATCATCTATTGGTAAATCTAGTTTCTTCTGTGCTACTTTTAATATCTTTTGTTTTAAACTTTCAGCAGATTTTATTGTAGCATTTCCAGTTACATAAGTAGTACAAGAAGCATATGCACCAGTATCATATGGACACATATCTGTATCTCCTGTATAAACAGAAATTCTATCAATAGATGTATTCAATGCTTTTGCAGCTATTTGAGCAAGTATTGTGTCAGAACCAGTTCCTAAGTCTGAAGACCCAGAAAACAACTTATAAGTTCCATCTTCATCCATTCTCATATTTACTATTGCCATATCTATGTTAGCTATACCAGAACCATGAGTTCCCACAGACATTCCAACAGCTCTTACTTTGTTGTTTCCAATCTCTCTGACAGGATATTTTTCATCCCATCCAATAAGTTTCTTTCCTCTAATTATACATTCATCAAGTGCACAACTTCTGATTGGAAAATTCATTATTCCGCCTTCAGTTTGCTTTTTTATAATATTTTTCAATTTTATTTCTGTTGGGTCCATATTAAGTTTATGTGCTAATTCATCGATTGCACAATCAAGTGCGAATGTACCTTGTGTTGCTCCGTATCCTCTTAATGCTCCCCCTGGAACTAAATTAGTATACACAGTTCTTCCATCAAATTTTATTGCAGGTACATTGTTATATGTTGGAAGTACATTATGCCCTGATTCAGAACAAACTGAAGGTCCATTATCTCCATAAGCACCTGTATTGTTCAAGGCTTTCATATCTATAGCTTTTATATTTCCTTCTTTATCTGACCCAATCTTTATATCAAAAAACATCTGATGTCTAGTATTAGTCATTGCAAAAGTTTCTTCTCTAGTATAAATAAGCTTTGCTGGTCTTTTTGTCATCCAAGTCACAAATGATGCATATATCTCCGTTACAGCTATATTTTTTCCACCAAAACCTCCACCTATTCTTGGTTTTATTACTCTCACTTTTGAAAGAGGTATTCCCAATGCTCTAGAAACCTGTCTTCTCATATGATAAGCTGATTGATTTGCAGAAGTTACTACTAATCTACCATTCGTATCTATATACGTATAAGCTCTATGAGTTTCCATCATACAATGGGCTTGTGATTGAGTCATATAAGAATGTTCTACTATTACATCACTTTCTTTAAACTCTTTTTCTACATCCCCTTTACCCATTTTTTCTCTTGATACAATGTTTTTTGTAGCATCTAATCCAAAATCAAATGGACAAAACAAATCATCTTCTTCATGGATTAAGGTTTTATTTCCTTCTGATTCTCTTGCATCCAATATAGGAGTCATTACTTCATATTCTACTTTTATAAGTTTCATAGCTTTAATAGCAGACCTTTCATCTTCAGCAGCTATTATAGCAACCTCATCTCCTACATATCTAACTATATCTTCAAGTATTAATTGGTCATGAGGTGAGGCTTCTGGATATGATTCACCAACCATTGAATATCTATAATTTGGCACATCTTTGTAAGTGAATATATCTACTACACCTTTTACTTTTAATGCATTTTTTATATCGATGTTTTTTATCTTTGCAAAAGCATGTGGACTTCTAAGAAGTTTAATAGTCAAAACATCTTTATGAAAGATTAAATCTTCTGTATATATTGGTTTTCCAGTAATAATGGCTTCACTATCTATTTTTCTTACTTCTTTATTTACCATCACACTCACCTCCAATACTATTATACATTCTTACTACTAAAGCTTTTGCCATGTCTTTTCTATACTCTTTACTTCCTCTTATATTGCTTCCAAATGAAAGTTCTTCACTTGATACTTCTCCAGCTTTTTCTATATCATTTTCTAAGCTTAATATTTCACTTGCTTTATAGGCAATTTTTGCTCTTCTTGGTCTAGCTCCTATTGCAATTTTATAAGTACTTCCTTCTTTTAACATTGCTCCATTTAATACTGCAAAATCACCTGTACATTTTCTTATAGAATCAAATACACCTATAGCATCTTTTTTAGGTAATATAATTTCTATTAATATATCTTTTTCAAGTTCACTTTCTAAAAAATCAGCTAAGTTCATAACCCCTTTTTTATATAACCTAACCTTTGCATCTACTACTAGTAATGAAGGTATTAAATCTGAAAATCCATACTTAGCAAATACGCTAGCTCCTACTCTAGCTCCACTTCTAAATTGAACTCCTACTATATTAGAAACAGCATTTGAAATTACTCCATTACAGTAATTTTTAATAACCTTATTTAATTCTAAAGTTCTTAAACTTGTATCTGCTCCAATTAATATGCTATCATCAGTTTCATTTATATAATCCAAAGCCAAGTCTTTTAAATCTATTGCTAAACCAATATTTTTATTACCTAACTTTAAAAATCCGCAGCCTCCAAGTATTATGTTATTTTTTCTTGATATTAGCAGTTCATAAGCTTCATCTAAACTTTTTGGAACTACATATTCCTTTATAGTTATCATATTCTCTCCCCATATCAATTTAATTTTCACTTAAAAACTTAAGTGTTCAAATATTTATGTATTGCTCTTAATTGACCTTTATATCCTGTGCATCTACAAAGGTTGCCATTTACATAATCTATAACTTCTTCTTCAGTTGGATTTTGAAGTTCTCTTTTCATAGCCAAAACCATCATTATAAATCCAGGAGCACAAAATCCACATTGGTCAGCTCCTTCATCTGCAAGAAAATCCCCAAAGTTCTTTGCTTCATCCAAAACACCTTCAAGCGTTGTTATATGTTGACCATCTACTCTTGCAGTAAGATAGTTGCAAGAAAGTACTGCCTTGTCATTCACCATTACTGTACATAGTCCACATGAACCTGTATCGCATCCTTTTTTAACACTTACATACCCATTTTCTCTTAGTGTATCTGCTAAAAAATCATCTGGTCTTATACTTAATTCTTTTTCTTTATTATTTATGGTACATTTGATAATCAAATAAATCACCTCAAAACTCATATTTTTAAGCCAAAGTTTTTATTCTACTTCTTTATGAATAAAATCAAATTTATTAATAAAGGCTATTCCATTTATGACCTTCCATTCTATTCTTTATAGTTCCTCTTACACAAAGTCTCTCAGCTGTATCTTGAGCATCTTTTAATGCTTTCTCTTCATTAGCTGTTAATATTTTTGAATCTTCCATTATTATATTTCCATCTACTATAACTCCCTCTATATTTTTCATACTAGAAGAATATACTAATGTAGATACTGGATTATGCATAGGTATTGCTTTTGGTGAAAGCATTGGATTAAATATTAGTAAATCTGCTTTCTTACCTATTTCTAATGACCCTATCTCATCTTCCATTCCAATAGCTCTTGCCCCATCTATAGTTGCTAACTCAAGAACTTTTTCTGCTGACATTGCTAATGGATCACACTTATTAACTTTATGTTGAAGTGCTGTTAATTTCATAAGTTCAAGCATATCTTGAGAGTTATTACTAGCAGCTCCATCTACTCCTAAACTAACTGTTATTCCTTTTTTAAGCATTTCTGGTACTGGTGCAACACCTGAAGATAAGTACATATTACTTGCTGTATTATGAGATACTTTCATGTCATATTTTTTAGTAAGTTCCATATCTTTTTCAGTTAAATACACACAATGTACCATAAGTACATTTGGTCCAAGTATTCCTAATTTTTCTAAAACATCTATGTCATATTGCCCATGCAATTCTTTTGCAGCTTCTCTATCAAAAGGAGTTTCTGATATGTGTACTGTAAATAAAGCATCATCATATTCTTTTACTACTCTCCATAGCATCTCAAGCATTTCTTGAGAATTTGACCATATTGCTGCGGGAGCTACTCCTATTTTGATTCTTCCATTTTCTGTATTATGGTGTTTTTCAAATAATCTTCTTACATCTTTTTCAACCGTTTCTACATCTTGCATTATTCCAGGATGAACTCCAAATTGAGCACCTGTATTCATACATCCTCTTCCAAGTATTCCTCTTATTCCTAATTCTTTATAAGCATCTATTATTCCATCGCAAAGACCTGGTTTACTGTGAGGATACATATAGTCAACCATAGTTGTTATACCACTTCTAAGTCCTTCAATACATCCAAGCATTGCAGCATCATAAGTATCTTTTGGTTCTAAATAGTTAGCTGCTGGAAAAGTCATAGTTTCTAACCAGTCTTTAAGTACCATATCATCTCCCAATCCTTTTAATAAAGTCTGGAATAAGTGATTATGTGTATTTATAAAACCTGGGAATAGAACTTTACCCTTAGCATCTATTACCTTTTTAACATCTGTATATTTACTTTCTATTTCCTTAGAATTCCCAATATCAGCAATCTTGTTATCCTTTACTACTAACGCCCCATCAAAAATAACTTCTCTCTCTTTATTTACAGTTACTATTATGGCATTCTTAATAAGTATATCCATCATTCTTATTTCCCCCCGCATTATTTAGTAATTTTTCTTTTAATGTATTGACCCATTGCTTGTTCTTTAATATTACAACTTTGTACTACATGGTTTCCTCTCAAAAACACATCTTCTACTTTACATTTGATATTAAACCCCTCATATGGAGTATAATCTACATTTTGTTTTTGAGTTTGATAGCTAATTGTTTCTTCTTTATCAGTATTCAAAATAACTATATCTGCATCACTTCCTACAGCTATTTCGCCTTTTTTAGGATACATCCCAAATATTTTTGCAGCATTTGTTGAAGTGACTTCTACAAATTTATTTGCACTTATCTTATTTTCTAAAACTCCATATGTATATAAAAGAGATAACCTATGTTCAACACCAGGTGCCCCATTTGGTATCTTACTAAAATCATTAATTCCCAAATCTTTTTGACCCTTAAAATTAAACGAACAATGGTCTGTACCAACTGTTTGTATGTCTCCATTAGCTAAACCTTCCCAAAGGTAACTTATATCTTCTTTTTTTCTTAAAGGAGGAGACATTACATATTTAGCACCCTCAAATTCAGCCTTATCATATAAATCATCTTCTAATAGTAGATACTGTGGACATGTTTCTACTATCATATCTATATTTTTTTCTCTAGCAAATTTCACAGTCTCAAGTGACTCTTTACAACTTAAATGAACTACATAGGATTTTGAGTTTGATAATTTAGTTATATCAGCAAGTCTTGAAACAGATTCTTTTTCAACTATATTAGGTCTGGTAAGCGGATGATATTTGGGTTCTAAATTACCATTTTGTATGTTTTCTTCTATCAATACATCTAGTAAATCACCATTTTCACAATGAAATTCAACTATACAACCTAAGTCTTTAGCTTTCTTTAAAACTTTGTATATAGTTCCATCATCTACTTTCATGCCATCATATGCCATATACATCTTAAAAGATACTATTCCATCTGAAATAAGCTTTTCCATATGAGCAAATGTATCTTTATCCAGACATGTAATTGTCATATGAAATCCATAATCACAATAACAATTTCCACTTGCTTTTTTATGATATGTTTCTACCCCTTGCAGCAGATTTTCACCTTCACTAGCTTCTGCAAAATCTAGTATAGTGGTAGTTCCTCCAGCTATAGCTGCTCTTGTTCCTGTTTCAAAATTGTCAGCAGTAATAATAGAACCTGCATTCATATCAAAATGAGTATGTGTATCTATCCCTCCAGGAATTACAATTCTCCCTGTAGCATCAATAACCTTATCATCATTTATTTCTAGATTATTTCCTATTTCAACTATTTTCTCATCTTCTATCCTTAAATCACTTATATAAGTTTTATCAGAGGTAATTATAGTTCCACCTCTTAGTATTGTTCCCATATATACCTCCTAACTTTTAAGCTTTAAAGTATTATCTAAAGGTGCTATATTAAGCACCTCTAGACTATATTTAAATAATTTATTGTGAACTAAATATTATTTTCCATATACAGATTTTAATATTCCATAGTAGCCTTCTGTTCCTATAAATAATTGTTCTTGCTCAATATATTCATCTATTGTATGAGCAAGATTTTCTTTAGAAGGACCAAATCCTATTGTCTTTATTCCAGCTTCACCTGCATAGTGGCTTCCATTTGTACAGAATGAGTATTGAGTTATTTCTGAATCTATTCCAGCTTCTTTTAATCCTTTATATGCTGCTTGAACAAATTCATCC